>JAUYSM010000101.1 GCA_030696315.1 Pseudohongiella sp. | reverse complement strand
TTACCAGCTAAAGACTCTCTAACTGCCTGAATCAAGGGATCGCCAATCTGCCGGCTTCCCAGCAGCATGGCAGGGCGGTGACTGGCATGCCCAAGTTGTTCAATTTCCAAATTCAGTTTATGGATTTTATTGTCACGCTCTTGAAGAGCAGATGACAGATCCTGCTGCACTCGTTCGGCCTTGGCTTCACAGTCTTCTAATAGTTTTTTGTGATTTGTAAAAAAAGCCATAACAGTGCTCCATGTATTTTGACTGTTAGAAATATCGACTCCGGCGGCAAAAGCTTTAGTGGGATGTATGAAATCATCAGGCAAAAAAAAGCCCCGGCATCGTTAAATGCCAGGGCCCTTTTAAGCTGTCAGGCTGTAATTACAGACCTACAACGTTTTCCGCCTGCAGGCCTTTTGCGCCCTTGGTGACGGTGAATTCTACGCGCTGACCTTCAGCCAGGGTTTTGAAACCGCTGGACTTGATTGCGCTGTAATGTACGAATACATCTGCGCCGCCGTCCTGCTGGATGAAACCAAAACCTTTTGATTCGTTGAAAAATTTAACCTGACCGGTCACTGTATTTGACATATTGCCATTCCTTAAAAATAAATTACTAAAAAGTTACGATCACGTCGCTGTAATGTTACAGCGGCGGCAAGCAAAAAATACGATTACAAATATGAAATACAGGACGAGGGTCTAATTGCGGCACTTCGTATTGCTTACATAAATATAGCCGGTTTTATGGCTTGCCGAGGAGTCTACAGCAGGAACGAGATAAGTCAACTTATATTTTTCAGCAAGATCAATTGTTTCCGTGCATCTGGGGTATACACTTCCTACGTCATCCACCTTCGGACAGCCAGTTGGCAGACATACCTCTTGATGCGGTTTGTTATTTTTATTGTCCTTTAAAACAAATGCTTAGCGTTGCTGGAATGCGGTATTACATTATCAGGTGCACTGAGTTATCATCCGGACAGTTGATTTTTAGAGCTGGGGAGGCTCCTTTTATAATGAAAATAAATCTTTTACGCTCGGCTTACCTGTCAGCAGCGATGGCAGCCATGTTTTCTGTGCAGGCCTGGGCGGACAACCTTTCATACGCAACACCTGAATCAGTCGGCATGTCATCGGAAAGACTGGATCGAATCGCCCCGGCTTTAAAACGCTATGTTGATGACGGCCAGTTAGTGGGCGTGGTGAGCATGGTGGCGAGAAAAGGTGAGATTGTCCATTTTGAAGAGTACGGCGTCCATAATAGAGAAACTGGTCAGTCGGTAGCAAAAGACAGCATCTTCCGCATTTACTCGATGACCAAGCCAATTACTACGCTGGCAGTCATGATGCTTTATGAAGAAGGCAAACTTCAATTGACTGACCCGGTAGAAAAGTATTTGCCGGCATTCAAAGACGTGCGTGTTGCCGGTCCGGGGGGCGCGCTGCTTGCCCCGACCAGGCCTATGACCGTTCAAATGTTGATGACACACACCGCTGGCTTGACTTACGGGGTATTCGGGGACACGTTGGTAGACCGGCAGTACCGCGACGCTGGTGTGATGACCAGCCCAGACAACTCGACCTTTATTGAGAGGCTCGGCACCATACCCTTGCAATATCAGCCTGGCACGCGGTTCCACTACAGCGTGGCTACCGATGTGCTAGGTGCACTGGTGGAAGCTGTATCGGGCCAGACGCTGGGGGCATTTTTTGAGCAGCGCATTTTTGATCCATTGCAGATGGACGATACCTTCTTTCAGGTACCTGCTGAAAAACTCGCGCGCTTTGGTACAAACCACACATTTAACGCTCAGTCCGGTCAACTGGAAGTCAGTGACAGGGTAGAGGGCAGCAACTTTGTTAACCGACAAACTTTTGAATCCGGCGGCGGCGGTCTATTGTCCACCGCTGAGGACTACATGCGCTTCAGCCAGATGGTCATAAACGGTGGTGAACTGGATGGACAACGCATCATCGGCAGTAAAACACTCGACTTTATGACTCAGAATCATCTGGGCGGCATCTTTGGCACCGCCGGTCAACACAGTCCGGATGAATTGCCCGGCATGGCACGTGGCACCGGTTTTGGCCTTGGTTTTGCTGTTATCGAAGACCCTACGGCGGCAGGTGGCAATGGTTCTGCCGGAGAGTACTACTGGGGCGGCGCGGCTGGCACAATTTTCTGGATTGATCCTGTCGAAGAACTGGTAGGAATTGTCATGATTCAGCATATGAACGTTCAGGTGCCACTCAGGGCAGCATTCAAAGCCCTGACCTACGGCGCTATTATTGATTGAATGAGTTTAACCACAATACACACCCAAAAAAGAATAATGTGAATTGTGTATTGATACGCTTGCCGGCTCACTGAAGCCAGCAGGTTTTTTCATAATCGGGGAGAAGGAACAAAACAATGCGCTTGCATCAGGCAAGTGATCGGGTAGTGATAAGTGGGCTAGGCCTGTGGACACCTGATCATGTAATTACCAATGAAGAGCTGGTTGTCGCTCTTAACGCGTACGCGGATAAATTTAATTCAGAACACCAATCTGAGATCGAGTCAGGCCTGCTCAAACCGGTTGGAAAATCGGACGCAGAGTTCATTGAAAAGGCTAGTGGCATAAAACAGCGTCATGTCTACGTAAAAGAGGGTATCTGCGACGTCAATCGCATGAGACCTTTAATACCGGAGCGTAAAGAAGACGAACTGAGTCATCAGGCAGAGATTGCCCTGCATGCGGCGCGCAGCGCTATGCAGGCAGCGAAAAAAACAGCTCAGGATATCGATGCAGTAATAGTCAGCTGCGCCTATACGGAACGAGCCTATCCTGCCATCGCGATAGAAGTACAAGATGCTCTGGGTATTGATGGTTTTGGATTCGATATGCTTGTTGCATGTTCAGCAGCCACATTTGCCCTGCATCGCGCGTGGGAAATGGTAAGCTCGGGTTCGGCTCGCGCTGTATTGGTCATCAATCCTGAGCTGGTTTCGCCACAGATCAACTACACCGACCGCGATAGCCATTTTATTTTTGGTGATGTCGCCACCGCGATCATCGTAGAGCGTGCTGAAACAGCAACAGGTGAGCAACAATTTGAGATCTTGGGCACTCAGGCAAAAACGCTGTTTTCAAACAACATCCGCTCAAACTTCGGTTATATGTCTCGCGCATCAGATTCCGACCCTTTTGGCGCAGATAAACTTTTCCACCAAGAAGGGCGCTCAGTCTTTAAAGAAGTCTGTCCTATGGCGGCAGAACATTTGTCAAGCCATCTGGCGTTGCATGGAAAAACTCCACAGGATGTCAGGCGCTGGTGGTTGCACCAGGCAAACATCAACATGAATCATCTGATATCGAAGAAATTGCTGGGCAGAGTGCCCGAAGCAGATGAAGCCCCCATTGTGCTGGACAGGTATGCAAATACGGCTTCCGCGGGGTCTATCATTGCATTCAATTTGCACCATAAAGACATGCAGCCTGGTGATATTGGAATGCTTTGTTCATTTGGTGCAGGCTACTCGATTGGTAGCCTGGTTTTGTGCAAACTTTAGGGATGACGTTGTCTTGCAGTTGAAATCAAATAAAAGAAAATTGGCCGCAGCAATTGCCGTGGCACTAACGATTATTGTCCCAGCGGCGACGCAGGCAGCGACACCACAAGTACGGGGACAATGGGCAGCAGCGATGGGCGATTCATCATTACGCAGATTTTATTCTGCAGGTGGTGACATGGGCGAAATCGTCAACCGTGTGGTCAGTTATCAAACGGCAAATCGCGTATGGCAATTGCGCCAGGGCAGACCAGGCGCTCCAACGCCGTCTGACATGCGTTCACGAACAGATAGCTGGGCGGCGCAGAATGACTCCTTGATTCCTATTGCCGATTCAATGGAACGGCCCTTGTTTGCAAGAGTGATGGTAAGACTTGCCGGTAGGGAAGAGGAGGGCCTGATTCGTAGTCAAAGCGATCGCCTTGATCTCGGATTGTTATACGCACCCAGCAGTGGCTCTTACCTTGGTATTGGACTGGCAGCAGAAGAGAGCAGTTCAGATGTTTTATATGCCGACGGACGTGCACGTGGCCAGACCTTTGGCCCAAGATTTGATGCAGGCCTGGTCATCAATCCAACTTGGTCGGCGGGTGTGAGATTCGACTACCTGATGTACAAAGGCGACAGCGAAGTCAATGTGCAGACGGCTGGGGGAAGGTTGAATATCGCCCGTGATGCGCAGTACACAAGGCAATACTTGCAGGCTGGATTGATGGCGCGCTATACCAAAGCACAGCTGTCCTGGTTACCCGAAGGCAGTGTCTTGCGTTGGAGCAATTCGCTTCAGATGATTCAAAACCATCATGAGCCAGCCATCAATAGTATCGGTCAGCCCACTACCGAACCTTTTGGCAGGACTGAGCATTTGTCACTTGTGCGCACTGGATTGAACTACACGCAAAATGTATCTCAAGACGGTCTCTGGAGCGCATTTGGAGAAGTGGCATTTGACTACGAGTTTGATACTAATATGGCATTCCCAATAAATGACCGTGCCGGAATGGTATTTAGTGCAGCAATTGTCAGGCAGATTGCGCGTGGCAAAAGGGTTCAACTCTTGGTAGACCGTTTTCAACACACGAAAGATGATAGAAGCAGAAACAGCATCACCCTGATAGGAGTGATCGATTTCTAGCAGGCACCGGTGCTGCTGCAATCAAACGCAGCAGCACCTCTCGTTGTTACAATGCTGCTTTGTTTTTTTCCTGGTATTGTCTGCCCAGCCACATTGCCAAAAAAACCCAGATGAGCGAAACCGGCAGCATCGTCAGCGCGAGTCCTGTCAAACCCAAACCAAAATACATCATCGCTGTATATGACCAGGCACCTAACTGATCACCCACCCGATACACAAAGGTATCGTTGAAATTCTTGGCTTTGTATTTGTCCGTTCTGGAGACAACCGTGTAGAGCGACTCGCGAGCAGGTCGCTGAATTGCAAAATTTCCGGCCCGGCGTAAAACATCAAACCCGATAACCACCGCCAGTACTGGCGCCACAGCCAAAAGTCCAAAACCGGCAAAACTGATGACCGGCAACAGTGCGAGACTGACGCCGATTCCCAACCAACGCAAAATTCGTCCGGTCAGGAACATCTGCACAACAAGGGTGATGGCATTAACGACCAGATCCCGGTTGGCAAATAACTGTGTTCGCGCCACACGATCATCCCCAAACGCCTCATTCACTATCGCTATCTGCATAAAATACAGATACGTAGAAACAATTGTGAAAAATAGCATCAGCGCTGCAATACCCAGCAAGTAAGGTGAACGCAGGACATGCATAACGCCATCCAGGGTGCCACCGCCAATCAACTCTGTTTGTTTGGTATTAACCTGTTGTATGACCAAAGATTCGTCCGGCACATCCAGATTCCGGATATCGGCATCTTTTTTTTCAGCTTCGTCCGCAATCGCTGCCAGGGCCAGTTTTTGTTCATTGTCGCTGAGATAACGCGATACCCAGGCTGCAACTTCCAACAACACAGCAGACACCAGCAGTAATGTGATCGCGCCCAGCCCCGCAGCCAAAAACGACGTGATGGCAGACCCCGCAAGAGCACCAGCTGTGCCACCGACCGCAATAACGCCAAATAACCGTTTGCTTTGGGAAGGTCTGAAAACATCGTTAACCAGCGACCAAAAAACAGAAATCACAAACAGATTAAAAACGCTGGTCCAGACAAAAAATACGCGACCTGCCCAAATCTCGCTGACGCCATCCAAGGACTGAAACAGGATATAGAACACCACCAGTTGTGCCATAAAAAACCGATAGACCACCGCAATGAATTTGCGGCGCGGCATGCGGCTGACAAAAGCGGAATAAATGGGGTGCAGAATCATCATGCCGGTCAGAGTGCCGGTAAACAGCCAGGCAAGATTCTCCACTCCACCGGCAGCACCCATATCATCACGGATAGGGCGAATGATGTAGTAAGCACACAAAAGCACAAAATAGTACAAAGCGGACAGGAATAAGGCCGGTCCTTCGCCTTCCCTGATATTCACTGAGCGATTAATCAATGTGTGCAGGGCATTCGACATCTCACGGCCTCTCTTTTTCTGATTAAGTCAACTGAAGGCTTACAACCATCCTTTTAACTTAAAAAAGACATACGGCGCAACGCCTGACAGGAACATTAAACCCAGTGCCCATGGGTACCCAAGCTGCCATTGCAGTTCGGGCATCAAATCAAAATTCATTCCATAGATACTGGCGATCACTGTCGGTGGCAGAAACACCACTGCTGCGATGGAGAATATTTTGATGATCTGGCTTTGCTTGATGCTGATAAAACCTTGCGCGGCATCCATCAGAAAGTTGATTTTATCGAATACAAAACTGTTATGCGGAAGCAAAGAGTCAATGTCCCTCAATAATTCCCGGGCCGTTTCAGCATGCTCTGCTGACAGCTTGCCACGGCGTAACAAAAAGCTAAGGGCGCGCTGCGTGTCCATCAGGCAGAGTCGAACTTTGCCGTTGGTATCTTCCTGTCGTGCAAGCTCATCGAGTGCATCTTCGATAGGGCTGTCGTTATCTTCCAAGACCAGATTACTGGTCTCTTCCAGCTGTGTGTACACTTCTTCCAGCGTGTCAGCAAGGTCATCAATTTTGATCTCAAACAGCGCGAGCAAAATTGCAACCGGATCTTCAGCAAGTCCGCGTTGACGCCTGGCCCTCATGCGTAACAGTCTGAACGCTGGAATCTCCCGTTCACGCAGCGTGATTAATTGGGTATCTGTCAACGTAAACGCGACACTGGTATTACGGTGACGCTCATCGACTTTATGCAAAAATAAAGAGTGCACATGCAGACCAGCTTCGTCCTGGTATGAACGCGCGGACGCCTCGATCTCCTCTACATCTTCGGTATCAGGCAATGGCTGGCTGTGCAAACTCTCCATCAATTCGCGTTCTTCATCATCCGGGTTGACCAGATCCAGCCACAGGGCTGCGCCCAGCGTTTTGCTGGTAAAGTCATCCTGCGCAGGGATGAGATATTGCTGAGCATCCAGGTGAAATCTGATCAGCATAAGTAGCTCCTGCCTGAATATCAGCTATCTGATATCTCGATCTGTCATTGTGTCGGCTGACGCAGATGCATCGGGTTTTTGATGGCGCAGACTATACACTATAGGGCGTGAATGCAGCCAGCGCAGCTGGTTGGGCATCGGTCGCATACTGATTGAACAAGTGTTCGTTTTGAGTCTTGTTTCAGGTAACATCTCGCTCGCCTGACAGGCGCGAAGCACTTTGTGCAGGTGCGCGTTGTCAGCCCACATTTCCCAGAAAGACAGTGTTCAGGAGTGGCTTTACATGAAAAGACAATTGGGCTTGTTGCTTGGTTTGCTGACCAGCGCCGTCATGCCGCTTTCCAATGCAGCAGAGAACCTAGACGGAGAAAGTCTTTACAATGAGTACTGCGCTATGTGCCACACAGCGCCGACTGATGAACGAACGCCGCGCCGCGATGCACTAACAACCTACACTGCCAACAGCGTTTTTAACGCGCTGACACAAGGCATAATGGCGCCTCAGGGTGCGTCCTTGAGCAGTGAACAGAAAGTTGCACTGGCAGAACACCTGACCGGATCGCGCATGCAGGCTGATACCATTGCTGGTCTGGCGCGCTGCCAACAAGCCATGCCCGCATTGAATTTAAGTCTCGCCAGCAACTGGAACGGGTGGGGCAACGGTGACAGCAACCCGCGTTTTCAGTCTTCTGAGGGAACCCGCGTCTCTGCAGATAGCATTGCAGACCTTGAACTGGTCTGGGCATTTGGCCTGGACAACGCCAGCGCCGCGCGCGCCCAACCCAGTGTGATCAATGATGTCATGTTCATGGGCAGCACCACGGGCACTGTCTACGCCATGGATATTGCCAGCGGCTGTGCCTACTGGACGTATCAGGCGCCGCAGGAAGTGCGCGCAGCCGTCACAATAGCGTGGTCAGAGCAGCGCAATGAACACCTCGCCGTGGTAGCCGTCGCGTCAAATGACCTGCATGTTTTAAATGCCAGCACAGGCGAGCTTGTCTGGCAGGCTGAAGTGGATCCGCATCAATTTGCGCGTAGCACCGGATCACCCGTGGTCACCGGAGATCGTATATTTGTACCGGTATCGTCAGCAGAAGTCAGTGCTGCGGGCAGGCCTGATCATCATTGCTGTACTTTCCGTGGCAATGTGGCGGCATTCGACCTCAATAGCGGGGAAAAAGTGTGGCACACCTACATCATGGAAGAGTCCGTACAGGTAGGCGTCAACAGTGCAGGCAATCCAGTGATGGCACCGTCAGGCGCGCCGATCTGGCAAGCACCCAGCATGGATGTTGCCCGTGGCATTGTTTACGCAGGGTCTGGTCAAAACTACACACGTCCAGCCAGTGACAGCAGTGATGCCGTGATTGCCTTTGACATGCAGACCGGTGAGATCAAGTGGATGCATCAAACCATGGCGGATGACGCATTCACCATGGCATGTGCTATGGGTGGCAATCACCCTAATTGCCCAAATGCAGGTCCCGATGTCGATATCGGCGCACCCATTGTTGCAACAACCCTGTCGGATGGACGTGACATCGTCGTAGCAGGTACTAAAGGCGCGGTTGTTGTGGGTCTTGACCCAAACAATCAAGGTGAACTGTTGTGGTCAACGCGGATTGGTCGTGGTGGCGCGCTTGGTGGTGTGCATTGGGGTATGACGTTCTCTGGAGACATCGTTTATGTACCCGTATCTGATCGTGGTGGCGTAAACGATGCCGGGAGCGCCCGTCAGCCCGGACTGCATGCCATCGATATGAAAACAGGTGATGTGCTCTGGTACGCACCCGTCCCTGAACGATGCATGCCTGATGTTCAAGGGTGTATGGACGCATATTCCGGCCCGGTGACAAGTACCGAAGGCATGATCATTGCGAGCTCACTCAGTGGCTACCTGTTTGCACATGACGCAGCGACAGGTGAACTGATCTGGGAGTACAACACCGTACAGGACTACCAGACTATCAACGGGGTGGCTGCAAAGGGCGGATCTATCGATGCAACCGGTCCGGTACTGAGTGGCGACTACATGATTGTCAGCACAGGTTATGCTACATTCGGCCAAATGCCGGGCAATGCAGTGCTTGTATTCAAAATCAGGCAGTAAGTCAGACAGATCGTTTTGGTAAATCAAGAATTTCAGACCTATGCTCAGGAGAAAAATATGATAAAAAACAAAAACCTGGGATTGCTGGCTGCAGCCGCAATCCTGCTGGCTGCGTGCGGCCCGGCAGAACAACCCGCTGCAACACAAGCACCTGCGGCCTCGGCCAACATCGCCGCACCGGTTGCATCGGTGGCAAGTTATGCAGCGGCAGTTGATAGCCAGCGACTGATCAACGCCGACAGCGAACCTGGCAGCTGGATGGCTGCTGGTCGAAATTATTGGGAACAACGTTTCAGCCCGCTGGATCAAATCAATACCGAAAACGTCAATCAACTCGGTTTGGTCTGGTCTGCCGATCTGGATACCAGTCGCGGTCAGGAAGCAACACCTGTGATGGTTGACGGCGCACTCTATATCACCAGCGCCTGGAGTATGGTCAAAGCATATGATGCAAAAACCGGCCGGTTGCTCTGGGCCTATGACCCAGAAGTAGATCGTGCCCGCGGCGTTGACGCCTGTTGTGACGTGGTCAACCGTGGGGTAGCTGTCTGGCAAGGCAAAGTATTTGTAGGCGCGCTGGACGGTCGGCTTATCGCACTTGATGCCAAAACCGGTCAAGAGCTTTGGAGCGTCGTGACTGTTGATCAGTCCAAGCCTTATACGATAACGGGTGTACCTCGTATTGTGGATGGTAAGGTCGTCATCGGTAATGCCGGCGGTGAATATGGCGTTCGCGGCTATATCACGGCCTATGACGCCGCCACCGGCGAACAACAATGGCGCTTTTACACAGTACCTGGCAACCCAGCAGATGGTTTCGAGCAGCCAGAGTTGGAATGGGCTGCAGACACGTGGAACGGTGAGTGGTGGGCGATGGGGGCGGGCGGTACGGTCTGGGATTCCATGGCGTATGACCCACAATCACACCTGATGTATATCGGTGTCGGCAACGGATCTCCCTGGAACCAGGAGCTTCGCAGCCCTGGCGGTGGCGACAACTTGTTCCTGACATCCATAGTGGCCATCAATCCTGATGACGGCAGTTACGTATGGCACTATCAGACAACCCCCGGGGAAACCTGGGACTATACGGCCACCCAACAAATTGTGGTGGCCGATCTCGACATAGGCGGGGAAACCCGTCGGGTTGTGATGCAGGCGCCGAAAAACGGCTTCTTTTATGTACTCGATGCGCTGACAGGGCGTTTGTTATCCGCAGAGAAATTTGTCCCGGTAAACTGGGCGACACATGTTGATCTGGAAACAGGCCGTCCCGTCGAGATTCCTGAAGCACGTTACAACATCACTGGCGTGCCCATGATTGTGCAACCCGGTCCGTTAGGTGGTCACAACTGGCACCCAATGTCCTACAGTCAGAAAACCAATCTTGTTTACCTGCCTGCGACCGAAAACAACATGGGTTATGTTGCTCAACCAGATATGGTGGTTTCGGAGCGTGGCTGGAATACCGGTACTGACTTTGCTGAAGGCGCGCGACTGGTTGCCGCTGCCGGCGCGGCTGCTCCGGTTCGTCAAGCCTACTTGCTGGCCTGGGATCCGGTTGCGCAACGTGAAGTATGGCGAGCACCCCAATTGATACCAACCCATGCAGCTGGCGTCGTTTCTACCGCAGGTGGTCTGGTATTCCAAGGCAATGGTGCTGGTGAATTTGTTGCCTATCGAGACACCGATGGCGAGCGTCTTTGGTCGGCTATTACACAGTCATCCACTGTTGCTGCACCATCTACCTACATGATTGATGGTGTGCAGTATGTTGCTGTATTGGCGGGTTCCCGCGCTTTACCGCAAACAGGTCCAGGCGCTGTTGGCTCCACCACACGCGCGTCCAGCAATAATTCACGTTTGCTTGTGTATGCCTTGAATGGCACACATCAGTTGCCCACGCAGGTCATTACAGCAGAGGAGCGTGCGCTTAATCCTCCGCCGCTGATTGCCAATAATGAAATGCTGGCGCAAGGCGAGCAAGCTTACGGTCGATTCTGCAGCGTTTGCCACGGCAATAATGCGGCGAGTGATGGCGCAGGGGTGTTCCCTGACCTGCGTTACTCAGCGCGCCTGCACAATCTCGATGCCTGGAATGGCGTGGTGTTACGTGGTGAATTGGCATCTGGCGGCATGGTATCGTTTGATGGACAACTCAATCAGTCTGATACTGAGGCCATTCTGCAATACGTAATTTCGAAAGCTGTTGCTTTAGCAGAAGATCTGCAGACTCGCTGACCGTGAGCGTTACGTACTACAGCTACTATGAGTCACCGGTGGGCAGCTTGCTGCTGGCCGGTGATGGCATAGCGCTCAATCTCATCAGTTTTCCTACTGGCCGGGCGGCGCGACTTCCTGAAGCTGACTGGATGCGCAGAAATGATGCGTTTAAACCCGTAAAACAACAGCTGGCGGCGTACTTTGCCGGTGAGTTGACTGATTTCAGTTTAGTGTTGGCACCCAAAGGTACCGACTTTCAGCAAGCAGTCTGGTCAGCGCTGGAAAAAATTCCTTATGGTGCCACCTGCAGCTACGGGGACATTGCCAATAGCATCGGAAAACCTGAGGCAAGCAGGGCAGTCGGGGCCGCAAATGGCCAAAACCCACTGCCGATTGTTATTCCCTGCCACCGGGTCATTGGTAGCAATGGCAGCTTGACCGGGTTTGGTGGGGGTTTGGATTGCAAGCAGTTTTTACTGCGACTTGAACAAACCCACGCGCCGTTCTGTTTGCAATAGCGCGCTCACGGCCTTACTGCTTTTGTGCAAAGGGGTCTGCAAGGACACATAGATTACGCCCGCCAGCTTTGGCTTTGTAAAGGGCTGCGTCCGCGTGGTCTATCCATTCCTGATAAACCGACATCGACTGATTGTACTCACTGATACCCATACTCACGGTGATAGTGAGCAACTGATTTTGCCATTCCAGCTGCAGTTTACTGATTTGCTGCTTTAACCGTTCTGCAACCGCCAGCGCTTGTTGGCCATCGGTATCTGGCAAAATGATCGCGAACTCTTCGCCGCCGTAACGACCGGCAATATCCGTTGTTCTTTGGGATTTTTTGATCTGATTCGAGACCGCGCGCAACACCTCATCGCCAGCACTGTGACCATGCGTGTCGTTAAAATGTTTAAAGTGATCAATGTCCAGCATGATTAGAGAGGCTGGCCGATGACTGCGATGGCAGCGTAAAAACTCTTGCTCCAGATTTTCCTCCCAAAAACCTCGATTATTAATGCCCGTAAGTCGATCGGTGCGGCTCAGTCGCTGCAGAGACAGATTTGCGGACTCCAAGGCTTTTTTGCGGGTTGCAATCTCAGTCACATCATAAATTTGCAGACATACCTGGCTGACTTTGCTATCCAATCCCAATAAGGGAATCATGGTCACATTTTGATACATCATCAAAGAGTGGCCGCTTAGCGGACGTGTACTTTTAAACTCAAATAGACGTGGGTGTTCTTCCCAGGTGCAAAATGCCCTGATTTGTAGTCTGAACACTGAGTCTATTTTTTTGGTCAGCCAGATTTTCGGCAAATTTGGAAACAGTTCAAAAATCGATTTACCACGCGCTGCGCCGATAGGTATGCCACTGTGGTTTTCCATAAATCCATTCCACAACATAACCTCATACTGACTGTTTAACAGTATCAGACCGTTATCCAGAGTTTGCAGCAGCTGAAAAAGGATATGTTGTTGGCGAACATCATCATGCAAATCAGAAACATTGTTCATGACAACTCTCCGGCGTGCTCCGATGCCAACAATTCCACACGTGATTGAATTCTGGCTAAAGAATCAGCCGTAAACAACAGCAGTAAGTAGCAATGGATATCTGGCGAACTCAGATGATACGAGATTGAAACAGCGAGTATCTTTTCTTGTTTATCCGTATTGTCCAACAGCACGTGCAAAGCTTGTTCTGTGCCAAGCAATGCCGGGTAACTGTGATTGAACTCAATATCCAGTTGATGACTGATACCCTTCAGGCAAGAGCCAACAAGCAACTCGGACAAATCACTGAGTATGCCAGCAGGGGAATTACTCTGTTCCGGCAGGTCGTTGCGCATCAAAGTCTGCAGTCGCGACAGGTCGCTATTCTGAAGCAGCAGGATACCTTCACCAGCAACCCCATTTCCGCTGAATCCATGGGAAACGCCGCTAAATTTTTCCGCATTCAATTTGTCGTCAAATGCATAGGACAACTTGCGATCAAGTTCACCATAGGTGCACAAAAACACGTCAGGTACGGGCAATTGGATGAATGTACCCAACAATTCACTCATGTGACTGCCTGCCTGGCCCATCGCCACGTTCACTACTTCACGAAGTGCCTCTAAGAAGGAGGGGGCAGGCTGCTCTTCCCGGGCGCTTGTGTGTTGTTGATCGGTAGACGTGTTTTCCTGGAAGACACCATACCGCGTCAAAATTTGCTGAATCTGCTCAGAGGTGACGGGTTTGCGGATAAAATCGAGCGCGCCTTTACTCATCACACGTTGCCTGGCTTCTTCTTGTATGTCACCAGAAACGACCAGTACCAGCGTGGGCAGATCATGCTTTCTGATCATCTCCAGGACTTCATAACCGTTCATTACAGGCATATTGAGGTCAAGAAACAAGAGATCCGCTTTGCCTTGCTGTATCGCCGCAATCGCTTCCTGCCCGTTTGTTGCAAAACTCAGTTGTATATCCCAGTGCACTGGCAAGGCCCTGGCCATCTGCTTTCTGGCAAGTGCAGAGTCATCACAAATTACTACCGGTAAAGTCATTCCTTAATAGTTCCTGTTATAGCAATTGTTATTATCATAGGATCCAAAAAGACGTAAAAACCGCCGCCCCAATTCAGACGCAGCAATGTAACATAATGTGACAAAAAATCATCAGACAATTTATGGCTCGAGGATTATACTCCCGAGCTGTTCTTCCCGAGTTCAGTCGACCTGATTATACTGGAAGACACCCCACTGTAAGGAGTGCAGGCCCATGCAGCTCACCTCTAAGACAATAATGATTGTTCGCTTAAGGCAGTTAACTGCCCATTGAGGCGGCAAGCAACAATGTCATCAGACATTGCATTGCTGACGCTGGCGGAGTCGTCAATCAGCGATATCATCTGACGCCTCATTTCGCACAACAATCTTTACCTGGCAAACCTTTCCAATTGTCTAAAAATTTGGCATTTCCGGATGCCCGAATGCGGGGTGTGTGTCTATGTTTTCCAGAATAAAAGCGGGTCTAAGACTTTTTAAGCAGGCTTTAGTTGGCGATGCCAACATCAATTACACCGAAGGTTCCATTGCCCGTGCAAGTTTCCTGTTAGCCGTCCCCATGATTCTCGAGATGGCGATGGAGTCTGTCTTTGCAATCGTTGATATCTTTTTTGTAGCAGGGCTGGGCGCAGAAGCGGTTGCGGCCGTTGGACTTACCGAAGCAGTGATATCTTTACTTTATGCCGTTGCCATCGGCATCAGCATGGCAGCGACTGCAATGGTCGCGCGCCGGATAGGCGAAGGTAACCCGGTAGCTGCGGCAACTGTTGCCGGTCAGGCGATGTGGATAGGTATTACGATTTCCGTGTTGGTAGGCATGACCGGTTACTGGTTTGCGCCAGATATCCTGCGTCTGATGGGTGGTGATGAGTCGCTGATTGCTGCGGGCAGCAGTTACACACAAATAATGCTGACCGGCTCATTTACCATCGTCTTTTTGTTTTTAAACAATGCGGTATTTCGGGGCGCTGGTGATGCCAGCATTGCGATGCGCGCGTTGATTCTTGCCAACGGCATCAATATTGTTCTGGATCCGCTGCTGATCTACGGCATGGGTCCGTTTCCTGAGCTTGGCATCGCAGGGGCTGCCGTGGCAACGAATATTGGGCGTGGTATCGGCATTGTTTATCAGTTGTATTACCTCTGCAGCCGCAATCACAGAATTCAATTGCTGTGGCAACATATGTTTATACAACTGAGTATTGTGCTGCAGTTGTTGCGCATATCTGTGGGTGGTATTGCCCAGTTTCTGATTGCAACGGCCAGCTGGGTATTTCTGATGCGCTTGGTTGCACAACATGGCAATGAAGCGGTAGCGGGTTATACCATTGCCATTCGCGTGATCATTTTTGTGATTTTGCCATCCTGGGGTTTAAGTAATGCCGTGGCAACGCTGGTAGGCCAAAATCTTGGCGCTGGTAAAGCGGACCGCGCAGAGCGAACAGTCTGGCAAGTGGCTCGATATAACCTGTGCTATATGATCATGGTGGCACTGGTACTGATATTTTTCCCCACCTGGGTCATGAGCTTTTTCAGCTCTGATCCTGAGGTCATTCTTAATGGGATTCAGAGCCTGCGCATTTTGAGTTACGGATTCATATTCTATGCAATTGGATCTGTTGTTATTCAAGCCTATAACGGTGCTGGCGATACCATGACGCCAACATGGATCAATCTGGCCGCGTTCTGGATTATACAAATTCCGCTGGCATGGACTTTGGCGAACCGACTTGCCTGGGGGCCGGAAGGTGTATACTGGTCTGTGTTTGTTGCCGACATGAGTATGAGCCTGATCGGCGTTTATTTTTTCATGAAAGGCAGTTGGAAAACTCGCACTGTCTGAGTTCAGGATTTAACGCTATGCAAAGTAGTCAGCACCATATTATCGCTCGCGTTGCCAACTGGTTGGTGGAAGGTAAGGCCGTTTGGTTGTGTACCATCATTAAAACCTGGGGATCGTCGCCAAGGCCGATCGGCGCCATGATGGCCTGCACGCAGGATGGCGAACTGGTGGGCTCGATCTCTGGTGGGTGTATCGAAGAGGATTTTCTGCAGCAGTTGCGTGAAGGCGCTTTAAAAACGCGCTACGAAACTGAGAAGAAGCCGTTTATGGTGCACTATGGCGTCTCGGCAGAAGAGCAGGCGCGCTTACGCTTGCCCTGTGGTGGTCAACTGCATGTTTTGTTGGAGTTCATTCAGGCAACGCCGCACAACGTAAGCACGTTTGCGGAAATTGACAGAGCGCTGAATCATCATCAGCGCATCAGCAGGCAAGTCGATCTCATCACCGGCCATATTGATACAGCACCTGAATCCTCCGATGAAGCAGTCGTCCTCTCCCATGAACAGATGTTGCACAGCCTGAGCCCGCGCTACCGACTCTTGCTGCTGGGGGCGGGAGATGTGGCACGTTATGTGGCCGAGCTGGCATTGAGCATGGATTACGATGTGACCTTGTGCGATCCACGACCGGACTATCTGAATAACTGGTTTGTGCCAGGTGTACAATTGTCGTCAGACTTACCTGATGATGTGGTGCGGGACCAGTTCAGTAATCCCTACAGTGGAGTGATCGCGCTGGCCCACGATCCTCGCGTCGATGACATGGCATTGATGGAAGCACTAAAGACAGATGCTTTTTATATTGGTGCCATGGGTTCAGAGAGAACATCTGCAAACAGGCGCTTGCGTTTACCCGAGCTTGGATTGACTGAGGCAGAGATTGACCGTTTACATGCCCCAATCGGATTTATGATTGGCAGTAAAACACCGGCAGAAATTGCAATTTCAATCCTGGCGGAAGTGACTGCTGTGCGGCACAGAGTCATGAAATAAAAAACTGCAGTTGAACAAATTGACGCAAAAAAAACGGCCCCTCGGTGTAAATCCTTGGGGCCGTTTTGTTATGCGAGTCAATGGTGCTGTTAAATCAGTCCTTGGTTACGTCGCCATAATCTTCATCGTAGTCAGCCATCGCTGCTGCGAGAACTACTTTGGCGTGCTCGTAACCATAAGCGTCACCAATGGACACTTTGTTGGCTTTGCCAGGTACCATTTTGTAGGTCTGGAAGTAATGCGAGATACGGTGAACCAAGGTAGGTGGCAGTTCAGATATATCGTTCATGTGACCAAAAATAGGATCATCTTTGATGACTGCGATGATTTTGTCATCCGCTTCGCCACCATCGTTCATGGGCAGGCCGCCCAACACTTTAGCTTTGATAATAATTTCTGAGCGATCAATCGCGCGCTCGCTGATCACACAAATATCCAGTGGATCACCGTCACCACATTCTGTGCCCGGCATCAGATCACGCACACGGTTGCCGCAGTAGGTCCGAGGAATAAAGCCGTAAAGTGTGGGCTGTTGAGCGGAAGTAGGCTGCGGACGATCAATACACAGGTAGCCAGACTCTTTGTCGATTTCATACTTCATCTGGTCAAACGGGGTGATCTCGATATAGGCATTCACCACGCGCGGCAGATCGGTGCCCGCAGCAATACCGTGCCAGGGGTGCGGGCGCCATCGTGAAAAAGTAGAAGTTTTGCTCATGACAAGTTTGGTTCCTGTAGTGTGGCTCAAAAAATAGTGTGGCTTAAAAAATAGTGCTGCTTTAAAAAGAGCGCGGATTATAACAACAGACCGGGAAGCTGGGTAGGCGGCAGAATCGCCGCCAGCCTTGCGCTTCAGGTCATTTTGGCGGTCGCCACCATACCAGGAATCAGCTGATTGGCCAGTTGCAGCAGCAAATGATCATGCCCCCATGCTGCACTCGCCATCACACCTATAGGTACACCCGTCTTTGAGGTGTACAGAGGCAAAGAGATGCTTGGCTGACCGGTGCCGTTAAAGAGCGCCGTGAATGGACTGTAGCCCGCATATCGGCTGGCATATTCGCGCATGTCTGACGAGTTCATATCTAACCAGCCCAGCGGCGCTGCTGGTTGAGCCAGTACCGGCGAGAGGATAATGTCATAGTCTTTGTGGAACAGTGCCATCTGACGTTCCGCCTGTTTTAGTATGTCCAGTGCCGCCAGATATTGAGCTGCACTGGATTGCATGCCTCGTGCAGCCATGCGACGACTGGATTCGGATAACCCGGCTGCTTCCAAGGTCAACACAGCCGAGGCGCCTGAGTCACGGTTTTTACCGCTCGCGAGATCTTGAGCCTGTACGGTCTGTAATCCAGCGCTGATGATCTGTGCCACGTGAATATTGATCAGTGCAGACATGGCAGCACCGACTTTGCCGTAATCCACGGGTAAAGCGATCTCTTCAAGGCAGTGCCCAGCGTCTGCACATGTTTTTACAAGCTGATCCAGCGCCGCCAGGCAATCAGCGTGCACTGCAAGGCCTGCCGGATGGTGTCGCTGCACCGCAATCCGCAGTTTGCCGGGTGACCGTGCATGGGCATAGAAATAGGACTCACGAAAGTCGGGCAGGGCAAACAGATCTGGTTTATCGAGTTTCAGTACATCCAGAAAGGCGGCGCAATCACGTACAGACCGTGTTACAACATGACTGACACTCATGCCACTCCAGGCGGCACCCACATCGGCTTCTACGACTGTCAATCCACGACTGGGTTTTAGTCCAATCAAACCGCAGTTGGCTGCCGGAATACGAATGGAGCCGCCACCGTCACTGGCGTCGGCGGCGGGCACAATGCCAGCGGCGACAGCTGCTGCGGAACCACCACTGGAGCCACCTGCGCTGTGTTGCAAATTGTGAGGATTGCGACACGCTCCAAACAGAGAAAACTCGGTGGTGATTGTCAGGCATAGCTCGGGCGTGTTGGTACTGCCAAAAGGCACCAGCCCGGCTTGTTTGTAGCGACGCACAACCGCACTATCGACCGAGGCGATTTGACCCTTCAACAATTGTGTACTGCGGGTGTGTGGCCAGCCGGCGACGGCGTTTACTTCCTTAATGAGAAACGGTACGCCAGACAAAAGACCTTGGTGCCCACTATTATCCAGGGCTTGTGCCGTTTTAAAAGCCTGCTCGCTATCTTCAAAAACAATAGCGTTGATTAGCGGATTGAGACGGGTTGATTGTGTCAGAGCACATTCCAGCAGTTCGACAGCACTGATTTCACCGGATGCTCGCAAATCTGCCAGCCCCACTGCGTCGTTAAGAATATACTCTTGCGGTGTCAACATAGATTTTACACTCTGATTTTTGTGGTTTAGATAGCGGTTATTGCAGTCTATATGGCCCAATCTTTCAAGATTCGTTCACGGTGCTGATCCGACGTTGGTGCGCTCCCTTGTATGCTGGCCGGTGTCCGACTGAACCGCGGCGCAGGTGCCGGCTGCATTTGCCCACGACTATTCACAAAAGTTTCACGTGCCACATTATGCGGATGCCGCATGGCCTCCTGCATATCCAGCACGGGTGCAAAACAGACATCGGTGCCTTCCAGTAGCTGACACCACTCATCTCGGGTTTTACTGCGAAACAGCTGTACTAATTGATGTTTTTGTTCAGGCCAGCTTTTAACACTCATTTGTGCCTGCATCAGAGGATCTGTGATGGCACAGCGTTGCAGCAACTCCACGTAAAACTGAGGTTCGATAGGCCCAATACTGATGTAAAGGCCGTCAGAGCAAACGTAACAGTCATAAAACGGTGCGCCGCCATCCAGCAGATTGCTGCCGGGAGCTGTGCTCCACCGGCCAGCAGCCATCAAACCATAAAACATGGTCATCAAACTGGCCGCACCGTCAGTCATGGCGGCATCGATTACCTGTCCTTGTCCGGATTTTCCGGCTTCAAGCAGCGCAGCCAGCACGCCAACCGCCAGGTATAAAGCGCCGCCGCCATAGTCGCCCACCAGATTTAATGGCGGGTGCGGAGCAGAGCGACCCGACATGGCATGCAGGGCGCCGGTCAGCGCAATATAGTTAAGATCATGCCCGGCAGCGTGCGCCAGTGGCCCGTGTTGGCCCCAGCCGGTCATACGTCCATACACCAGCTTAGGGTTGCGCTGAAGGCACAGCTCAGGACCAAGTCCAAGGCGTTCCATGACGCCTGGGCGGTATCCTTCAATCAAGGCGTCGGCTTTAGTAATCAATGACAAGGCAAGCTCTCGGTCACTGTTCAGCTTCAAATTCAATTCAATCGAGCGGCGGCCACGGTTTACCGGATTATCCGGGAACATACTGACTGCCCCCTGACGGTCTATTCGCACAACATCCGCGCCCATATCAGACAGCAACATGCCACAAAAAGGCACGGGACCAATGGCTGCCATCTCTATAATTTTGAATCCCTGCAGGGGCCCCATAATAAAGCTTCCGTCACAATGACTTTTGATGGTTGATTTTATAGTGCTGTTCTTCCATTCTTGCGGCCGACCACAGTTTATGTGAATTCGTTCATAACAAGAATTTGACGGGGTTTTTACCATGCAATTGCAACAAAAAACAGCATTCATCACCGGAGCCGCATCCGGACTGGGTTTGGCCGCTGCCAAACGTCTGATCGCCGAAGGCACAAATGTCATGATGTTTGATCTGGATGCCAATCGTGTTCAGGAACAGGCAAATTTATTGGGCGCTCAGGCAAGCTGGGCTGCAGGCGATGTCAGTGACGAGCAACAGGTACAGGCTGCAATTGCAAAAACACTGAGCACATTTGGCACGCTGCACATCAACATCAATAGCGCGGGCATTGGTGCTGCCGCTAAAACAGTTGGCCGGGACGGCCCGATGGCGATGGATCAATTCACGCGTGTCATCAGGGTCAATTTGCTCGGCACGTTTAATGTCTTACGTTTGTGTGCAGCAGCCATGGTTAAAAATGAGCCTTTAAACGAGGACAATGAGCGCGGGGTGATCATCAATGTCGCATCTGTCGCGGCCTATGACGGACAGATGGGGCAGGCGGCCTACAGTGCCTCCAAGGGCGGAATCGCGTCCATGACATTACCAATTGCGCGTGACCTCGCGCGCGATGGCGTGCGGGTGATGACCGTTGCACCGGGCATATTTGCTACACCACTTCTTATGGCGTCACCGCAGCCGGTTAAAGACGCACTGGTAGATATGATTCAGTTTCCTAAACGCATGGGCATGCCTGAAGAGTTTGCGGATATGGCCGTGCACATCATTCGCTGCGCGTATCTGAACGGCGAAGTCATCCGACTTGATGCTGGCATCCGCATGGCAGCGCGTTAAATCCCGAATTTTACACTCAGCTCAGCAGGAGTTTTTCCAGCATGTCACACGGTTCAGCAGCAAACACTTCACACACACCTCCATGGATGAATGAAGAACTCAGCATCATGCGCGAACACATAGCGCGGTTTTTTCAGAAGGAATTTGTCCCTCATGTAAAACGCTGGGACGAGCAGGGAATTGTCGACCGAAATGCATGGACTAAAGCAGGAGAGGCTGGAATTTTATGCGCCTCAATTCCTGTTGAATATGGCGGTGGTGGCGGAGATTTTCGCCATGAAATGGTGATCGAAGAGGAAATGGCTCGCGCCGGGATTACAGGTATAGGTAACTCAGTACACTCGGGTATTGTGGCGCATTACATTCTCAATTACGGATCAGAACAGCAGAAGCAAAAATGGCTCCCGCGCATGGCGAGTGGTGAACTGGTTGGTGCGATCGCCATGACCGAACCGGGTACGGGATCAGATCTGCAGGCAATCAACACACAAGCCAAAAAAATAGATTCCGCCTATAGCATCAGCGGTCAGAAAACATTCCTGACCAATGGCCAGTTGGCCAATCTTATTTGTGTTGTGGTGAAAACCGACCCTGGCGCGGGTTCTAAAGGCGTGTCGTTGATTATGGTAGAAACTGAAACAGTCGAAGGTCACGGGGGATTTGTACGCGGCCGTAACCTCGAAAAAATCGGTTTAAAAGCACAAGATACCTCGGAGGTTTTTTTTGATGATGTGCGGGTGCCTTTAGAAAATCTACTGGGCAGTCAGGAAGGTCTTGGCTTTGTGCAATTGATGGAACAATTGCCTCAAGAGCGACTGATTATTGCTGTCAGTGCCTGTGTTGCCATTGAGCGCGCGCTTGAATATACACGTGAGTATGTAAAAGAGCGCAAAGCATTTGGCAAACGTATTCTGGATTTCCAGAACACCCAGTTTAGACTGGCTGAACGCTTGACTGAGGCCCGAATTGCCAGAGTTTTTGTGGATGACTGTGCCATGAAATTACTGGAAGGCAAGCTCGATGCCTCTACGGCAGCCATGGCCAAATGGTGGACCACTCAAAAACAATGCGAAATTGTGGATGAATGCCTGCAGTTTTTTGGCGGTTACGGATACATGATGGAATACCCGATCGCCAAAATGTATATCGACGCCCGCATCCAGAAAATTTACGGCGGCAGCAATGAGATCATGAAGTTACTGATTGCCCGCGAACTATAAAATCAGTCCTTTGGTCTCAGCGCCAGACCTGCAAATTCATCAGCAGGTTCTGGCGTTTTGCCTTCAGACAATTGAATTCTCAGTCGAAGATTGTTGCGGGAATCTGCATTCTTTAATGCTTCTTCTTCAGTGATGCGACCTTGTTTGAACAGCGTGTACAGGGCGGAATCAAAGGTCTGCATGCCTTGATCTTCAGACTTTTCCATCACTTCTTTAATTTCATCAACCTTGCCTTGTTTAACCAGATCACACACACGTGGCGTGCCCAGCAAAATTTCGAAAGCAGCGGCCCGGCGTCCATCTACTGAGGGAATCAAGCGTTGGGATACCAGACCTCGCAGGTTCAGCGACAGATCAAGAAACAGCTGTTTGTGGCGCTCTTCTGGAAAAAAGTTGATGATACGATCGAGTGCCTGGTTCGCATTATTGGCGTGCAAGGTAGACAGACACAAGTGCCCGGTTTCAGCAAACGCCAAAGCGTGCTCCATGGTGTCCTGGCTGCGAATTTCGCCAATCAAAATCACATCCGGCGCCTGACGAAGCGTGTTTTTTAGTGCAGCTTCATAACTGACTGTATCAACACCCACTTCGCGTTGACTGACAATCGATTTTTTGTGTGGATGTATAAATTCGATGGGATCTTCTACCGTGATGATGTGGCCATCACTGTTCTGGTTTCTGTAATCAATAAGCGCTGCCAGCGACGTAGATTTACCTGAACCAGTACCACCCACAAACATCACCAGACCACGCTTACTCATTACCAGGTTCTTGAGTGTGTCCGGTAACCCCAGTTGATCACAGCTGGGAATATCCGTTTTGATATGGCGGGCAACCATGGCAAGTTGACCGCGCTGTTTAAAGATATTGATTCGAAAACGACCTACATCAGGCTCGGATAACGCGATGTTCAGCTCAGGATCCTTTTCAAAAGCGCGTGCCTGTTCAGGGGTCATCAACTGGGCGGCAATTTTTTCGACCGTGCCTGCAGGCAACACCTGACTGCCCAAAGGCACCATGTGACCAAAGGCTTTAATACTGGGTGGGGCATCGGCCGTCAGAAATAAATCCGAGCCTTCTTTGGCGATCATTATTTTCAGCAGATCCTTAAAACCCATAACTCAATTCCTGGTCAACAGTTGCGATTAATAAAAACGCCTAGAAACGTCGTTCGGTGTACCAGTTAACTTCACGCGCGGTTTTCTCAACCTGATTCACAACATCAAGCGTCAATGCAAACAGTGCCATGCGCACCAGCACACCATTATCAGTCTGTCTGAAAATCGCCAGGCTTGGATGCTGATTAAGATCATTATCCAGCTCATTTGCCTCTTCGCGTGAGTCACGTGGCAGTGGGTGCATGATCACCGTATTGGGCCGGCAATACCGTGTGTAAATTGCCTGATTCAGGCGGAAACGACCGCGGTAGATATCGGCTTCCATCTTGGTGGCAAATCGCTCTTCCTGTATCCGGGTCAAATAAACAATATCGTTACCTTCAAGGCCGTGCTCCATATCTTCGGTTTCAATAACCTGATGACCACGTTTACGTAACTCCTCAACAATTTCTTCAGGCATGCTCAATTCCTTGGGAGAAATGAGGGTAAACCTGATCTTGTTGTACAGGCTGACAAGTTGCGACAGTGAATGGACCGTGCGGCCATGTTTCAAGTCTCCAATCATGGCAATATGCATACCATCTATGCCTTGATCGCGAGACATCAATTCCTTTTTGATGGTGTACAGATCAAGCAATGCCTGGCTAGGGTGTTCATTGGGACCGTCTCCAGCATTCAACACTGGCACCCGGCTGGCGCGCGAAAACTCAGCAACGGAACCCGCCTGTGGATGGCGCATGACGATGATGTCGCTATAGCCACTCATCACCCGACCGGTATCGTACAAAGATTCACCCTTAGTTAACGAACTGGCCTTTATGTCGGTGGTTTCTCGTACTTCACCGCCCAGCAGGTTAAAGGCACAACCAAAGCTGACGCGCGTCCGCGTGCTTGGTTCAAAAAACATATTGCCCAAAATGGCACCATCCAATACTTTGGTCATGCGTTCCCGGTGCGCGTAGGGACGCATACCATCTGCCACGTCAAAGATTCTATCCACGTCAGGTCGTTCAAATTGGTTGACACTCAGAATGTGGGATCCAGGGAAATGCATAAGGCGGGCGTCCTTTGGTAAGCGTTGTCGTCTGGCTGACGATATTACTACAGAACGGGTGGCTGTCTGAATATGTTATATTTGCCTCTTTCAGGAATATCCAATGGCAGCAAGTATTTACTGGCATGACTATGAGTCATGGGGTGCAGATCCCCGGCGTGACAGGGCATCACAGTTTGCCGGTGTGCGCACTGATTTGTCTCTTGAAGAAATAGACCAGCCTTTGATGCTGTACTGTCAACCGTCTCCTGACCGGCTGCCGCATCCAAAAGCCTGTCTGATAACCGGCATTACACCCGATTTTGCGCAGAAACATGGCGTTCCCGAGGCGGAGTTTGTCAGGCGCATTCATGAACAATTTTCAAAGGCGCAGACCTGCGTCGCGGGCTACAACAACATTCGTTTTGATGACGAACTCAGTCGGCAATTGTTGTATCGGAATTTTTATGACCCCTATGAACGGGAATGGAAAAACGGCAACAGCCGTTGGGACACTATTGACACTGTACGCTTGTGCTACGCGGTGCGCCCCGAGGGCGTCAACTGGCCACGTATGGACGACGGCACACCGGTTTTTAAACTGGAAGCCTTGAGCAAAGTGAATGATCTGATGCATGACGAGGCTCATGATGCCTTGTCGGATGTGCGGGCAACCATCGCGCTGGCGCGCAAAGTACGCACTGCGCAGCCCAGGCTCTTTCAGTATGCATTTGACCTGCGCAGCAAACATCAGGTGCAGGCCATGGTGGAATTACAATCACAGAAACCAATTCTGCATATCTCATCTGTCTATCCTGCCAAAAATGCATGTATGGCTTTGATCATGCCGCTGGCAGCACATCCACAAGAAAACAATGGCATTATCGTTTATGACCTGTCGATTGATCCCTCTCCGTGGTTGGGCATGACTGCGGAACAACTTGGCCAAAAGCTGTTTGTGGCTCAAAAAAATCTGGCAGAAGGCGAGGGCAGGCTACCCGTCTCAGTGCTGCATACCAACCGGTGCCCGGTCATTGCACCAATATCAGTGCTGGATTCGGATCGTAAAGCACAATCTCACATCAACTGGTCCGAGGCTCGCAAACACTGGGATATTATGCGCGCATCCAAACAATTCACCCATGAATTGCTGTCAGCAATAAGCATCAAGGCACAGATGTTTGACTCAGTATCAGAGGCTGAACAGGATCCTGATGAGCAACTGTATTCAGGTGGATTTTTCAGTGATTCGGATAAACGGCTGATGCTTAAACTACGCACCATGACGGCCTCTGAACTGGCAAACCAGCACAATCAACTTGAAAGCCAGTTTAAAGACAGTCGCCTGGCAGAGATGTTGTTTCGTTACCGTGCGCGCAACTTCCAGTCAAGTTTGAATGCGGATGAACTAAACCGCTGGCAGCAATATTGCTGGAAAAAATGTCTGAATTCCAACGAAGTTCATGAATCCCATGCGCTCAACCTTTTTTCCTGTCGTGCTGCAATTCAGCAGGAACGATTACAGAATACAGACAGTCAAAGCCACAACATCTTAGACGCCCTTGAGCACTGGCTGAAGACGCTTGAACAATGGGGCGCACCCAAAACAGGCTGAATGGCCACAGTGCCTTGTTTGCCTGAACCAGACAAAATCGGTAGAATCGCGCGGCGTCGGAGCGCAGCATCTGCGTAGTAGCGTACAAATCACAACAACAGCGCCCCGTACAGCAGGCTGATCGTAAATGACTGATCCATTCAAAGATATCAGACCCTACAACAATGATGAAATTCGTCCTGTGCTGGATTCATTGCTCGCTAACACGGATTTTATCCGCAGCATCGCCGGATTTAGCTACCCCCGTCTGTTCAAACTTGCGCCAGGGCCATTGTGCTGGATGGCACGTAGAAAACTGACTGCACAGTTAAAAAACGTCAATGATGTAAAATCCATGCAAGACATCATTGCCTTGTACATGGATAAGATGATTGAACGGACAACCACGGCGTTAACGCATAGCGGCCTGGAAGGGCTTTCGCGTGAGAGATCCTATCTGTTTATCAGCAATCACCGCGACATTGCCATGGATCCGGCTTTTGTAAACTACATGTTATACCACGCAGGTTTTGACACCCTTTATATAGCCATTGGCGACAATCTTTTAAAGCGGGCGTTTGTGAGTGATCTCATGCGCTTGAACAAAAGTTTTATCGTAAAACGCTCTTTAAAAGGACGAGAGTTATTAAAGTCTTCCAAACAACTGTCAGAGTACATTCATCACTGTGTTGCAACACAGTGCAATGTCTGGATCGCGCAAAGGGAAGGGCGTGCAAAAGATGGTATCGATAAAACTGAAACCGCACTGCTGAAAATGCTGGCACTGGCGCCTCGTCCCAAACCTTTGGCGGAAGCCCTGCAAGCGCTGCATATCATTCCTGTTTCAATCTCGTACGAGTTTGATGCCTGCGATGTTTTAAAGGGCAACGAGCTGTATCAAAAAACTGAACTGGGCAGTTATCAGAAAGACGAACAAAGCGATATCAACAGCATTGTCACCGGTATGGTTGGTTTCAAAGGGCATGTTCATGTGGCATTTGGGCAGGAATTGGTTCTGGATTCGGATGATGACGAAGCGATTGCGCGCCTGGTAGATGCTCAGATCATCCAAAATTACCGCATGCACGCCACCAATGTACTGGCGGTCAATCAGCTTCGTGACCTGGATTCAAGCCTCATTCCAAGCTTGACGGATGAAGGATGCAGCGTATTGACAGACTTTGTGATAGATCCTGCGGTAAAAGTACGGTTTGAGAGTCGTATAGCGGCGATGGATCCAAAGATCCGGCGTTATGTATTGCAGATGTATGCCAACCCGTTTTTTAGTCGTTACGCGCAAACGGCCTGAAAGCACCCTTGTTCAGGAGCGGTTTACCGCAGATTATCTGCGTAAACCGCCCAAGCTCAAAGCCTATAGCTCACAGTTTTTGTTTGAGCTGCTGCAAACGCTGTTCGATACTCGAACGATTCAACTTGGATAATGGCCCCATGGCAAGCACTTGCAGCTCAATAGATTGCAAGCGCTGAACCTTTTCTTTCTGAGACAAAGGCGCTCTGCCAAGTCCGCGTTGTAATTGGTTCAACTGTTGTTGCATGCGAATCGCTTTGTCTGCGGCAGGTGTGTCGGCGCCCAGCATAATCTCGGCTTCCACACACAGCTCTCGTGCACGCAGATCTTGTTTATCCAGAACTGCAGCCCAGCCGTCCGCATCAGATGTGCCTTTTACAAGCTGCTGGAATCGCTTTTTCAGCAACTGTTCCAGCGTGTCATCCGAAACCTTTTCCAGTGCATTCCACTGCTGTTCCAGGTTCTCTGCTGTATCGGGCAATGTGTTGCCGGCTATGAGTTCAGCTTCCAAGGCATCGCAGAAATCAGCCTGCGCCTGAACGTGTTGTAAAAGCTGCAAGGTCTTGCGATCCGGCGTTGCTCGCAGTCGAGCATCAAACTGTTTGGAGAGTTTGCTGAACTGCTCCTGCAGCGCCTTGCGTTCGTTTTTAAGATCTGGCGTCAGTGCCTCCTTAAAACTCTCAGAGAGTGCAGAAAACTTTGATCGAGATTCACTAAACGCTTCATCATCCAGCGCTAACAGTGTGCTGATCGATTTCAGTATATCTTTTGCTGGAGAGGTATTACCTCGTACCTGTTGCCGTTTTTCTTTACTGACTTCATCGCGTCTGGCGAAAAGTGCATCACATGCCGCCCTGAAATCAGTCCAAAGTTTACGATCATCTTTGAACGAACCTGGACCAAGATCTTTCCACTGTTGTTGCAAAGCCTTTGCTTGTTGAATGGCGGCAGCCATATCGTCACTGGTCACCAGTGCTTTTGCTTGTTCGATCAATGCCGCTTTAGCGGTATTGTGAGATTGCATTGCATGGCGTCGATGTTGTCGTAACTCTGTCAACACAGCATTAAAACGTTCCTGCAACGCATTAATCTTGTTTTGCGCAACGGGCGCATATTTCTTCCAGTCGTCACGGGCCTGATTTTCCAGGCGTGTTAATTCATTCAGATTAACACCACTTTCTTTGATGATGACGGCATACGCCTCAAGCTGTTCGCAGATGTTGTTGCGGGCAATCAAATTGCCGGCCTGTTGATCTTTTCGCTCTTTGAAATAGAGTTTGCAGGGCTCAAAAGCGACTCGCGCGAGTTCACTGAATTGATTCCACAATCCATCGTTGTCGTCTGAATGACCCAGAGTTTTCCATTCATCCTGCAGGGCACGGATCAACTTGGCTTTCTGAGCAGGCTGAGTTGTGTTGTCTGTCAGCGCCTGCATTTTGTCGATCAATTCTTTTTTCTTTTCGGACGAGGCAAATTTTTTCCAATCCAGCAATCTTGCCAACTCTTCACGCAGTGGTGTAATCGCCGCAATCAATATGGCCTGATCATCTGGATTGATGCGTTTCAGCTGGCTATGGTTGCGATCAAGTTGACTCTGAGCTTCAGTCACTTTGCCATCGGCGATACGGGCGGTCACCTGCGCGATGCCTTGCTCAATTTCCTGCACCAGCTTCTTTTGCCAATTGCTGTACTCTGTCAATCGCCGTTCAAGCACGTCTGACAACGCTGACAGGCTCTCGTCTGGCGTGGCATTTTCCGCGCTCATGATTTGCAGGCGTTCGAGCCTGCGCTTTAGCGCCAACAGGGTAGGTTGATCTTTGTAAGAGGTGCCGTGTATTGCGCTCTGCAGCTTCTCGGATTCGGAACGTTTATCGACCGGCTTCGCGGTTTGAACCGGATCAGAACCCAGCTCCACGGAATCAACAGCCGGTTCTGCAGGCTCTGCAGATTCAGCAAGTTCTGTAGGTTCTACTGTTTCTGCTGACCCAACACATTCTACAGGCTCTGCTGGTTGAGCAGACACTACTGTGGTTTCAGCGTCCGTAGTTGGCACTTGTTCCTGAGTTTTCTCGGTATTATCGGTAGTCGACGAAGTCATAAATCACTGCTCTCCCTGATCGGCCACGTATCATAGCAGACGGGTGCTATAATCACAGCACAGACGTTAAAGACATTACTCCTGCTTTGCCTGGAGTACCAAGGCTGGGAAATCATGCTTTCAGATCAAATCAAGGACGAAATTCAAAATGCCTACCGGCAGATACTGACGCAGAAGTCATTGCGCGCGCGCTCAGGACAGCGTTTGATGATTGCGGAGATAGCCAAGGCTTTATCGGCAATACAATCCCCCAGTGCGGAGCTTGAAGACCATTCTCCCAAAATGGCTGACACATCGACGGATGCGGCCTCTGATATTCCCATCGTGGTCGTAGAAGCCGGTACCGGAACCGGCAAGACGCTGGCCTACGTGCTCGGGACGTTGCCACTTGCCAGACATCTTGGAAAAAAGGTCGTGCTGGCAACCGCGACGGTTGCTTTGCAAGAACAGGTTTCCTTACGGGACCTTCCGGATATTCTGATGCACAGCGGCCTGTCATTCAGTTACGTTCTGGCAAAGGGTCGAGGCCGGTATTTGTGCCTTTCACGGCTCGATCAATTGCTGCGCGGAAACGCCAGCCAAGATGCGATGCTGGAATTGTTTGGGGAACTACTCGATAGTCCGACGGACAACAATCTGGCGCTCTATGAGCTTATGCTGGAAAAAATCAGTGCGGGCCAATGGCAAGGCGACCGGGATGACTGGCAGGGTATTGTCAGCGATCGCGACTGGGCGCCAGTGACCGTAGAATCAGGGCAGTGCGCCGGTCAAAAGTGCAGCAACTTCAGCCGGTGCTTTTTTTACAAAGCGCGCGAGCAGGTGCAGAAAGTTGACTGTGTCATCGCCAATCATGATTTGGTGCTGGTCGATCTTGCCTTAGGTGGTGGGGTCATACTTCCGGATCCTCAAGACACGATCTATATTTTTGATGAAGCCCATCATTTACCGGGCAAAACCAATCAGCATTTTTCGTCCACGACCCGTCTACGCAGCACATTGGGCTGGCTGGACTCATCGGCACGTACGCTCAAAAAACTCATGGCCGACGGACGTTTACCTGAAAGTGCTGTTATCGGTAGAGAGTGTGCAGACCTTGATCCACTTATCAGGGCAACCAGTGAGGAGTTAGGGCAGGCACTGTTGATGCTGGAGCCGATGTATACAGATCATCAAAGGGCGACGGGGGAATCCAGGTCAAACGAGGGGCGACAACAGGATGGTCAGGAGACCATGACCTTTGAATTGGGTGTCGTACCAGACGCGCTGCAGGAGCAATCCCGACAATTGGGTTCTCGTTTTACCGTACTGAGCCGCGGTCTGCGAGACATCAGCGCGGTCCTCAGAAGACAGATGGAAGAGGCGGATACCTTACCAGGTCGCCAACAAGCAGAGTTATGGTTCCCTGTGATTGGTGGCATGGTGGCTCGCTCGGAAAGTAACG
>JAUYSM010000094.1 GCA_030696315.1 Pseudohongiella sp. | reverse complement strand
GTCACACGTCTAATTCAGCCCGCAAGGCTCACTCAACAGGAACAAACGCATGGAAAACACAGACGCTGTAACGAACCACTACACACCCGGGTTCGCGCACAGCGCTCTGTGTTTTTTTGGCAACCTGCTGATCATCATCCTCGGTTTGTTTGTTTTCAAACTCAGCCTGCACAGTCTGATGTTTTTTTGCCTGATCTGGACCGGCGCTCATGCCCGTGTGCTGGGTTATCACTACACTGATATTCGCAGCATGATGAGCGCCGGTATCACACAGGCGCTGCCCGCCATTTATATTTTCCTGTTAATCGGCCTGGTGATTGCTGCGTTTATGCACAGCGGCACAGTGGCGTCGCTGATTTACCACGGGCTGAATCTGCTCAGCCCCTCACTTTTTCTGGCCGCCGGATTAATTCTATGCAGCCTGATGTCAGTGGCGACAGGCACTTCCTGGGGCACCGCGGGCACACTGGGCGTGGTGCTGATTGGTATCGGAGGCGCGATGGGTATTCCGCTGCCGCTGGTCGCTGGCATGGTAGTGTGTGGCGCGACTTTTGGGGACAAAATGTCGCCGGTGTCGGACACCACCAATCTGGCAGCCATGAGTGCGGGCACTAGCCTGTATCGCCATATCGGATCGATGTTGTACACCACCACCCCCGCATTTGTGTTGAGTTTGCTGATCTTCTTGTTTCTGGGAATGCGCTTTGCCGACAACAACCTGCCTGACGCTGAAATTGCGACCATCCGCGAGGCGCTCGCCGGTCAGTACAAGATGAATCTGTTGATCACGCTGTTGCCGCTGATTGTTATGCTGGTACTGAGTCTCAAACGTTATTCCGCTGAAATCAGTATGACCGCCAGCATCATTCTGGCCATGCTGATTGCCGTGTTTTATCAAGGGCAACATCCTGTGGTGGTGATTGATGCGCTGTGGCTCAACACCCCGGGAGCAACGGGCATTGTCAGTCTGGACAACCTGCTTGGCCGGGGTGGCATGTACAGCATGAGCTGGACGCTGCTGCTGGCGTTGTTAGCTCTGGCCTTGGGCGGCATACTGTTTCGCGCCGGATTTCTTCAAGCCTTGCTGCAAGGGTTCATTTCCCGGGTGCGCACCACCGTCGGACTGATCGCCAGCACAATTGCAGCCTCGCTGGCGGGCAATCTGGCGATGGGCGAAGCCTATATCAGTATTATTCTGAACTGCCAGTTGTTCCGCCGAGCATTTGAAGACAAGAAGCTTGATCCGGCGGTGCTGTCACGCTCGGTTGAAGAGGGCTCGACCATGACCACCGGTTTGATTCCCTGGACAACTGCCGGTGCTTTTTATGCGGCGACTTTAGGGGTCCCGGTGCTCGATTATCTACCTTATGCCTTTCTGAATTATCTGAACCCGCTGGTTTCCATTGCGATGGCGGCCATGGGCGTTGGTCTGTTGCGCAGGCATGGCGCGGCTGTTTGATTTTTAGAGACTGGTAAATATTGATTGAGTTTAAAAAAGGAGCTGATTAATGAGTACTGAAGCTGGACCAGACAATTCAGAATTTGTGCGAGCGCAACGGGAAAATGACTCAGATCCAGCAGTTGCTGTCTCTGATATGTTGACCTTCATGCAGGAGCGTCAATCAGAGATCGACGTGAATATCAAAAAGATGGTAAATCACGGTCGTGCTTGAGTTTTTCCATTATTTTAATAGATCAAATTTGGTCAAAGCTGCTCAAATTGCAGGATGCCAACAGCCTGACTTTTTAATCAATCACGGAGACAACACGTGAGCATGCAATCACTGCTATCCAAACTCATATTAACCGGCGCCATGATCGGCATGCTTCCGGCGCACTCTGCACATGCGCAAACGGACGCAACAGTGGAACAGCTTGCCAATCCACTGCTCTACGCGCTGGCATGGAAACAAACTTCTGCCGAGTATCGTGCTCTGTATCACCAGGGTTTTAACATCGCCCGATTGCACGTGCAAAACGCCATTGCGCAACAGCAACCCGGCGACAAACCGCTGGCAGTCATCACGGATGTCGACGACACCGTGCTGCATGTACTGAGTTACTGGGGCCATCTGGTCAACAGCAACAAAGACTTTTTTGAGGATCCGGTCTGGGATCAATGGATTGGTCTTAACCTGATGTCAGCCGCGCCCGGTGCTTTGGAGTTTCTGCAGTTCTGCGAATCCAATGACGTTGAAGTGTTTTACGTGACCAGTCGTGATCAGGGTGAGCCGACGCTGTCGATTGCCTTGTCCAACCTGCAGTCGGTCGGCGCGCCGTTTGTTGATGAAGAGCACGTCACCGTGCTGCGCGAATCATCCAACAAAGAAATTCGTCAGAATGAAATCATGCAATCACATAACGTCGTGGTCATGCTCGGCGATAATCTGAATGACTTCCGCCGCAAGTACTATGTGCGAGGCGATATTGACGGGCGCATCGCTGCGATGGAAGAGGACAAACATTTGTTTGGGATGCAGTACGTGATGTTCCCCAACCCGACTGATGGGCACTGGCTGGCTGCTATTTTTGGCGAATCTGAGCCGCCCGCGTCGGCGGAAAACCGTGAGATCTTGCGGCAGGCCGCCACCCGTTCCGCCTGGGATGGTGAAGTTCAACCTTGATAGTTTTGTTGGTCGCGTATTGTCGTACGTTGAATGACCGCAATACAAAATAAGTAATTGACAGTTTTTGGATGACAGGATTACTCTTCGGTCATGTTCAACTGAGAAGCAAAAAAGGAGGTGATCCAATGTCTAGTGGTATGTCTTCGGCTCAAGTGGATTTTGGTGTTATGACTGACGTGGGGACTCGCGCTCTATCGTTTTAATAACTCGGTTCCATTGGAGCCATGCA
>JAUYSM010000092.1 GCA_030696315.1 Pseudohongiella sp. | reverse complement strand
AAGGCGTCACACTGCGTGGTCATGGTGCAGAGGCGTGTTTTGCCGGCGACAGTGCCGTGTTCAAAATCATTGTGCAGCGTGACGATAAACGTATCCGCGAAGCGATTCATGTGGGTATGGCTGACTCGGCCAGTCAAACAAAAACAGATACCAGGTCGTCTGCCAAAAGTAACTTCAACGGTCAGATAGCGAATCTGAATCACAACCTCACAACCGAGATTTTCCTGGCGGTCAAAGCCCCCCAACGGGGACTGTTTAAAGCCCCGCGCTTAATGGTTAAAACAGCTTACCCGCTGGGTCTGTGGGAGGCTTGGTCGCGACCTGATCTTGATTTGCAGTGTCTGGTGTATCCGCGGCCCCAGGTGTGTGAATTGCCAGCATCGTCGGGGGCGGGAGACAGCGCTGACAACCTTGCCAGCGTTCCCGGTAGTGAGGACTTCTATGGCCTGCGCAACTATCAACCGGGAGACTCCAGACGTCAGATTGCCTGGAAAACACTGGCGCGCGGGCAAGGCTTAAAAACCAAACAGTTTGTTGATCCCTGTGATTTCAACGTGATGCTCGACTGGACACAGTTTTCGGGCCTTGACTTGGAAACCCGTCTTTCTTGCCTGTGTTATCAGGTGTTGCAACTGTCGGCGCGCGATGTCGATTTTGGTCTGCGGCTGCCTGGTCAGGAGTTTGGGCCTGGCCGTGGGGATGAACATCGCCGTAACCTGCTGGAGGCACTGGCGTTATGGTCGTAAATGCTGCTATCCCGAGAACAGCGCTGATCTGGATACTATCCGTGATGGTGCTGCTTATTCTGCCGCATCTGACGCGTATGCCACTCTGGTTGATTGTGTTGGCCGGGGTGTGTTTGACCTGGCGCTGGCTGATCTATATTGGCCGGGCGAATTACCCTGGTCGTGCCGTCCGGGCGGTTGCGTTGTTTGCAGTCGCAGCAGCAACAATCGTGCAGTATGGAGGAGAGGGGCTGAGCATTGACGGCACAGTGATTCTATTGATCAGTGGGTGTTTGTTAAAGTTATTGGAGATGCGCTACCGGCGCGATATTTACATCGTCAATACTCTGGCATTTTTGTTACTGATGGCAGGATTTATTTATTCACAATCCATCTTGTCAGGTGCCTACAATTTAATGGTAGCGCTGCTGATCTTGGCATCGTTAATTTCATTGAACCGCGCGCCTGATTTTACCGACGGTCGGATTGAACAGCTGCGTAATCTGCGCCTGGCAGGTATTCTGATGCTGCAAGCCTTGCCGCTGATGTTAATACTGTTTGTTACGGTACCAAGAATTTCGCCACTTTGGTCGGTGACCCAGCCAAGCACCGCCAGCGCAACAGGCGTCAGCGATCGCATGTCACCGGGTGAAATCAGTGAGCTGGCCCGCTCGACAGAAATTGCGTTCAGGGTCAAGTTCACTGCCAACATCCCATCGCCCCAGCACTTGTACTGGCGAGGGCTGGTGCTGGAAGATTTTGATGGCAGCACGTGGTCGCGTAACTATTTTACGATTGGCCCCCGACAGGATCGCGACTATCAAAGTGATAGTAGCCAAGCTGTGTTGGACTACAGCATCATCATGGAACCTACTCAGCAGAACTGGTTGTATGCGATCAATGTGCCAGATGTAAATCAGCCAGGGGTGTTTCTTGATAATTACAATGTACTGAATGTCTCGCGGCCGGTTGTGCAGCGATTTCGTTATGACGTGCGCTCATACACAGATGTACCGTCGGATTTGATACTTGGGCAGCGCGCGCGCAACAGAGCACTGCGCTTGCCAGAGGATGGCAATCCCAGAGCCCGGGAACTCGCGCAACAAATGCGCGCGCAGTACAGCGATGACAGGCAGCTGACGAACGCGATGCTCAGTCGCTTTCGCACAGAAGAGTACTTCTACACCTTGTATCCACCTTTGATGCCGGACAACAGCATTGATGATTTCCTGTTTGACAGCCAGCAAGGGTTTTGTGAGCACTATGCAGGCGCATTGACATTTATGTTGCGGGCTGCCGGTATTCCCGCCCGGGTGGTCGTCGGGTATCAGGGTGCAGAGCACAATCGCTTTGAGGACTACCTGATTGTGTATCAGTACAACGCACACGCGTGGGTTGAAGCCTGGTTTGAAGGTGTAGGTTGGCAACAGCTTGATCCAACAGCATGGGTAGCGCCGGACCGCATTGAGCTTGGTGCGGAAATGCTGATGAGACAGAATGAGCAGACTTTACAGGATCCTGCGTTTGCCATGCTGTTACTGATGGACAGGCCGTGGTTAAACGCCCTGCGGTTGCGTATGGACTCGCTTGAGTACTCCTGGAATCGTTGGGTGCTCAGTTATGACGAAACCACGCAGTTGGCGTTTCTTGAGAGTCTGGTCGGAGCGTCGCGCGTTAAGTGGCTGCCCGCGATCATGGTAGCGATGTTAGTGTTGATTCTTGCGGCAGTTGTTGCTGGCAGCATGTTCAAGAATCGTCGCCGACATGATCCGGTCGTAGACACCTGTTTGCAGTTTATGAATTCCTTTGCAGGCACTAAACTGGCCAGAGTTCCCAGAGAAGGCGCTTACACATTTTTTCAGCGATTGGCTCAAAACAATCCTGAGTGTCGTGATGAGCTGGATGCCTGCGCCCGGGATATCAATCAAATGATGTACCGATCAAGCATGGATAGCCATAATGTGCTCATCAAGAATGAACTGCGCGCACTTTCCACCCGACTAAAGCGCCTGAGTCGGCAACTGGCGCGCGCGAACAAACAAAGCAGTTGAATTGGCCCGCTGTTAAGGGAATACACTCATCATCATGCAAACCAGAATCAATCACGTGCTGAACAGCATCAATAAAATTGTGTTGGGCAAGGAGCAGCAAGTCAAACTGGCGATGTGTTGTTTGCTGGCAGGCGGTCATCTGTTATTGGAAGATCTGCCGGGCATGGGCAAAACCACCCTCGCGCAAGCGCTGGCAGGTGTGCTGGGTTTGTCATTTAAACGTATTCAGTTCACCAGTGATTTATTACCCGCAGACATATTGGGCGGCTCAGTTTTTGATCCTGCAAGCGGTAACTTCAGCTTTCGGGAAGGCCCGGTGTTTTGTCAGTTACTGATGGCCGATGAAATCAATCGTGCCACGCCGCGCACACAAAGTGCCTTGCTTGAAGCAATGGAAGAAGGGCAGGTCACTCTGGATGGCGAAACGCGCGCATTGCCGGAACCGTTTTTTGTGATTGCTACCCAAAACCCTTCTAATCTGGCCGGTACTTATCCATTGCCAGAGTCTCAGACTGATCGGTTTTTGATGTGTCTGTCGCTGGGTTACCCGGATGCCGGAGCAGAACGGGAACTGCTAAAAGCGTTTGCCGTCAGACACCACCAACAGGTGTCTGAATCATGTTTGAGTGATCGGGATTTGCATGAGATTCGTGACGCACTGGCAAACATCCATGTCAGCGAAGTATTGCTGGATTATGTACAACGGCTCATTGCGTTTACCCGCAACCACAAGCACTTTCGCGAAGGGCTGTCGCCTCGTGGCGGCATGGCGATTATGCGGGCAGCCAGTTGTTATGCATTGATGCACGGGCGGGACTATGTGAGCGCAGATGATGTGCAGGCTGTTTTTGCTGCCGTAGCAGAACACCGCCTGCAGGCACACACTGAGGGTTTGACAGCGTTTTCAGACACAGAACAAGGTGGCTTGGGTTCATGGATACTGGCATCGGTCAACGTGCTGCCCGGTTCTCATTGATCGGACGGCTGTCAAAGCGCTGGAAAGGCCGGCACACTCGCTGGCTGAACAAGCGGGTGCCTCCGATGTCTACGCTGGCACTGGGCCGCCGCACCATTTTTATTCTCCCCACCCCGCAAGGAGCACTCATAGGAATCGCGGCACTGGCCATTTCATTGATTGCATTAGCACAGCGCAATGTTGTTGCTGTGTTGTTAGCCAGTCTGATGTTGAGTCTGTTTCTTGTTTGTCTGATTCTAACCTATCGCAACCTGAGTGGATTGTTGATACAAAGTGCCAATACCCGACGTGCGAGTGCCTCGCACCATTGTTTTGAAGGTGAGCAAGCCTTGTTTGTTTTGCAACTTGGCCCCTCAGCGCCCCAGCGCAAACATTGCCAGTTGGGAATTGGGTTTGAGTCGCAGTCAATGAAATCCATTGAGTCGATACAAGGTTTGGGCACAACTATTGAACTGCAGCAAACAGCGTTAAAGCGCGGGGTGATGTCAGCGCCACGCCTGTTGATTGCCAGTGACTATCCGTTGGGACTATGGCGAGCATGGTCGCGTCCTGACTTAGCCATGCACTGTCTGGTTTACCCTCGACCCGTTTTTTGTGAGGTACCGGATGACGTTTATCATAGTCATGCTACTCAGGCGGGCGCGCTCAAAACTGCCGCGGAGAGTGGCAGCGACGATTTTTCTGGACTCAGGGAATACCAGCCCGGCGATACCTCACGTCAAATTCATTGGCAATCCCTTGCACGCGGACATGGTTTGCAGACCAAACAGTTTGTCCGCGAGAAACAGCCGGAAATTATTCTGGACTGGGAACGGTTCGCCGGACGTGATAACGAACAGATTCTGAGTTGTCTGTGTCACCAGATCTTGCAACTCAGTCGTCGGCACCGGGTGTTTGGCTTACGGCTGCCGGGTGTGTTTGAAGCGCCCGGCAAAGGTGACTCGCACAAACATCGTTTATTGCGTGAATTGGCGCTTTTTCCCGCCGAGCAGGTGTCCCCACAGGATGCTGCGTCATGACCAAATCCAGTCGAATCGAGGTGCCTGGCACACTACTGTTTGGTTTGGCTTTGTTGTTGCCGCCGTTTCAGGGTATGGCCTGGTGGCTGATTCTGCCAAGTTTGATCACGCTGGTACTCGGATGGCGATTGACTGCATTTGTAATGTTGATGGGCAGTTATTTGTATGCTGAAACGCCGATCGCTGGGGTCTATCTACTGTTGCTGACCATGCTGTTGTTGGTGTCTATTGTGGCGGCACGCGCCCGCACGTTTGAGGGTGCTGGGCAGTCTTCGGCAATGGACAGTTTTAAAACGGTGTTTACAATAGTGCTGTTGTCCATCCCGGTTTCTATTTTGCTGATGGGACTGCTGGCCAGCGCCGGTGCGCGCTGGGTAGAACGACAAAACAGCGGAACCATGCAGACCGGCATCAGCGATAGACTATCGCCTGATTCGGTGACCCGCCTGGTTGCCTCAACCGAGCTAGCGCTGCGGGTGAAGTTTGAAGGCCAGTATGAGCGGCAACCTCCCCCCTTGTCGATGTTGTATTGGCGAGGCGTTGTTCTGGAGAATTTTGATGGCAAAGCCTGGGTCCGTGACCCGCAACTGGAGTTCAATCTGGCAGATTCACCCACAGAGACGCCAGAGAACACGGTGCAAGTGTCATACGAGGTTACACAAGAGCCTAATCGTGCGTACTGGTTGTATGGTCTGAATGAGGCTTGGGTTGAAAAAGAGGATGTATACCGTGATACCCGCGGCGCGTTGGTCAACAGAATACCGGTGCGACAACGCTTGCGCTACCCGGTGACGTCGTATGTCAACACAGACCCGCTGAACGCACCACCGTCTGCGGTCGACATCACACTTGATGACACCACGCGCGCCCGCAATCTGCAGCTGCCTGAAGGCTCCAACCCCTTGAGTGTGCAATGGGCAGGTTCGTTGCGGCAGCAGTTCCCGGACGATCTGGTGTTAACCCAGTTTGTTCTTGAACAGTTTTATCTTAATAATTTTTTCTACACAGTTAATCCGCCCGCCATGACAGAGCAGGGTATTGACGACTTTCTGTTTAACCAGCGTCAGGGTTTTTGTGGACACTACGCGTCGGCTTTAAGTTTTGTATTGCGTGCAGCAGGTATCCCGGCGCGTGTGATCGGTGGTTATCAAGGAGGGGAATTCAACCCGCTAAGTAATCACCTCAGTGTGTATCAGTATCACGCACATGTGTGGGTTGAAGCGTGGTATGCCGGTAGGGGCTGGGTACTGCTCGATCCAACTGCCTGGGTTGCACCGGAGCGTATCACGATCGGAATGGATGCATGGTTGCAGGAGGCTGCAGCTGAACAGAATTTGCGTGATCGATGGTGGTTTTATGTGAAGCAACTGCCGGGCGCCGTAACCGCTGGTGATGCGCTGGACGCTTTTTTATATCAGTCAGATCGATGGTTTTTCGACGAAGCGGGTGAGCTACGTACCGATGCGTTCAGTCTATGGTTAGAGCAGCGTGGTCTGGGTGAGTTGCCAGTCTGGCTGATGGCCGCGGTCCTATTGTTTGTGGTCTTAAGAACCATGTCTATGCGAGGCGGCATCCTTGCGCCTGTCCCCCCCGCCATAAAGATGTATCACACTTTTGAAAAAAGCTTGGCCAAACAAGCGCTGGGATCATTGCCCGGAGAAACCACAGCAGCGCATCTTCGGCGTATTGCCACAATCAGACCCGATCTGGTAAAAGAGGCGACCGAGCTGATGGCCGAGTTGGATCAAGTTATCTATGGAAAGACTGATCCCGACCTCAACAAATTGAAAAAATTGTTCAAGCGACTTCAACAGAATAAGGGACTGACCGATGGCGACAAGCCCGTGGAGTGAAACCAGACTTTCAACACTCAACAGTGAAGAGCACTTCCGAATACGTGGTGAGGGCAGTACTCGTCTTGAAACCTTTGTTGATGCGGCTTTTGCGTTCGCAGTCACCATGTTGGTTATTTCCGTTGATGATGTACCGCGCACCTACAGTGAATTTGTTGATGCACTCAAAAGCATTCCTGCGTTTATAGCCAGCTTTTTTCAAGTGATCATGTTCTGGTTGGGGCATCGTAACTGGAGTCAACGTTTTGCGCTGGAGGATCGCACAGCCATCGCACTGTCCTTGGTTCTGGTGTGTGGCATTCTGGTGATTGTGTTTCCATTACGCGTTGTGTTTGGATCAGGGTTCAGCTACCTGTCAGGTGGTTTTTTTCCATACCCGTTTCAGGTCGGCTGGCCTGAAATGCGCCAGATCTTTATTATTTATGGTACTGGCTTTTCGGTAATGTGCAGTTTGATTGTTTTGCTGTACATACATGCTTGGCGCCAGCGGGAATGGCTTGCGTTAAATACGCAAGAGCTGCTGGTGACGCGATCAAAAATCATATTCTGGGCAATTCCTGCGGGGGCTGGTTTGATCAGCATGCTGGTTGCGCTGTTCACTCAAGGATTCGGCGTCATTTATGCCGGTTTTGTGTATTTTCTATTATTTGTACTGTTGCCTGTTCAGCGAATGTACGAGCGGCGCCAATTGCGATCCAGCCTTTAAGTGTTAGTTGGCGTACAGAGGTATTTGCAGCATATCCGTCATACTGAATTTCTCAGGGAAAAACCTGACTATTTGAGGAATTTGCAATGACCATTAAACAAGGTAAGACAGTATTTCAATTGGCAGCTGGTCTGCTGTTATCAGGTATGCTGGTAAGCGCACACGCAGAAACTGCTGCAGAATTGCACCGTGACGCGGAAGAAGCATTGGCCTTGCTGTACAGCACCAATCAGGTGGCAGAAGACTTTGGTGATCGTGCCAAAGCCGTGCTGGTATTTCCGAATATTGTGAAGGCTGGCCTGGTGTTTGGTGGAGCATACGGTGAAGGCGTCTTGATGCAGGCGGGCATGGCCCCGCAGTATTACAACTCCTTTACGGGATCATGGGGCCTGCAGGCGGGTGCCCAATCCTATGGCTATGCGGTTTTCCTGATGACAGATGCGGCTGTGACGTATTTGAATGATTCAAAAGGATGGGAGATTGGTGTTGGTCCGACTGTGGTGGTGATGGATGAAGGCCTTGCGGCAAATGTTTCGTCTACCTCCATTCAGGATGATGCCTACGCCTTTATTTTTAACCAACAGGGTTTAATGGCTGGAGTCAGCGTTGAAGGAACCAAGATTACACATATTGTCCCGTAAGTTATTTGTCGGATTATGTCTGTTGATGTTGACGGCGCTGGTGTCTTGTACAGACCCGGTGTCGTCGCCTTCTATCGATCTACAGCGCGTTCCGGACAATGGCATTCATCCCCGCATTATCATGGATGAATGGGGCGATACACATTTGTTGTATTTCCGCACACAGTCTCCCGAAAGCGAGGCTTACCTCGGTCATCTGTATTACACCCGCTACGATAACAATACCGCTTCATGGCAAGCGGCTGTTCAGGTTTCCAGTGAGCCATTTAACTACAAAGACCCGATATACCGCGCCAATTTTGCGGTAGGCGGCGAAGGCAGGATTCATGTCGTCTGGTATGTCGATAGACCAGCACGGTTTTTGTATGCACGATCTGACATCAATAAACGTTTGTTTGAACCGCCAATTCTGATTGATGGATCGCATCTGGAAGGTGTTGATGCCAACGCGGATATTGCGACATACAACAATCGCGTCGCCTTGGTATGGGGCGCTGGTGATTTGATGCAGGAAGATCAGCGCTCAATATTTATGCTGAAGTCAGAAGACTATGGCGACAGTTTTGAGGATACCGTCATGATTGCTGACGCCGCATTAGGTGCCTGCGCATGTTGTGCCTTGTCTGCTGAGTTCAATCAATCTGGCGAGCTGTTTGTAGCATACCGTTCCGCGATCAATAACACTGGCCGCCACATGCAGACGCTGATCATCACTCAGAATGCGCACGGCGACGTGCAATCCTCGTATTTGCCAGTGCATGCGTTGAGTGAATGGGATATTTCCTCGTGTCCGGTCAGCACCAATGATCTTGTCAGAGATGTGTCCGGTGATTACTGGCTGGCTTACGAGACTGAGAATCGTCTGCTTAAAATGAATTTGTCGGGCAACACTGAGCCAGAATTTATCTCAGCCCAGCCGTCTTCTGTTAGAGAAAAACACCCTGCCATGGCATTCAACATCGAAGGCTATCAGCTGATCGCCTGGGGTGAGGGCGGTGGTTTTTTCAGTGGCGGATTGCTACGACGAACGCTGTTTGACGGCGAGGGCAATCAGGTTTCCCTGCCTGAGCTCGAGGCATTGGAAATTCCTGATCGCAGCTTTGTGGCGGTCATGGTGAAGCCTGATGGCAATTTTTTGATCGTCTATTGATCAGATTTTTAAGCCGCTGCACATATCACACTGCTGCACACATCACGGCAAAATTTCGAAACTGAATGCGCCGTGATGATGTTGACCAAATTCATCCTCACTATACACCTCAATACGATGAACCCCGGGTGCCAATGACGCTGGCAGCGGGATCTCCCAGATATGTGCTGAGCGTGTGGGTCTGCTGATGGGATGATCCGAATCCTGCAGCTGCTCATACAGCCTTTCCATAAACGGATCGGTGCGCACCGTGTAGGTCATCTCTTGCCGCTCACCCTTGTTCAAAGACAACCAGAGTTTGTCGCGGGCTCCGCCATCAAACAGATTCACAACCACTTTGCTTGCGGCAGACAGATGACCACGATTGATACCGCCCTGCATGGGTTCAATCAACGGCGGATCGAGCGTGATACGCATATGTTGATTGGCGTCAGCGCCGTAAGGGAAGGGCATAAACTCTGGCACAACATCAACATCATCGAACCTCAGCAAATAATACCCATTGGGGTTGCCGTCCTGCATCAAGGCATCATTGACGCCACGCGCATCGGCAAGCCCGGTTTGCCAGCCGTTGCCGCGCACTTCCGCCAGCGTGTGTGCTATCCATGGCTGACCGTGCCAGCCATGGCTATGTCCAACCTCAACTTTCCAACTGTTGCTGGTATCGTGGCCGGCGATGCCATAAATGTGCTCAAACGGCTCCAGTATCTCAAGCAGCGCAGCAAAGTTCTCTGTGTGGGGTCCGGTTGCAGGCTCTGAACCGCTGCTGTCCACCGCCTCTGAAACCAACGGGATATGTGATGCAATCACAATCAAGCGGTCATGTGGCACATGGGCCAGATCACGTGCCAGCCAATAAAGCTGGTCATCATGGATGTAACCACGGTAGCGGTCGCCATCAGGCAACTGCTGGCCCTGACCCGCGTACTCGACATTATTGAGCGCAACAAAATGCACATTGCCGTAGTTGAAGGAATAGTAGCTTGGCCAGAAGTGTAGTTTGTAAGTCTCATTGGCAAATTGTGCGTCAGGCGATTCAAAGTTCAGGTCATGATTGCCAGGCAGATACCACTGTGGCATATCCATCAGTGCCATCATTTGCTTGTGTCGGTCATACAGAGCCAGGTTGTCATACACCACATCCCCGACGGTGATGCCAAACTCGGCAGAAAACGGGTTGCCGATCAAGGTGGTGATCAAATCTTCGCGCAATTTGTCCTGATCAAGTTCAGTGCGCGCCTGCGGATCAGCAAAGGCATGCGCGTCAAACTGAAGACTGGCATCGACTATTTCTGTCAATGGAAAGTCGATAGCAGGCGGCAAGGGACCGGTGACGTCAACAACCGGAAACAACCATTGAACATTGGCGCCGTTTATGTTGACGGGCGTGCCGTTGGGGTAATGGCGATAATAAAACGCGGGGATATTGTTGTTATCCACGGCAACGCTGTAACCAGAAGGCTGGGAGATGAACAGTATCTGCAACGGAGCCAGCGCTATTTCGTAACGGCCATCGGAGTCTGTCAGTACCACTTCACAACCATTGCTGACACTGACGCCAGCCAAGCCAGTCTCACCTGCATTCAAAACACCATTCTTGTCAGCATCAATAAACACAGTGCCACGCGCTGTGTCGGCGTCCATGATGTCCGTACCGCACTGTGCGATGGCACCGGCGCTGAACCATGGCAGGCTGATACTGACCAAGCCAATCAAAAATGTTTTACGTGTCATTGCAAGAATCTCCCGGGGTCCTGATTCAGTGTGAGCTGGCTTGTTGACAGCGATGTGACAGGCTTGCAGGGCATTACCCCAAAAGCTGGTTTATCTCCCGTTCAATCTGATCGTGCTCGACGAGTGCCTTGTACCAATGTTCTATGGTATGAGCATGTATCAGCCCAAGCAAAACACCCAGCACCGCACCGCGATGCACATTGTCGCCGCCCAGGTTGGTATTGGCCAATAATGCAGCCTCGGGTTGATTCTGGTATTTGTACAGGAGATACAAAATGCCAGGCCATGCGCCGTCGATGTAACACGCGCTGGAAAACAATTGCCCAATCACTTCGCGATCATCACGGTTTTTGCCAATCAATGCTGGCAGATCCAGGCCCACGCTACGTTTGGCTGTCTCTGCAATAATGCCTGCGATCGCGCCGGTATCCTCGTTAAACAAAAGACTGTCAATAAGCTGCACGTAGGCGTCACAAATGCGCGCAAGTCCGGCGTCGGGATGTGTCAACGCCAGATGCACACGTGCGTCACTGAGCACACGCTGCAAGGGCACTTCCCTGAGTCGCTGAGCGAGAACCAGTGCGGCAATACTGACCAGGCCACCGATGGATGGGGTGTCATGCGTGAGTGCGGCGCATTTCTCACAAGGCAGGCCTTGCTGTAGATTGGCAAAAAAACCTCGGTGATAGGATTCCGCATACGTGTCGTTGTGCAAAGGCGGTTCAGCAGTCATAAATTGTATGTAGTCAGCCAGAAAACTCCTTGGGTCGTAATGGTCCGATTGTGCTGCCAGCGTTCGCATCAGCACGCGCATGCACTGGGCGTTCAGCGTGTTCTCACCGGCCTTCATTCCCTGATGGTAGTGCACATTCGCCTGGCCCCAATATTGCCGTCGTCCTTTCAGGATCACGTCCCCGACAATCTCAGCCTGGGGCTTTGCTGATCCGCCGTACCGGCGTCCACCGCTCGTTGTGGAGTGCAGCGACATGATGGACGAAGGATGAAATTGCGGCGCAGCTTCCAGTTGTTTGACCCCGCCGGGAAAGGCCTTTTCGATATCTCTGATGTTGTAATACCAGTGCACCGGCATGGCCAGTGCATCGGCTATAAACAGGTTGCGAAGCGCGGCGGTTGCGCGCTGGATTTGTAATTCAAAGCTGTTCAATAGGACACTCCTGGCGACTACGTTATCTACTCTATCAAGGTACGATTCGAAGCGGGCGGCAGATCGATCGATTAATGTTTTTCATTGCAGCATTTGTCACACAACTGTAAAAATGCTGCACTACTGTCACAGTATTCGAGTCAAATCCCTATTGGAGGCCGCCCTTTGACATCCAGCACGATTTACTACGTCCTTGATACCAATGTCTTGATTCATGACCCCTCCGCGATCTGGAACTTCGACGAACATCATCTGATCATCACCATGACCGTGCTCGAAGAGTTGGACAAACTCAAAAGTGGGCGTGGTGCGCTGGCGGCGGATGCACGACAGGCCATCCGCGAATTGGATCGCATCCTTGCTGACGCACCGCCGGAAGCTGTGGAAAGCGGGGTGCTGATCAACCGAGGTAAAAATCAGCCCGGGCTGGGGTATCTCAGTGTATTGATGACCGATTCGCCGCACATCAGAGAAATTCTGCCACTGCATTTGAATGACAATAAAATTCTGAATGCAGTTGCAGAACTCAAGCACAGCAAGTCACCTGCAAATCGCGTGATACTGGTTTCCAAAGACATCAACATGCGTTTGAAGGCAAGGGCGTGTGGCATTGATGCCGAGGACTATCACACGGATCAGCTGGTGACCGACATCAATCAGCTGCATAAGGGTTATATCGAATTTCCTGGTAGTTTTTGGGATGGTATTCAATCGGTTGAAACAGAACAGACTCATCAGGGTGAAACGTTTCACACCCTGCGGCGCGACAGCATCAAAACGGATGTATTCCCCAATCAGTATTTTCTGGATGAAGCGGGTTTTATCGGGCGCGTGACCGAGGTAGGGCAGGACACCATTGTGCTCAGACATCAGGATCGCGAGCGGATGTTGCAACGCGAAGCATGGGGACTTTATCCGCGAGATATCTATCAAGCCATGGCGCTGGATCTGTTGCTGGATCCCACTGTACATCTGGTAAATCTGACCGGTGCAGCGGGCTCCGGAAAAACCATTCTGGCGTTGGCCGCTGCCATCGATATGACACTGGCCAGCAAACAATTCCGTCGTATTATCGCGACCCGCAGTACTCAGGGGTTGGATGAGGATATCGGATTTTTGCCCGGTACCGAGGCTGAAAAAATGGAGCCTTGGCTGGGCGCAATCACCGATAATCTGGAGGCTTTGCATCTGGACGACATCAATAGCTCATCGAGCATTGACTATGTGCTTGCCAAAGTGCCTCTGCAATTCAAGTCTCTGAATTTTATTCGCGGCCGCAGTTTTCAGCATAGTCTGATTCTGATTGATGAGTGCCAGAACCTGACGCCGCATCAAATGAAAACCATTGTGACGCGCGCCGGTACCGGATCTAAAGTGGTTTGCTTGGGCAATCTGGCTCAGATAGATACTCCCTATCTGAGCCCGACCAGCTCTGGGCTGACGTATTTGACTGAGCGATTTAAACACTTTGCCCATGGTGGCAATCTGCAGCTCAAGGGTGTGCCTCGCTCGGCCTTGGCTGCATTTGCGGAGGAAAATTTATAGACTCAGTCTGCTACCAAAGCACCACACGCTGCTCAGGTGGCAGATACATGCCGTCTCCTTCTTTGACATCAAACGCCTCGTAGAAGCCCGGTATGTTACGCGGTGCTGCCAGGGCGCGATATTTGCCGGGCGAGTGCGGACCGGTAGCCAGCTGTGCACGCATGGCATCGTCCCGGAATTTAATTTTCCAGATTTGTGCCCAGCTGATAAAAAAGCGTTGCTCGCCGGTAAAACCATCCAACACAGGCGCGGGTTGTCCAGCAAGTGATTTTTGATAAGCGCGATACGCACTCAGTAAGCCAACATGGTCGCCAATGTTTTCACCCAGCGACACGCGCCCGTCGATATTCATACCGGGCAATGGCTCATGTTCTGCATATTGCGCGACCAGAATATCGGCCTTTGCTTCAAACTGCTCGCGATCCTGTTCTGTCCACCAGTTCTGCAAGTTGCCGTTGCTGTCGTAGCGTGAGCCCTGGTCATCAAATCCGTGACCAATTTCGTGTCCTATGACGGCACCAATGCCGCCATAGTTCACGGCATCATCAGCATTCATATCAAAAAACGGAGGCTGCAAAATGCCGGCTGGAAACACGATCTCGTTGGCAGTCGGGCGGTAGTAGGCGTTGACGGTTTGTGGCGTCATGCCCCAGCGATTGCGATCGACTGGCTGGCCCAGGTCTGCCACATTTTTATAGTAGTCAAACTGATTGGTGCGGATGGTGTTGCCAATCAGATCATCTGCGCTGACTTCCAGATCCGAATAATCTTTCCAGACATCGGGGTATCCAATTTTGGGTGTAAAGGTGCTCAGTTTTTCCAGCGCCTTTTCTTTGGTTTCTGCAGTCATCCAGTCAAGATCTCTGATGGATTCCTCCATGGCTGCCAGCAGGTTATCAATCAACTCGCTCATGCGAGCTTTGGCAGCAGGCGGAAAGTATCGCTCTACGTAGGCCTGACCCAATACTTCACCAAGCGCACCACTTGATGCCTGCACACCCCGTTTCCACCGCTCTTGTTGTTCAGGGGTGCCGCTTAAGGTAGTGGCGTAAAAATTGAAGTGGATATCAGCGACTTCTTTATGTAACCGAGGCGCAAACGTGGTCATCAGTCGTGTTTGCAAATAGTCCTTCCAGATCTGGAGATCGGTATCAGCGTACAGTTCCCCCAGCGCCTGGATATAGGATGGTGTGCTGACTATGACGTACTCCGCATGGTCTATGCCTGCCACCCCAGCCATCGCATCGTAACTGATGCTGCCCAACAGGCTGCGCACCTCATCAATGGTCATTTTGTTATAACGTGCTTCAGCGTCACGCATTTCCGCACGTGTCCAATGATGACCGGCCAGTGTCGCTTCCAGGTCATAAATACGTTGCGCCGCTGCGGCGGCATCGCTATGGCCTGAAGCTGCCAGAATGGCGCCGAGGTATTTCACATACTCATCACGAATGCGGGAAAAATCTTCAGTATCCCGAAAGTAGTAATCGCGATCAGGTAGTCCAAGGCCTGACTGCCCCAAGTGCAAGGCATAAATGTCCGGGTTTTTTGCATCAGTCGAGATAAAAAATCCAAACGGTTCACTCAACCCGCTGCTACGCAGTTCTGCCATGGTAGTAGTCAGTTCATCATGGTTCTGAACGCCAGCGATGCGATCTAGCATTGGCTGAATGGGTGTCAAACCCAGCTCTTCAATGCGCGCTTCGTTCATGTAACTGGCAAAAAAGTCGCCAATTTTCTGAGCATTGCTGCCAGGGGCCGCGTCTTCAGCCATGGCGTCTTCAATGATGCCGCGCAGGCGCAATTCATTTTCTTCCGCCAGCATATTAAACGCCCCATAGGTGGAGCGATCGGCCGGTATCTCAGTGTTGTTATACCAAGCGCCATTGACGAACATGAACAGATCGTCTTGTGGACGCACGCTTCTGTCAAAATCGTCAAGGAACAGTCCCGACGTCAGGGTTTGCTCTACAGGGTTAGCCTGCTCGCTTTGTTCAACAGCGGCAGTATTTTGAGGTGCTTGTTCTGCGGGTGAACAGGCGGTAAGGCTAATAGCCAACACCACGCCTGCTGTGCCCAGGGTGAACGACTTCTTCATAATTGATTCCGTTACATAGGGTCGATAGTAATTAAAACAGCTCGGGGCAAGTTTACGGCTTTAAGTCAGCTCATGCCAGTATAGGTAACTGGACTCAGGTTCAGCCAATCCGATAAACTGCGCGCCTTGTCGTCAAGACACTCTCCCATACCTCAGAGTCCAGCGTGCTGGTCTCCAAATTCAAGGAAATGATCCATGCGCAATTCCATGACAGCGCTCGCCATCGCTATTGCATTGTTTGCCTGCGGGCAGGCTCCGGCACCCGACACCTCTTCATCAAGTGAAAACGCTGGAGCGCTTGCCACCCAGTCTGTGCAAACCGAGTCCGAGCGACTCAACGCATGGTTTGATGTCAAATTTGAGGAACAGCTGCAACTGAGTCCAATCGGGCTGACTTTTTTAGGACGCAAAGATCGCAATGATGAACTCGACGATTTTTCCGTTGCAGGGGCTGACCGTCAGCTTGAATGGTTGCGTGCCAGTGTGGCGGAAATGCAGCGCGAGTTCGATTACAACGTGCTGGATGCCGAAACACAAACTTCCTGGGATATCTGGATGTACCAGTATGAACAGGCCGAACGCGGTGTCGAGTTCCGCAATAACGGCCTGACCTTTGAGCAGATGAATGGCGCCCAGAGCTTCTTGCCAACGTTTCTGATCAGTTTTCATACCGTAGAAGATGCCGCTGATGTCGAAGCGCTCATATCTCGTATCCGTGAAGCTGCGCGCGCGCTGGATCAGCTGATTGAGCAGGCAGAGGAGTCGGCACGTCTGGGCGTGATTACCCCCGGTTTTGCCTTGGATGGAGTCATTCAACAGGCACAAAACGTGATTACCGGAACGCCCTTTACAGAAGGTGGTGATTCGGCGCTTTGGTCGGATGCCAAAACGGATGTGCAGGCGCTGGTAACCGCCGGCACATTGGATCAATTGCGTGCTGATGAACTGCTGGAGCAGGCTCGCACCGCCATGATGGAAACGTTTGGCCCGGCTTATGAACGGGTTATTGCCTGGGCAGAGGCTGAAAAGGCAAAAATTCCTGAGGTGTCTACTGGTCTGGTATCACAACCCAACGGCCTGGCGTACTACAACTTTTTGCTGGCCAACCAGACAACAACCAATCTGACGGCGGAGGAAATTCATCAGATAGGGTTGACTGATGTTGCCAGACTGCGCAGCGAAATGGAGGCTGTAAAGGAACTGGCAGGATTCACTGGCCCGTTGCAGGACTTTTTTGTCATGCTGCGCGAAACCAAGGACGACGAGCGTTTTTACTACCCCAATAATGATGCCGGTCGACAGGCCTACATTGACGATGCCACCGCAGCGATTGAAAACATAAAAGCAGAGCTGCCAAATTACTTTGGCACCTTGCCTAAAGCGGATCTGGTTGTCAGACGTGTTGAAGCCTTCCGTGAACAGGATGGCGCCGCTCAACACTACTATCCCAGCACGCCAGATGGTTCGCGTCCCGGCGTCTACTACGCACACCTGTCAGATATGAATGCCATGCCCAAGTCGGAAATGGAAGTGATTGCCTATCACGAGGGGCTGCCGGGTCACCACATGCAGATAGCCATTGCACAGGAGCTGCAGGGTATTCCCATGTTCCGAACCCAGGCGGGTTTTACCGCTTACTCGGAAGGGTGGGGGCTTTATTCAGAATATCTGGCCAGTGAAATGCCAGACACCTACGTGGATCCCTACTCACAGTTTGGACGCCTGACGTCTGAAATGTGGCGGGCTATCCGATTGGTTGTAGACACCGGTTTGCACGCTAAAGGCTGGACTGAGCAGCAAGCGGTTGACTATTTTGCTGACAATTCTTCGGTACCGTTGGCTGCGATTCGCTCTGAAGTGCAGCGTTATATTGTGATGCCAGGTCAGGCTACATCCTACAAGATTGGTATGAATAAATTCCTTGAGTTGCGCGCACATGCCCGCGCTGAGTTGGGTGATGCGTTTGATATTCGTGAGTTTCATGACACCGTTTTGTTAGGTGGCGCCTTGCCTCTGGCATTACTTGAACGTCGAGTCAATCAGTGGATAGCATCAGTCAAGTCCAATTGATTATTGGTCTGCTTGATCCAAAGAGCCCAGCTAATGTGGGCTCTGTTTTGCGTGCTGCCGGTTGTTACCAGGTAAATGAAGTCTGGTACACCGGCAAACGGTTTGCGCGTGCTGCCAGCTATCAGACGGATACCAAGAATCTTGCTGGTAAAATCCCCTTGATACAGCATGATGATTTGTTGGCGAACTTGCCGCTTGATATCAACGTGGTCTGTGTTGAATTTGTGGAAGGTGCGCAATCGCTGGTTGAGTTTACGCACCCCCACAATGCCTTGTATGTGTTTGGTCCTGAGGATGGCTCAATACCACAGTCGATTGTCGATCAGGCGCATGCGGTGGTGTTTGTGCCGACCATCGGGTGTATGAATCTGGCGGCCACAGTGAATGTAGTGCTCTACGACCGACTTGCCAAATCAAGCCGCGCAATAGACAACAATGCCTTGATCAAAACCAGTCGTGATACCAATAATCGACTCAAGCGAACTGCTGTGTCGTCAGGCACACAACAGCCTGTTTAAAACCCATCGGTCATTCTTCAGTTTCTTCTTCGTCTTTTTCTTCAAGTTCCTTTTCATCAAGTTCCTTTTCTTCAAGTTCCTGGGTCCGTCTCAGAAACTCATCCTGATCTCCATAATAATTGTCGATTGCATGCTCGGAGGCAATCGGACTGAGATAGTGCGGTGCGGTCATGCCTTCCTCGCGCATCGCGAGTCCGGTCAGACAGGCTTTCACGATATGAGCGCTGTTGGACGTGGTGGCATAAGTTGGGTCCAGCGCCGGATGTAGCTCCACAAGGTCAAAACTGATGACATTGGACTCTGCACATAAGCGTCGCACAATGGTAATGGCCTCGCGCATACTGATGCCGCCGGACACGGGTGTGCCCGTTGCCACTGCAAATGCCGGGTCCAGCACATCAATATCAAATGAAATATGAATCTTGCGGCCTTCTTCGCTGGCTTCAGCAACAACCCGATCAATCACTGCATCCCACCCACGCTGTTCAACCTCTGCCATGGTGTGATAGCGCATGCCAATTTCGCGCATCCATTTAAAAGCTTCTTCATCAGGGCCGCTGGAGCGTAGGCCAACCTGTATGTAATCGGCGCCACGCACATGGCCCTCGTTAAGCAATCGGTAGATGGGTGCGCCATGGTTGATCAAGTGTGCATCTCCCCACCAGGCATCGTAATGCGAGTCAAAATGGATGACGGAGACTCTTTCTTTACCATGCACATCGGCAAGCGCTGCCACGTTAGGATATTCCAGAGAATGATCGCCACCAATGATGACGGGCACCGCGCCGGTTTCCGCGATTTCACGCACAATGTCGCGCACATGCTGCATGGAGCGTTCCGTACTGTTGTTGTCCATGGCGATGTCACCGTAATCAACAATATTCAGCACGCTGCCGGGTGTAATTTGCACATACTGATCCATGCCACCCAGCGCGCGTCCCATGACACGCATGTCAGTGGTGGCTTGTGCACCCGAGTCGCGCCAGCCGGAACCCATATTCAGTGGCGCACCCACAATCGCAACATCCACTTCGCCGGCAATCAAATCTTCTTTAGTTAATGCCAGTGGAAAACCGCCAAACGTAGGCGGGCCGCCGTTACCGTTATAACGCCCCAGCGAAATGGGGCCGGCTTTACGTTCTGGGTCCATTGAGCGCGGTCGTTGCATTCGCCAGGCATTAAACTGCGGGGAATCTGTATTTAAGGGAATGTTAGCCAGGTCGCGGCCTTCAACATAATCGCGGCTGGCAATCACCGACTGCATGGCTTCTACCCAAGCCTTGATTTGCTCGGGTGTGTTTTCTTCCAGATGTTTGACTGTCTTTTCAGGATCGCCGGCAAAACGGCGTGCGTCTCCACTTTTCAGAAAGGTGATCTGTTCTTCGGTCAGCAACACCAGTTTGTCATTCACACTCTCGGGCAATTCAATCGCAGGCGCCTGTTTGATGCGTGCATCAACCGTATCAAACGGGTAGGGGTTGCTGCCCACAACATGCTCCGGTTGCGGAGGAACTGCCGGGGCGACGCTATCACTGTCCTGGGCAAACGTTGCCTGTGCGCTCAGGATGGCCAACAGCAACATAGAAGGGCGCAGCATCCGTTGTGGTCGATAGGCCGTGGTTTTGAATGTAGAGGTAGTCATGATTTGGTTTCCAGTTTTTTTGTCCAGCACCCGATGATAAGCCGCAGTCCCTTAATCCTGACCGTGATCCAGTGCTAACGGATGCACGGCATCCGCTGTAAATCCGGCTTCCCGAGCGGCTATGCCCACCAGGCAGGCGTTCAGAACTGCGTTTGCATTGACGGCCGACAAGCGCGAAAAATCCATCATGGGCGCCAGATCTGTGATTTCAAAACCAACAATCTCACGCGCCGCACACAAATGGCGAATTGTCGAGGTGACGTCTTGAATACTCAGCCCGTTCGCCGCGATTCGACCTGCAGCGACCATGTTGGCCGGTTCGATCACACTGACATCAATGGACACAAACAATTTTTCCGGCAAAGCACTGAGTTCATCCACCACCCGCGCCATCACTGCGCGATAACCTGTCTGATTAACTTCTGCCATGGTGTGATAGCGCACGCGTTGATCACGTAACCATTGCAGGGTGTCCAGGGTCACTGCATCACCACGCAAACCTACTGTAATCAGGTGAGCGCCGTTCACGATGCCTTCATCGATCAGCAGAAAGAGAGCTTGGTCGTCTGAAATCGTGTGCACCGCCTGACGGTTTGCATCGGGATGTGCGCTGAAATGCACCAGGCCAAAGTTGCCATTACCGTGCACCTGTGCAACGCCCTTAACACCGGGGTAGAGCATGGATGTGTCACCACCGACCATCATCGGGATCGCGCCAGTGCCTGCAGTTTCAGCGACCATAGCCGTCACGTGGCCAATAGTGCGCTCGGTACTCATGTTATCCACCGCAAAATCACCGTAGTCCACAACGGACAACACTTTCATGGGATCTACCAGCGTCTGGATGTCTGGTGTGGCAATGGTGTCCAGTGCGCGCATCGCGCGCGGCCCGAACTTGGCATTTCGGCGTCCGCTGCTTAAATCATTGGGAATGCCAACAATCGCAATGTCTACATCGCCAGCTACCAGATCTTCGGGATAAATGGCGACGGGGGCTCCGGCAAAAGTTGGAACACCCGATTCAGGGAACAGGTAACGGTGTACGCTAAAAGGGCCGGGACTGCGCACGTCTTTGCGCAAAATCGGCGGAAGAATGACACCAAAGTTAAAGTCAGGTGTGGCAAGGTTGAGCGGCATGGCGCCCATATCACGAGTCGGGTTGTAGCCCATCTCACCGGCTACCAATAACAGATCAGCCAGCAATGCAGACATGGAGGCCGCATCGCGATTGCCAAGTTCAAACTCCATTTGCCGTGCGGGCATAAACTGCAGGAAGTCGCCACGGGTAACAAACCCCTGTTGACTGGCGTCAAGCGCGGCCAGTTTGTCAGTCAGCGAGTCAGGAAGTTGCCAGGCAGGTTCTGCAGCCGTAACACACGATGCCGTCAGGACCATGGCACTGCATAAAACCCACCGCGTTGCCATAGCTGACAACACGGGGAATGGTAGCTTTTTCATTCAGTGTTGCTCCTCATCCGATCAGTTGACGAGACAGTACTCGTGGCAAAATCGGTTTTGAAATTCCTGTTCAAAGCCGACTTATACACGATGACACTGGTGCTTTCTCTGCGTTAAACAACGGGGTTGTTTTATGAGAAATATTGCCACCGGCTTTGATAGTCTCATTGTTGCAGGTAATATTCCAAGGGGTGAGGGCAATGTCTTTCAGGTGAGGGAAGTTGCCGGGGACTACTAAGAACGGTGCAATTCTCAAGTGGCCTGTCTGTACCAGATCTTTTTGTACCTATCCCTATAACACTCTGTTTTTAAAAATGGACTTATCCTTGGAGGAAACCCCGGTGAGATTGCAGCATTGATGGATCTGGCATCGTTACCACTCATAGTGCTGTTGGACCTGTTGTTCCGGACAATGGTGTTGGGGCAACTTGTTTTGCTGGGGGCGTTATTATTGAAAGAACCGGGAACACCGGTCACACGGTTGTTGCTTGCCTGCGGTATCAGTGTGGCTGCACTGATTGTGTTGACAGCGCCGGTGCCAGAACAACATTACGGATTGCTGCGTAATGTGTTGCTGATACTGACGGATGCATTTTCGCTCTTGTTCTGGTTGTTGATTCGCTACCTGTTTGAAGATGACTTTTCTATTGGCCCCATTTCGGCCTTGAAGAAAGCATTGTTCACAATACTATTGTTGGTCTACTTGTACGCTCTTGGCATGCGTGCAGGCATTACTCCCATTCATGATCTGATTCATTTGGCGGGGTTATTCTTTATTGTTCACACGGTTTTTATCGCAATCAGAGGCTACGCCAATGATCTGTTGGACTCGCGTCGACGAGCCAGAATTGTATTGGTACTCGTCGTTGGTCTGTATAGCACCGTTTTAGTGGTCTTTGAGTTAATTGATGAGCGTTTCCGCAATGCCGCGTTGTATGGTCTGGTAAACGCAGGCATCTTGCTGATTGCGATCACTTTGGGTATTGGCAGGGTGTTCAGTCTCAGCTTTAAATCGGGAGCCGGGCACGAAGAGGCTCATCGGGTCAATGTGTCGATCATTGAACAGAACGAGGGCCCTGCAAAAGAACGCTCACCGTCGGACTTGACCAAATTTGCGCAAGATCCTGCGCTGTCAGATATCAAGCATGCACTGGACAGTTTTATCGCGCAAAAACGTTACCAGCAAAACGGGCTCACTATTACTGCGCTGGCAAAACAACTGGATTATCCAGAGCACAAACTCAGGCGATTGATCAATCAGTCCATGGGGCATCGCAATTTCAACAGCTTTCTTAATGAACTGCGCGTGAACGATGCCTGTCAACAATTGGCCGACGCCACTCAGAATGTATTCCCTGTACTGTCGATTGCGTTGTCACTGGGCTACGATTCGATTGGACCATTTAATAGGGCATTCAAGGCCCAAACCGGTCTGACGCCTGGTGATTATCGCCGCACTGTTCAGAATCGGTGCTAGATTTTTGAAATCGGCAAGACGCGGTAGCACAGCGTATAACAGACTTTAACTCCCGTTTAGATGTCAGGAGTTGAAGGATATGCTGCGTTTGATGATGTTTGCTCTTGTTGGTTTGGTTACCTATTTGCTTTGGCCTGCTTACGGCTTTTTGGCAGAAGATCGTGCCCGATTGCGTGCACCTTGGGGTTGGCAGTCTGTCCCTGATGCGCAAAGTTGCCAGGTTGGCGTGCTTGAAAGTTCGGTAGCTGATGTGGCGGAAAGGGCTTGTCTGCTGCTGCGTACACATCAGGCTGCGATCGGTGTGCCGTCTTTGTCCGCTGCCATCGCCATCGACGGTAAACTGGTCTGGAGCAGCAGCGTGGGTTGGGCAGACATTGAGCACGCTATACCAGCGACCAACAAGACTCTATATCGCATTGGTTCTACCTCGAAACCGGTAACCGGTACGGTACTGGCGCGCATGTTGGATGCCGGACTGGTCGATTTAGATGAACCTATTGGTCGTTATGTTGCCAATTTACCCAACCCTGACTGGCAAAAACTGACCTTACGGCAACTGGCATCACACATGGCCGGATTGCCAGAATATGGAACTAATCGAGATCTGTTGGGTTTGTATCAGTCCATGGCACTTCGTCGTCAGCATATCGATGTTCGTCAAAGTCTTGGCTTGTTTGATGGCAGCCCGCAACGTTTTGCCCCGGGCACTGATTTTGAATACTCCTCATTTGGAGCGCTATTGATTGCAACCGTCTTGCAGGAAGTGGCAGGTAAACCTTTCAGGCAATTGGTCGAGGAAACAGTGTTGGACCCACTTGCGTTGGATTCACCTGTGCCCGATGTTGAAACCGGCGCAAGAGCACAGTTTTATCAGACCAGTGACGGACAGGCGAAACCATGGCGACGTGTTGATTTAAGTAATAAGTTGCCAGGTGGCGGTTTTATGTCGACGCCTGAGGATCTTGTAAAACTCGGCTCCGCGTGGCTGGATCCGGACTTTATCAGTGAAGAAACCCGGCAATTGTTTTGGCAGCCTCAGACCCTGAGTTCTGGCACCATCAATGAGCAGTCTTATGCAATCACCTGGCGATGGAATGCTGCGTTGGGTTATGCACATCACGGCGGTGTGTCAAAAGGTTCGATGGCGTGGCTGGCTGTTTACCCGGAAAACGATCAACGCAGCCAATCAATGGTCATCGCGTTGACGACGAACACTACTTTGACGACATTTCAGGATTTTTCTTCGCTACAGACTGAGTTGGTTGAACTGTTTTAGCATCAGTATGTGCGGAATGCCGTCTTCCAGGTATTCATCACTGATTTGCTCAAAACCCAAAGCGTTATAGAACGCGTACAAATGCGCCTGGGCTCCAATCTGGATAGGCTGGCCGGGATAAAGTTGATGGGTGTGTCGGATGGCTTCTTGCATCATTGCACGGCCCAGCCCGGAGCCGCGGAATTCTGTGGTGGTCAATACCCGGCCTATGGATGGGTACGGGTATTTCTTGCCAGGGTCTACCACGCGCACATAACACGCAAGTTTGCCGTTGATGCGACCAGTCATGTGCCATGCATGGGGGTCGCAATCGTCGGCATCCAGATACGGGCAGTTTTGCTCAACAATAAACACCGACTCACGTGCCTGCAGTATTTCATGCACGTGAGGGCCAGTCAGGTCGTGCAGTCTGGCCCAGTGGTAAGTCGGTGTTGTCATCGTTGTTTTACAGCGCCTTGATGGCGGCCAGTTTTTCGTTGAGTGCATCCATCGCAGTTTGTGCTGCGCGTTGACGTTCGCGTTCCTGCTCTACCAGTTCCACTGGGGCATTCTGCACAAATTTGTCATTTGTGAGTTTGCCGTTAATGCCTTGCAGATTCTTATCGAGTTTGGCGATTTCTTTTTCAAGACGTGCAATTTCTGCGTCTTTGTCGATCAGATCAGACAGTGGCACCAGAATTTCCATATCCTGATACAACTGCGTTGCACTGACCGGTGCAGTTTCGTTGTCTGCCAGGCAGCGCAGTTCCGAGAGTTTTGCCAGTTTGAGCAGGTTCTGCAGGTTCTCAGCAAGACGACGTTGATCCTCTGCGCCGGTTTTGCGCAACAGGGCAGGGAAGCTCTTGCCTGGCGGAATGTTCATTTCACCGCGAATGTTTCGCACGCCGAGAATCACACCTTTGACCCACTCAATATCAGCATCCACCGTGGTATTGATCAGTGAAGCATCTACCTGCGGATAAGCTTGCAGCATGATGCTGGTGTTTGCTGTTTCTGTGCCAATCAAGGTGGCGATCTTCTGCCAGATTTCCTCGGTAATAAATGGCATCAGCGGATGCAGCATGCGTAAACTGGATTCCAGTACGGTCAGCAAAGTCAGGCGGGCAGCCCGGGCTTTTTCCGGCTGGTTGTCTGCATCCCACAACACGGGTTTGGACAGCTCTACATACCAGTCGCAATACTCGTTCCAGAAAAAGTCATAAATGACTTGCGACATCAGATCAAAACGGAAGCTGGCCATGTGCTCATGCACCTGTGCCACGGTTTGTTGCAGGCGCGACAGAATCCAGCGGTCAGCCAGGCTCAGGTTTTTGTCGTCTTTTAAAGACGCAACATCGGCTGCCGTGAAATAAACGCCTTTTTCTTCGGTATTCATGATCACGTACCGCGAGGCATTCCAGATCTTGTTGCAGAAGTTGCGGAAACCTTCCATGCGCCCAAGATCAAATTTGATGTCCCGGCCGGTCGACGCCAGCGAGTAATAGGTGTAACGCAGCGCGTCAGTGCCGTAACCCGTGATGCCGTCAGGAAACTCGGCGCGGGTATTTTTCTCGATCTTTTGCTCAAGCTGCGGTTGCATCAGACCTTCGGTGCGCTTGGTGACCAGATCTTCCAGACCAATGCCGTCAATCAGATCAATCGGGTCCAGCACGTTGCCCTTGGACTTGGACATTTTCGGGCCTTGACCGTCACGGATCAGACCATGGATATACACCTTTTTGAACGGCACCTGACCGGTAAACTTCAGGGTCATCATCACCATGCGGGCAACCCAGAAGAAAATGATGTCAAAACCCGTCACCAACACATTGGTGGGGTGGAAGGTTTTTAAGGTTTCCAGATCATCCGGCCAGCCCAAGGTGGAGAAAGTCCACAGCGCGGAGGAGAACCAGGTATCGAGAACGTCTTCGTCCTGATTCAGCGGCAGATCTGCAGTCAGTTTGTATTTTTCACGCACCTGCGCTTCACTACGGCCCACATAAATATTGCCGTCAGTGTCATACCAGGCCGGGATGCGGTGCCCCCACCACAGCTGACGGGAAATACACCAATCCTGAATATCGCGCATCCAGGCAAAATAGGTGTTCTCCCACTGCTTGGGCACAAATTCGATATCGCCATTTTCTACGGCTTTGATGGCAGGTTCTGCCAGTGCTTTAACCGCAACATACCACTGATTGGTCAGGTAGGGCTCAATCACCGCCCCGGTGCGGTCGCCACGGGGTACTTTTAATTTGTGTGGTTCAACTTTAAGTAACAAGCCGGCAGCGTCCATGTCTGCGACCAGTTTTTTACGTGCATCAAAGCGATCCATGCCGCGGAATGCTTCCGGTGCATTGTCGTTGATGGCGGCATCAATGGTGAAGATGTTGATCATCTCCAGTTGGTGACGCTTGCCCACTTCGTAGTCGTTGAAATCGTGCGCTGGCGTAATTTTTACGCACCCAGTTCCGAACTCCGGATCAACGTAGTCGTCTGCAATAATCTGGATGCGCCGGTTGCACAGGGGCAGGTCAATCCATTTGCCGACCAGAGATTTGAAGCGCTCGTCTTGCGGGCTGACCGCAACAGCCGTATCACCCAGCAGCGTTTCAGGTCGTGTGGTCGCGATAGTGATGAAACTATCACCGCTGTCGGTTGTGGCGCCGTCAGCCAGTGGATACTTGAAATACCAGAAAAAGCCGTCTTCTTCTTCCGACAACACTTCCAGGTCAGACACCGCAGTGTGTAACTTCGGATCCCAGTTCACCAGGCGGTTGCCACGGTAAATCAGACCCTCGTCATACAGGCGCACAAACACTTCTTCCACGGCCGCAGACAAGCCTTCGTCCATAGTGAAACGTTCACGTGACCAATCGATGGAGCCACCCAGACGACGGATCTGCTGGGTGATCATGCCGCCGGATTCTTCTTTCCACTCCCAGACTTTTTCCAGGAATTTTTCGCGGCCCAGCACCTTACGTTTGATGCCTTCGCGCTCAAGCCGACGCTCTACAACCATCTGCGTGGCAATGCCGGCATGATCGGTACCTACCTGCCAGAGTGTGTTGTTTCCCATCATGCGGTGATAACGGATCAGCGCATCCATGATGGCATTCTGGAAACCATGACCCATGTGCAGACGGCCAGTCACATTGGGTGGCGGTATCACAATGCTATAAGAATCGCCTTTTCCGGAAGGTGCAAAATAATTGCGTTCTTCCCAAGTGCTGTACCACTGGCGTTCGATCTGCTGGGGTTGGTAGGTTTTATCCATGATGTGGCTCGGTTAACTCGTGTTTCGGAAAGCCCGGGAGTATAACCGATGCATGCGATTGCCTAAAGCGTCACCTGTCTTGGCCCCAAAGGACACGCCATACTTTACAAGGCAACAGCGCCGAGGCATCCTCGGAGCGATTCTATTTCCTCTTTTGGTTTTCTTATGCCCCGCTCGCCATTACTGGCAACCCGCCGACAATTTCTCAAGCGGTGTTTGTACGTCGGATCGCTGATCCATGCACCAATGTGGTCTTCAACGCTGCCTGCTCAAACGCAGGGCGACAAGCGCCAGCGTATTTCTGACATCATTCGTGAATACTCGCAGCAGGGCAATCATCGCACAGGCTCCGACATCGACCTTCTGAGTGCGCACTGGATGCGGGATCGCCTGGCAGCGATGGGTATCGCAGCGAGTCTTGAACCGTTTAGTGTAGACAAGATTGAAGTAGAGACAGCCAGATTCATTGCCCCTGGGTTCGAAACAGAAGGCGAGCCTTTATACGATTGCCATTACAGTGGTGCTGCAGGGGTAACCGGGGTCTTGTCTGAAATAGACAGCGGCCTTGCGGCAGATATTGGAGTGGTGATGCTGCCGTCCGCTGACAGCAGTCCACAGCACATTTTGCTGGATGCAGCGCGACGCACTGGCAACTACAAAGCCATTCTGGTGGTGAACGCACAAAGTTATCCACCAGAAGGTGTGGCAGTGCTCAATGCGCAAGACTTTCTTGAACCGTTTGGCCCACCGGTGCTGCAAATAGCTCATGCACGCTGGACAGATATTCAAACACTGATTGCCACGCAACAACCCGTCACCTTGATTGCCAGCGCGCGACGTGTGCAAACGACTGCGTTTAACGTCAATGCCAGCGTTGCGGGCCATGATCCAGCCTTGCCGCCGGTGGTCGTGATGACGCCCCGCAGTGGTTGGTGGCAATGCGCCTCCGAGCGCGGCGGCGGGATAGCGGCTTTTGTGGAAATTGCCCATGCGCTCAGTTTAAACAAGCCACGCTGCAGCGTTCTGTTTACTGCTAATTCCGGCCACGAACTGGGTCACCTGGGTCTGAATCACTTTATGCGGAACAATCCGGCGCCGGCGAATGACGCAGCAGTCTGGATAGATCTGGGTGCGAATTTTGCGGCCAAGGGCTCAGTGATACGCTTACAGTTTTCAGACTACGAGCTCGAGGAGCTTACCGAGTTGATTTTAGGCTCGCAGCGCTTGGCGCCCGGCCTAAAAACACCCATTGGTAATCGTCCGTCGGGTGCAGTTCAAAAAGTGTTTGAAGCGGGTGGACACTTTGTTTCTTTGCTTGGCAGCAATCCGCTGCTCCATCACCCCAACGACGTCTGGCCAGAAGCGGTTGATATTGAAAAGACTACACGCTGGGCAGAGGCATTTACCGGGCTGGTACTGGAACTGTCAAACAGCTAAATAAGACGCAAACGCCTGTTCTGCTCAATGCTCAGCATCACCAGGGGAATCACAATCATCGCACTGCCCAGCAAGAACCAGAGGTCTGGTACTTCAGAAAACCAGATCCAGCCGATCAATGCCGCCCAGATCAAGCCAGTGTATTCGGCGCTGGTGACTTGATTGGCGTCGACCGTTTTATAAGCCTTCAATACGCTGATGCTATAGGCCATCACAAAAATCGAGGAGCCTACCGCAGCGAATATTGCACGGCGGTCCCAGCCGGTGTCCTGCGTTACAAACTCCCAGATGAAACAGACTGTAATTATGGGTAATGCCAGCAGATTACTCATCATCAATTTATGTACGGTGGACTGATGCGAGGGCAGTTTACGCACCAGCACTGCATTAAATGCCAGCGCCCATGCACCTGCCAGCGCGGCCAGCGCTCCCCAGCCCAGATCAACAGGGCGCAGGATGACAATCACGCCCAAAAAACCGCTGACCACAGCCAGCAGACTCCAACGGGTCAGGCGCTCTTTGAACATCACCACCGCCAGCAACATCACCAATATCGGTGCCAGGTAAAAAACCGCGTTGGCGGTTGCCAGTGGCAATAAGGTCAATGCCGTAATAATGGCGAACATACAGACAAAGTTGAACAGGGCGCGTAGCAGATGAATGCGTAGCCCCGCCAGCGGTGTCTGCCAGTCAAACTGCCGGTACAGGGGCGATAGCAAGGCCATAATAATCAGGGTGCGCACAAAAATGTGCTGAAAAATCGGCACCTCCGACCCCATGATCTTAACGATTACATCCGCAATGATTGCCATAAAATTACCGGCAACCAGCAGCAGAATGGCGGTGTTGAGATGTTTGGAGGTGCCGGGATGGCCAGTCATGTGATATGCCCGGTTAGGATTCGACAACGCGTTCGAGTTCTGACAACAAACGCGTTATCGAAGAGACGTTATGCTTTTTGCTGACGTAAATACTCGACCAGCAATGGCACCGGCCGTCCTGTTGCGCCTTTCTGCGCTCCACTCAACCAGGCAGTACCCGCGATATCCAAATGCGCCCAATGGAATTTTTCAGCAAAACGCGACAGGAAACACGCTGCCGTAATTGTGCCGCCCTTGGGTCCACCAATGTTGGCGATATCTGCAAAATTGCTATCCAGTAATGACTGATACTCTTCATTCATCGGCAATTGCCAGACATGATCCAGCGTCTGCTGTCCAAGCGCTAACAACTCTTTTGCCAGGGGATCATGGTTGCTGAGCAGGGCAGTATTCACTTCACCAAAGGTTGCCACGGCTGCACCCGTCAGGGTTGCAACGTCAATCACGGTTCTGGGTTTAAACCGTTCGGCATAGGTTAATGCATCACACAGCACCAAACGACCTTCAGCATCGGTATTCAGAATTTCAATGGTTTTGCCAGACATGCTGGTGACCACATCGCCGGGTTTGGTGGCGGTACTTGATGGCATGTTTTCAGCGGACGCGATCACTGCCACCACGTTGATGGGCAGGCCCAGTTCGGCAACAGCGGTCATGGTTCCAAGCACTGAGGCGGCCCCACACATGTCATACTTCATTTCATCCATGCCCAGACCGGGTTTCAGGCTGATGCCGCCGGTGTCAAAGGTAATACCTTTGCCAACCAGACAATATGGTTTGCTGCTGGCATCGGTCGCGCCCTTGTACTCAATCACGATCAATCGTGATTCTTCTTTAGAGCCATTACCCACAGACAGCAAGGAGCCCATGCCGAGCTTTTCCATCTGTTTTTCATTTAATACTTTTACTTTGACTGTTTTGTACTTGCCGGCCATTTCGGTGGCCTTTTCGCCCAAATAACTGGGTGTGCAGATGTTGCCGGGCAGGTTGCCCAGTTCGCGGGTCAGACTCATGCCCATGCTGATGCATTCACCCGCGCGGATAGCCTCGTCAACTGCCTTACGATTGGCATCTGCGGGCAGCGCAAGGCTGACGGTTTTTAAATGTAAGGCATCAGCCTTTTTGCTTTTGGTGTGATCGTAGCGGTATTGGGAGTTGCTGTTTTCCATGACCAGTTGTGTTACTGCCCATGACAGGTCGCGATCTGACACAGTCAATTGCGGCATGGTAAAGATCGCTGATTTGGCTGAGGTTTTATTGATTGCCTGCGCAGTTGCACGAATGACTTTGCGGTATGCCTTGGCATCAAACTTGGACGCGTCACCAGCACCGACCAGCAATAGTCGTTCGGTTTTGGCGTGCGTGTGGACCGGGATTAAAAGGGTTTCACCGGTTTTGCCCTTGATGTCGCCTGCTTTAAATACCGCGCCAGCCAAGGCAGCGAGGCTTTCGTCCAGCAAGGCGCAGTCTGCCGGGCCGGTTTTTTCCCAAACAGCCAACACCAGACAATCAGTTTTTTTATCCAACGTTTTGCTGCTGTGAACCTGGTATTTCATAAATATTTCCTGGATTCGAAAGAAGGATGTCAGGCCGACATGCTAGAGAATAGCGCTGAGCATGGCAATGCCGAGCGTGTAAGTGTACTTTACCGGCCGTGGCGATTAAAATTCACCGCCTCGCAATGTTACTTATCTCGGAGTAGGTATGGCCAGAGTCAAAATCAGTATGCCTGAAGAGTTTTTGTACTCGATGGAGTATCCGGTTCGTTTCAGTGATCTGGACTATGCCAAACACCTGAACAGCGTCGCAATGGTTCATATACTGCACGAAGCGCGTCTACAGTTTCTGGCCAGTCTGGGTCTGACCGAGGCCAACATTTTTGGGCTGGGCATGGTTGTGACGGACATGGCAATAGATTACCGGTCGGAGTCCTTTGCCAAGGATGTGCTGGTGATCGAGGTGGGTGTGGCACGCTTTAACAAGTACGGATGTGATATCTGTTTCCAGATTACCAACTCTGCACTCGAAAAGGTGGTGTGTAACGCCAAGCAGGGTGTGGTGTTTTTTGACTTCGACAGACACAAAATCGCTTCAGTGCCGCTGGCTTTTATCAGTCTGGTGGGTGAACCAGAACTGTGATTTTATTCTGGTACTTCACCCGACAGGTGCTGCAAGTCACGCTGGCAGTCTCTTTAATTCTGCTGGTGGTGTCGTTCACCTCCCGGTTTCTGCAATATCTGGCAGATGCCGTGGCAGGGCAGATGACAACCGACATCCTGCTGATGTTGATGTTGTATCGTTTGCCGGAATTCCTGCTGATTATTGTGCCATTTGCGTTTTTTCTGGCAATACTGCTGGCCTATGGTCGCATGTACGCGGAGAACGAGATGGTTGTTTTGCATGCCTGTGGCTTCAGTCGCGGTAAGCTGCTGGCCATGACTATGAGCTTCGCGCTGCTGTTGACCATGCTGTTAGCCTTTATGAGCCTCTATGTCGCGCCAGCAGGGCTGCAACAAACAGATGCGCTGCGACAGTCACAGGATGAGTTGACCGAAATTGACCTGATTGTTGCCGGACAGTTTCAGGAGTTTGCGCGCGGTGAACGGGTAACCTATGCAGAATCCATTTCAGAGACCAGTGTCGGGCGTCAGCTCAATAATGCGTTTGTTGTCATTCGTGACCCAAACCCGCCCGAAGGTGAGTCAGGCCTGCGTATGATGGTCGCCAAAACCGCCCGGCCTGTGCTGGATGCTGCCAGCGGTAGACGATTCATGTTGCTGGAAGAAGGCCATTTTTACGATGGTACACCGGGTAAGGCTGACTACGCCGTCACGCGCTTTGAGCAGCAAGGAATTTTATTGCCCGACCAATCGGTGATTGCCCCGGTACTGGAAGAGCGGGCGATGCCCACTTCGCAACTCTTGGGGTCTGATCTGCCGGGTTTGCGTGCCGAATTGCAGTGGCGCTTGTCCGTGATCCTGCTGATACCAATTTTGACCCTGATCGCGGTGCCGCTCAGTCGGGTTGATCCGCGGCAGGGTCGTTTTGCGCGACTGGTGCCTGCGGCATTGTTGTATGGTCTGTATTTTATGTTGCTTCAAGTTTCCCGGGACGCATTGGAAGAGGGTAGTTTGCCGGCGTTTATCGGTCTGTGGTGGGTGCATGCAATGTTTGTTGCAGGGGCGGCGTGGTTGTTCATGCGCGGCCGGGCTCGTCGTTCGTCTGCCATTGTGAATACAGGAACACACTGAATCATGCCCATGTTGGCGCGTTATATTTCCAAAACCGTTCTGGCGGCCATGCTGGTAGTGCTAGGTGTGATTGCCACCATTGACCTGGTGTTTACCTTGGCGGATGAAATGGCCAGCACCAATCGTTTCTACAGTGCCAGCGATGCCATTGTGTATGTGCTCAGAACCTTGCCAACCAGCGTCTATGAACTGTTGCCGTATGTAGCATTGGGCGGCGCGTTGATAGGCCTTGGAGTACTGGCTTCCAACCAGGAATTGCTGGTGATTCAGTCAACCGGCGTCCGCACGCCAGTGTTGGTTGGCTGGGTCATGATACCTGTCCTTGGCGTTATGCTGTTCAGTCTGGTACTTGGGGAATGGATTGCACCCATGTTGCAGCAGAAAGCGCAAAGTGACCGTGCCTTGTTAATGAGTGGCGGGCAGGCGATCAGCAGTGAAGACGGCGATTGGCGCAAAGTGGGCAACGAGTTTGTGCACATCAATGCAATTGCGCCCGGTGGACGAGAGCTGTTTGGTATCACTGTGTTTGAACTCGATGACAACCGGCAGCTCAAACGAACCAGTTTTGCTGCGCAAGGTCAGTACGTCGAGGTGATGGGCGCCGAGTCCTATTGGATGCTCAGTGATGTCCAGGAAACTTTATTTACTGAAGGGCAGCTGTTTGCCAGTCATCACGAGCAGTATCAATGGCCGATTGATATGTCACCGTCCTTGTTAAGCGTGTTGCTGGTCAGACCCGACCGTCAGTCAATCAGTGGTTTACTGCAGTTTGCACGCTACTTTGAGAATGAAGGGCTGGACAGCAGCAGTTATTATCTTGCGTACTGGAAAAAACTACTGCAGCCTTTGGCGACGCTCAGTCTGGTGCTGTTGGCGGTGTCCTTTGTGTTTGGCCCGCTGCGTGAGTCGACCATGGGCTTTCGGGTGTTTATCGCAATTGCCATGGGTCTGGGGTTTACCATTGTGCAGCGCACCTTGGGCCCAGCGACCATCCTGTACGGCATCAGCCCGTTTGTTGCCGTACTCGCCCCCATTTTGTTTTGTGCGCTGCTAGGTGTCTACTTGCTACGCAGGGTTTGAACGCGTTCGAGTTTCAGCAACAAACCCTCTACACCTGTGCATGCATACGCATATTGATCATGCGCATGGTTGCTTTGACGCCCGCGAGCACCTGGTTGGAATCGACGCCGCGTGTTTTTAACTCCCGGTCTTCGACTTTCCAGGTAATGATGCATTCGGTCAAGGCGCTGGTGTTTCCGCCACGCGGGATGTGTACCTCGTAATCCAACAAGGCCGGCATAGTGAAATTCAGCTTGTCCAGAATCTGACTCATAGCTGCAATAAAGGCTGCAAAACCACCGTTGCCTGATCCGGTAGCGTTGTGGACGGCGTTGTTCACGCTGACCCTGATGCTTGCTGTGCTGTCGACATCCATGCCGCTGCTGATGTAGCAATTCAGCAACTCGATGTAGCGATACTCCCGATTCTCAAGCACGTCGGCGATGATAAACGGCAGATCGTCAGAGGTGATGATGGCTTTAGAGTCGCCCAGTTTGACAATTTCCTGCAGTACTTTGCGCTGGTCATCGTCAGATAACTCAAGCCCGAGTTCTTCCAGGTTATTGGCCAAGGACGCTTTGCCGCTCATTTTGCCCAGTGCATAGGTGCGTTTGCGCGCAAAACGCTCTGGCCTCAGTGCTGTGATGTAGAGCCCGCCTTTGGAGTCACCATCAGCATGAATACCTGCAGTCTGGGTAAAAACATCGGCGCCAACAATCGGGGTGTTGGCTGCAATCCATTTGCCAGAGAAGTTTTCTACCATCCGGCTGAGCATGGCGATACGGGTTTCATCGATGGACAGTTGTATATCCATCTTGTCTTTCAAGACCACCGCCACTTCTGCTAACGAAGCGTTACCGGCGCGTTCGCCCAGGCAATTGATCGTGCAATGGATGGTACTGATGCCGGCTTTGACGGCTGCCATGACATTGGCCGTGGCCAGTCCGTAATCGTTGTGTGGATGGAAATCAAAATTCAGATCCGGAAAGCGCCGGCTCATCTCTGTAAGCGCGCTGAACACTTCATCAGGTGTCATGACCCCTAAAGTGTCTGGCAACATAAAGTGACGGATACCGATGTCTCTGACACCGTCCACCAGACCAAAAACGTAGTCTGGACTGTCTTTGTAACCGTTGGACCAATCCTCCAGATACATGTTCACCAGCAGATTGTTCTCGTTCGCATAAGCAACGGTACGCTTGATGTCTTGTATGTGTTCAGTGAGGGTGCGCCCCAGTTGTTCGCGGCAATGTTTTTCGCTGCCTTTGGCCAGCAGATTCATAACTCTGCCGCCCGCGTCGCGAATCCAGTTGACGCTGAGTGTGTAATCCACAAAACCCAATACTTCGACACGTTCCAGCAGGCCTTCTTGTGCGGCCCAGGCGTTAATGTCTTTAACTGCCTGTTTTTCGCCATCAGAAACTCGCGCGGAGGCAACTTCAATACGATCCACTTTTAATGCCTGGAGCAATGCGCGGGCGATCTGCAGCTTTTCTTTGGCTGCAAATGACACCCCTTGAGTCTGTTCGCCGTCGCGAAGCGTGGTATCAAGAAGTTGGACGTGTCTGCCTTGCGTCTGTGCGTTCATGCCGTGTTGTTGTCCTGAGCTATTCAAGGGCACGGATTCTAGC
>JAUYSM010000091.1 GCA_030696315.1 Pseudohongiella sp. | reverse complement strand
CAAGCGGTTATCCAGATCCGTCAGGTACTCAAATTCAATTTCGTGCTCGGTCTGACGCACCAGGCCCCAGCTCTGTGGGCGCGGTGCGATGGTCAGTGTAGGTTGATGGCGGCGGAAGCCACGACGCTCGACAAAACCGACCGCCGGATCCCACTGCTCCCCAAACTCGCGGTGAGACGAATGCACCCGAATCAGGTCGTTGGGGAAGGCCATACGCACACCTCGCGAGCGTCGCTCGGAGCCACTGAGATCGCCGCCGTTTAGTGGGTCGGTATGATTGACCATAAACCCTTCGACCTGGGCGTTGTATTTGCCCATAAACTGTGAGGTAAAGAAGTTAAAGTCGGCGCCCAATGTGTGCCGGTCAGACAAAGGCCCATTGCCCGGAATGTTCTCCGAGGCGCGGCGCGTGTAGATCATGCCAACGTGTGATTGCTGAAACAGCCGCCGTTTCACCCGGGCAACCGTAAAGTCCTCCGCAGCCCAGGGCCGAAACGAGCCATCGCCGTTTTCAAGCATGGTGTCGCCGGTTCTCACCTGATAAACACCCAGTTCGTAGTCACCCACCTGACCACCTAAGCGCGCACCGAAGTCGATTGGCACTTCCTGACCGGAGACCAGGCCTATGCGCCGACTAAAAAACGGATCGGCCCAGTTAAACGAAAATACACCGGAGCCTTCCAGAAAAAACTCACGCTGTTCGGGAAAACGCAGCGGAAACCGCGTGAGGTTCACCTGACGGTTGTCGACCTCAACCTCGGCAAAGTCTGTGTTTAATGTCAACGCGCCCCGTAGCGACGGCGTCAGCGAATAGGTGATATCAATACCGGTTTTGGCTTCACTGCCCCGCGCAGCACCCGCATTCGGGCCGCTGTTGGTGGAGGCATTCACAAACGGTTTGAGCTCAATGCCCCGGCCCTGACTGATGTCGCTGAGACCGCGCAGCTGCCCGGTATACACCGGACGGAACAGGCCCTCGGTACGACGCCAGCCATTCCACAGAATCTCCTCGTTATAACGGCGTATCGTGCGCTGGAAATTGATGCCCCAGGCGTCCAGCGACGGGTCAAAGTTCAGCGTTGAAAAGGGGATACGTATCTCCACCGACCAGCCATCGGACTGAATGGCGGTCCGGATATTCCAGATGCCATTCCAGCGCTTGTTAAAACCACCGACTCCCTCGATCAAGCCATCACCCAACAGGCCAGCGGGGTTGGTTTCGAAAAAATAGCCAGTGCGGTTGTCATCAAAGGTGCTGATGATCCACATAAAACGGTCATCGGTACCCAGCCCGGCATCACGCTGCAACTGGTAGGCGAGGATGCCCTCCGGATTGGAGTCGTACAGCATGGCACCAATGTAAAGTGCCTGGTCGTCAAACAGAATACGGATTTCGGTTGGCTCGCTGGGGGTTCCGCCTTCGACGGGTTCTTGCTGCCGAAAGTCGGTGATGGGCTGCGCCAGAGCCCATACGTCCTCATCCAACAAACCGTCAAGTCGCACCTCTGCGCCTGCAGGTATGCGGGTTGCCAGTATGCTGGGCCTGACCTCGGTGGTAACAATGTTGTCCTGGGCCATGCCGGGGGTTGCGGTGAGCGCAAGTGTCAGCAACAAAAGTGCGTGAAATAGTTGGGTGCTGAGTTGAGCTCTGAACATTACGCCTCCAAGCGAATTGATACTTTGTTGTTATCAAGGGGCAACTGCCCAAAAGAACCCTGACCGGTTTAGTTGTCTGGAAATTTCGGATAGTGTGGCGTGTGGTCGAGTACCAGAATCAGCGCCCCAGCTCAGTTGTCGCGATCTCCAGCGTGCGGTCACGCCCGGCACGCAGGTCGGCAATGGTTTCCGGCACCAGAATATCCGGCGTTATGCCCTGGCCGAACTCGAAGTCCTTAAAAGACGTTAGCGACCAGCGCAGCGGCACCCGCACCAGAATCTGTGACTCCGGCAGCGTCAGTGTCGCCAGAACACCGGCCGTCGGGCCCTGCGCGCTACCGCCCGTTGGCTGACCAATCAGTGTCACCTCACGCTCGTCACGCAGTTCGGCGAGTAGCATGGTGAGCGCTGACTCGTTGCCGGCGCCAATCAACGCCGTTAGCGGGCCGTGCCAGGCGTCTGCCGCGGGCTGCAACAAGGTGGTGTCGCTACCAGTGTCGGAGTTCATCACATACAAACCAGCACCGTCCGCGGTGAATTGTGATGCGGGCATGGTAAAAACGCTTTCATTCCAGGTGCTGAGGTGTGCGCGGTAGTCTGCAAAATCGTAGGTCCTGACGCGGGTGGGGCCGCCGATGGTCATGGGGCGCTCGATCAGGTGAGCAAGCAGACTTTCCATGACATCCGAGGAACCGCCACCCACGTTGCGCAGATCCAGCACCAGGCGTGTAGCACCCGTTGCCTTGATGTCGCGCAGCACGGCGCCAAACACCTCGTCGGGTGCGACGTGTGTGCGGTAGTTGACGAAGGTACTGATGGTGAGCACCGCAGCATCCCCTACCTGCTGCCACACCACGGCATCCGCGTCACTGAAGTTTGCCCAGTCCACACTCAGTCCACGCGCAGCCAATGCGGTGCTCTCGTCGACAGCGGCCACACGCGCTTCGCGCCGCTCGCCGCCCTCAGTGCGCAGGGACAACATAAACGAATCACTGAAGCCATGAAGCAGAGGATAAAACATGTCGAATGTGGTGAGCCCGACATCATCGCGCCCCGCAAATAACGTGGTCTTTGTGTGATCCGTGAATCCGTCTACAGAGATGTGACTGGACATCTCTTCCAGCAGAGATGTCATGGTGTGTCCATCCACGGCCAGTAACTCATCACCAATCTGTACACCAGAGGTGCCAGTTGCCACACCTGTCACAATGGCAGTGTTCTCGACCCAAGTGAATGACACCGGCAGCATGGTGGGTGTCGAGTCCCGCCATTCCGCCAGCGCTAGCGGCAATTCCGCTTCGGTGTGTTCACAGCGAATGGTGGCAAGGTACTCGCTCACTGCCAAATAAAACGCCCCATCGTCGACAGCGTTGCCTGCGGCCTCGCGGAATCGTTGTTCTGCTGTGGCCGCCTCGGTGTCGCTCTGATAACGCAGATATCCCGGGTGAACATCCCGCATCACGTTGATCAACAGCTCTGCATCCGTAGATGTCTGTGCCATGGTGAAACTGCTGATTGTCAAGCTGCTTGTTACGCAGAGTGCCAATGCGGAAAACGTGGCACGGTAATGTTTGCATCCTTGCGTCATGTCTGAATCCTTATGTTGACACTTGAATCGGTGGACGTTGGCTGTCTGAGTAGACCCATGGTCGACTACTGAATGATTAGACGGCGGTGAACCATGATGCGAAGAATACGTGAAGTCAGTAGGACTGGATTTATCTGCACCGCAAACAATTCACCCACCCCCACGGCACGCCAATCCATTTGCTGAATACACTCGTAACAGGCAGCAAAATGGGGTACTTTCCTGAATCAAGAGCAGCGATAACGGCAGGTCAAAGACGATGGATTACTTACAAGAGCAAACGCTGTCTTGCCCCTATTGCGGCGAAAGTATCGACGTGCTAATCGACCCACAAGATGCGGGCGACCAGTATATTGAAGACTGTCAGGTATGCTGCAGGCCCATTACGATCAACGTAACAACTGACTCAATGGGGAATTTGTCGGTGTCAGCGTACGATGAAAACGATGTGTATTAGTTTTTTGAGTGCGCAAGTGTTGGAAGAAAGGCGCCTTACCGCAACGGATATCTGAGCTGCCGATTACCCAAGGGATGAATCCTTCCGCTCACGTCCTTGCTTTCATCGTACATCAAGCCCAACTCTTTCAAGCGGGCGATCACCCTGTCCGGGAAATCTGTCTGGATATAATCCGCGCCAGCGGCAGCGGCCAGTTCCACGTTCAACAAGGTATCTGCAGTATCAAGCGTGTTCACAAATGCCTGGGCCCCCAGCAGGTGAATCAGCCTGATGTTTTCCTCGGTGACCGCGTGCCAGTTCAGATTTATCAGGGGCGGCCACAACAATCGAATCGTTTCATGGATATCAACACTGTGTCTTACCGACGGACGCAGAAAAATGTCGGGTGCCAAATTCCTCAGTTTGCTACTGTCTTCCATTGAACCGTGATAAAACGATTCGCCAGCGACGCCGACCCGATTAACAATGTCCACCAGCTTTTCCACATCGGCGATTTTTACATCCAGATCGGGGCTGATTTTTCCCTTCATCAACGTTAGCGCTTCCTCCAGCGTAGGCACTGCAATGCCCGCGAATTGTTCGCCGTACCAGCTCCCGGCATCCAGTGCTTTGATCTCCTGAAGCGTCATCTGGTCAACCCGGCCGGAGCCATTTGTTGTCCTGTCCACCGTTTCATCATGCATCAGAATCAGGTGGCCATCTTTGGTTTCACGGACGTCAATCTCCACCAGCTGCGCACCGATATCGATGGCCTTCTGCATGGCGATCAGAGTGTTTTCAGGGACATCCAGCCCCACGCCGCCCCGGTGAGCAACCACCTTGATACCCGGCCACTGATACTCCAGCGTCGGCGCCGCTTTGTTGCCCGATTCTATTTTTGATACCCGGCCATTGATTCCGTGTACCCACACTCGCTGGATGTCGTCATCAAGCGGCACCTCGATAACGTAGTGAGGCGCGCCGTTATAAGTGTCGGTACTGTGACCAGAAGGCGCTCTGGTGGTGTAGATTTCGGCAACATGAATCGCCTGCAACAGACTCACGTCCGCAGCAGCTGCTGACTGTTGGAAAAATCCGAAGAGGATTAAGAAGGGCAGAGCGAAACGAATCATGGGAAATCCTTTGGCTTTGCGGGGGAGACCCGCTAAATAATCCGGGGCGGGGACTTGTCTGCCCAGCAACCTTTCCAAGGTTAACCCTTGAACCTGACAGGGGATGATAGCGTCAGAAAATTTACTTTTCATGACAGTACTTTTGATGATGATTCGGCGACGCTAGTCACCTCAATACGTATCCTCCAGATACCCGCCGGCCCTGCACATCCAGCCCTGCGCCTCTCACTTTCACTATGAGCCAAAACGGTAACGTAATTTCACCGCGATGGTGTCCACAATCGGATGCTCCCACGCGTCTATCAGCAAGTTGCCGTAATCGTCGAACTGAGAGCCAGGTAAATTCGAGCCGCGGGTATAGACCACAAACAAATCTGACAGTGGGGCGATTTCCCAACGGTAGCGGGCCTGGAAGGTCATACGGCTAATCACAAAATTTTCGGGCGTCACTGTTGGTTTGTTGACGATGCGCAACTTCGCTACTTCATCAGGATTGACCGACAGAAATCTATCCTCAAACGCTTTCAGACCTGTCCACTGCATACTGAAACGTAACTGTTGTTTCGCTGACAAGAAGTAATCCATGCTTAGATTTGGCGACCATTGGGTTGCTTCGAAACTGGTGTAACGTCCATTGTTTTTATACACCAGCAGCGCTTCACGATCGGTATAACTTAAATCAAACAACACCGAAAAGTTGTCAATAGGTCTGTACGCCAAGCCAGCAGAAAACGTCAGCGACCGGGAGCCCAGATCCTCTTGACCGGCGGTGACGCCCACCTCTGTTGAAAGTTTTTTGCTCGGGTCATCCGTCCAATTCAGAGTAATCCCCCAGCGCTCCGGAATTTTGAAGACGCCACTCCCTCGCCCCAAGCGATCATCCACGCGTGGCGGGAAATAACGCAAACTGGTGCTGAACGCGGTGTTATCCAGAAAGGTATACCTGCGGTTAAGAAACAACGACAGGCGAGTCGGCCGACCAGACGTAGTCCACTGATTGATGACACTGATGCTGTCGCTCAATGCCCGCAGTCCTTCGACATCAGAACGATCGAGACTGAAAGTATAGTCTGCTTGCACAAAATCGTTGCGGCTGAAGAAACCCAGATTATTCAGATCAAGTGAATCGTCCAGGTAACCGAGTGATACCCGGTGTTGCCGGCCACGCACTGGCTGATAACTGATATCCGCAAAACCACCTGCACCGGTAGTGCCGCCGACATCGCTATGCAGTAATTGTGTATCTATCGCCCACTGTGTGTCGGCAGAAAAATAGTGCAGATCAATGCCATTAACAACGGCATCGATGTCGGGATGCGTGACGTTCGTTCCCATCCAGCCGATGGAGCGCCGTCCGCCTGCAGAAGTGTCCTCATAAACAAGGCGGCCGACAAGATAGTCGCGGCCCTGGCTGTTGAGTGTCACACGCTCGCCAGCACTGTTTTTGCCGCGAATCTGCATATCATCTTCGGATGCAATAAGACTTCCGTAGCGCCAGCTGCCACTCTGCCCGGTCACTTTCACTGCCCCCAGCAGATCGCTTGGCTGACTTTGATCCGTGGGCAGCACGCTGATGCCGGCTGGAATAACAAGCCGCGGTGCACTGCCAATCCGGCGCGTGTTCAGCATCGTGGTTGGCCCGCTGGGACCACTGCCAGTGCGCGCTCGCGGAGATGTGATAAAGACGTCTTGTCCTTCCAGGAAGAATGAACGCTTCTCTGCAAAGAATGTCTCAAACGCGGTGAGATTAACAACAACATCGTCAGATTCAACATTGCCAAAATCCGGATTCAAACTCGCTGACAATTGCGTGTTGGAGGTTGGGCGCCAGAACACTTCTGCTCCGGCACGCATGGTCGAGTCATTGCGCATCGCGTCGTGGGTTGATGCAATATAAGGGTAATAAGTGATTTGTCTTCGCGGCTCGATATCTTCCAGTTCATAACGAGCGAACGACGATAAAAACTGTGAGCCGGTGCCTGGCAATGCAGGAAAGGACCAGGTCTCCCCGGTGGCACCAATCTGACGTTCCGTATACACGCCTATGCGGCGCCTCTCTCCAGTTACCTGCGGCAGTGCCATCATCGACCAGGGGATAAACATTTCAGCTATCCAGCCGCCCTCAACCACGGTGGCTTTGCCATCCCATGCGCCATCCCACTGCGTGTTGTACTGGCGTTCAGGCAGGATGGTGATGTCATTCAACGACCCGCCGACATTCACACGCATGCCATAACCGTAAAACCCTTCGCCGGACGGGTCGATCATCAACACAAAACCATCCCGCACAATTTGACGATCCCGCGATGTCATGCGCGCGACAATGGAGCCTTCAGGTTGATAGTTCATCACCCCCAGGTAGATGCCACGTTCTGTGTAAAAAATACGCGTGTGGGTCTCGTAGGCAGCTGGCGCCAAGGTGTCAGGCGTAATCACGCGCATGCCATCAAAATAAGGTATGCGGTCCCATATCGCCTCGTCGAGCTTGCCATCCAGCGTAAAATCAAATTCGCTTTCATCTGCTTTGGTCAGTGCTGAAACACTGTCCTGCGCCAGGGCCGCGCCTCCCACATTGAAGGTGAGAATCAGTGTCAGGCAAAGAAATTTGCGCTGCAGATGTTGGATAAAAACGGTCATCAGGAGCATCTCTTGAGGGATATAGTGAACAAAAACAGAGTGCAATATACGCTAGAGAGCGTGTTGTTTCTTAAAGCGAGACAATTCGTTGCAGTTTTTGGACCGGTGGTTTTAGGTTGCTGGCGCATACAGCTTTCCCACTCCGGCGACGTTTCAGTCACATTCACATTGTTAACCTCCAAGCGGTTTATTAAATCAATACGGCCGATTCTTGGAGGGCTAGCAGTATGAGCAGGCAATTGAGCAAGTTGGGCAGGCATTTGACAAGGGGTTCGTGGTTGATTCTGTTGTCGCTGCTGACAGGTTTTTCGCTTTTTGGCTTTCCACCTTTAACCCATGCAGCCGAAGCGCCCGGAGCGCTGACAGTCATTGTCAAAAATCAGGTGACTGAACGGCTACTGGCAGACGTTCAGATCACCCTCACAGAACGGCAAACCAATGCCACGCGAATTGCAGAAACCGACGCACAGGGTCGCATTGTTGTTGAACAGCTTGACCCCGGTCTTTACTCGGTGAACGTCGCCAAAGGCGGGTTTGCGTCATCGTACGAACCAAGCGTGCGCGTGGAAACCCGCAAAACCTTGCAGATTGAATTCGAACTGAGAGAGCAGGCCATTGAGGAAGTACTGGTGCTGCGTGCACGACAAGGCAATGCCTCAGCGTCCAGCACCTATCTCGACAGAGAGGCCTTGCGCAGTGCGGTTGGCGGCGGCGCCGATCCGCTGCTCTCACTGGATGGTTTGCCCGGCCTTGCATCCACCGGTGAATTCGCGGCGTTCAGCGTACGCGGCCGTGGCCCACGAGATAACCTGTTATTCGTGGATGACTTTCCCTTCGATAAAGTGGTGCACTTTGATGCCACGCTGGGTGAAGACGAAGATGTGGGTGGCGGCGGGCGCTTCTCAATTTTTGCACCGAACGTGATCGACGGTGCAGAGTTTTCACCGGGTGGTTGGGGGCCGGCGTATGGCGGTCGGTCTGCATCGCTGCTGAATCTGGAAGTAGCTGATGGCAATCCAAGCCCTTCAGCCAGTTTGCGCTTCGACCTGGCGGGATTTGAAGTGGGTTATGACGGCCCTGCCGGACTCACTAACAACTCCACCTTGCTCGTATCTGCCCGACGGCTGGATTTTGGTCAATTGTTTGAAACCATCGAAGAACTGGACATTGGGGAGCCGGTGTTACGAGACGTCATCATCAAGTCGGCCATACCCATCAACCAGAACCACACGCTGGAAGTGCTGCTGATGGATACGCACGAGGACTATACTCGTGGCGTGACTCACGTGTTTGAGTCGCCCAATTTTGAAGATGCTGCGCTGCTGGATTTTAAACAGGACAGTGATTTGTACGGACTGACATTGCGATCATTGATCGGTGAGCAAGCTGTCTGGACCAACAAGGTTTACTACCGCATGAGCGACAAGATCAGTTCAGAGGGCGAAGCATTTCCGGATCTGGTGCCGGAGGGATCGCCCGCGTCCAGCTTTCCGGTGCGGGAAGACATTATCACCATAGTCGAAGATGAGACAGAGATCGGCTGGCGCAGCGACTTCGAGACAGTGAATCAGTGGGGCGTGTTCAGTGCCGGTACTCAGGTCACACAAATTGAACTGGACTACGACACTGTGTTGGATGGCAATTGGAACCGTTTTATTTACGACTCGAATGATTTCAGACCAGACCCCAGTCAGCGCTATCTTGTGCTGACGCCTGCAAAAATAAACTCGGCACTCAGTAAGAAACAAACCAACTATGCCGGTTACGTCGACCAGGTTTTTGAGCGCGGCAATTGGGATATCAGCACTGGCCTGCGCTTTGAACGCGACGGCTTTGCAGACCAGAGCGTCGCGTCGCCGCGGTTCAGCGTCAATTGGCGGCCAGCGAATACCATCCGATATTTTGCAACGGCAGGCATGTTTCATCAGTCGCCACGGTTTTTGCAGATTGCTGCCAACGCATCAAACAAACTTGAGAACGAAGAAATCACGCACGGTAGTGTTGGCTTTCAATACTTCCCGAACAACCGCTGGTCGGTGTTGACGGAGGCCTATTATCAAAGCCTCGACAAGCTGGTGGTGAAGCTTGATCGTGCAAGCGGCACATTTGCAAACAAGGGTGACGGCACATCCTTTGGGGTTGATGTTGTGACCAACGCGACCGTCCGCGAAGGTCTTTACGCGACCGCGTCCTACTCGTACAACGATGCTGAAGTTGACCATAAAGACGGTCGCGGCGCCGTCGCCGCCGAATTCAACCGCAAACATGTCGCTACCCTCGGTCTCACCTGGGAGATCAGCAATCGCTGGAAAGTAGCGGGGCGCTACAAATATCTTTCTGGTCGGCCAGACCAAAACTATATTATTCACTCGGACGTGTTGGGCGCAGGACAACTCCTGCGCTACTCAAAAGAGATTACCGAGCGCAATGTCGGTCGCAAAGACAGTTACAGCCTGATTAACGTACGTGCCGACTATCGTCGATCTTTTGGCCCGATAGATTTGACAGCCTTTCTGGATGTCATCAACGTGACCGCAGCATCGTCGACCGACAGCAATGAATTTGATTATCGCCGGGGTGTGGTAGTGAAAGACTCTAATGAAGCCGAGCCGCTGATTGGTCTGCGGCTGGACTATGCTTGGTAATGCGGCCTGGTAAACCGGCTTGGTAAAGCGTTCTGGCAAGGGGAATCAAACAATGGAAAGTGCAACAGCAGCGGTGCCGATAAGAGCACTGATTGTCGAAGACAACCGCGACATTTGCGCGAACATTGCCATGTATCTTGAAAAGCATGGCTACCTGCTGGATTTTGCCTACAACGGTAAAAGCGCGATGCATCTGGCGTTGACCCATGTGTTTGACGTGATTGTGCTGGACCTGATGCTGCCGGGCATGGATGGCCTGAGCTTCTGTCAAAAGCTGCGGGCGGATGCCGACATACACACGCCCGTGCTGATGCTGACGGCAAGAGACACGCTCGACGACAAACTCAAGGGTTTTGAAGCGGGCGCCGATGACTATCTGGTCAAGCCATTTGCACTACAGGAGCTACATGCACGGCTTCAGGCGCTGTACAAACGCAGTCACCAAAAAACCGACAAACTGTTACAGGTGGGTGACCTGACGCTGGACAGGTCGACGCGGCAAGTGCATCGCGCAGGGCGGCTCGTCGATCTCCACCCTGCGGGCATGAAGCTGCTGCAACGACTGATGGAAAAAGCCCCGTCTGTTGTAGATCGCGATGATCTGGAGGACTTGTTGTGGGCCGACGAGCGCCCCGATGGTGACGCGCTGCGCTCGCATTTGTACAAACTTCGGCAGGCGATCGACAAGCCGTTTGAGCGCCCGCTGATTCACACGGTGCACCGTATCGGGTACCGCATTGCAGAGGCTAGCACTGCAGAGGTTAGCACTGCAGAGGACAGTCAGTAATGTACCGGCACAGTTTGCGCAAGCGTGTTGCCATTGCCTTTGCGGTGTGTGTGGCTGTGCTCAGCGTGGTCTGGGGCTTCGCTTTTTTTTCGGCGATCAGGTTAAGCGAAGACCGCGCGCTGGTGAATCAGCTGGAATACGCCGCTGAAAATTATCCCGATGTGGCATCAAACATTCGCGGATACGACGACGCTGACAGTTTGCCGGCATCGCTCCGTGAGTGGGCGGATTCAAATCCCGATGAAGGCATCTACGAATTTATAAACGACGAGTTACATGTCGCCGTCATCGCTGCCGACAATGCACAGCAACGCGCCTTTGTGGTTTACGACGTGGCCGGCATTGAGGCCGCGTCGTCAGAGGATTGGTGGTGGTTGCTTGCTATCACCGGTGTTGTGGGTTCGCTTGGTGCACTGGGTTTCATGCTCGGCGTAATAGTCATGCGCAGAGCGGTTGCCCCAGTGGTGCAGCTCGCCAGCGTGGTGGCGGATATAGACCTGGAACATCTGTCGGCCGGCGATCACAAACGCATAGAGTCAAACCGATTTGGCGATGACGAGGTGGGCGTGCTCGCCGGCACCATCGAGAAAACGCTAGAGCGTATCAGCGCATTTATTGCGAGGGAGCGATACTTTACCGGTTCAGCCAGCCATGAGCTGCGCACGCCGATCACGGTGATCACCGGTGCACTTGAGCTTCTGGAACAGAGCGATCTGTCAGAGGCCGACGTGCAGTTGGTCGATCGCGTGAGACGTGCGACGCTCGACATGAAAACCACGATTGAAATGTTCCTGTGCCTCGCGCGCGAAACCGACGACGGCTTGTATGACGAGCAGTTTTTTGTGATGCCGCTGGTCAGCCGCGCGATTGATCAGCAGCGTTATCTGCTGGGTGGCAAGTTGGTCGATGTTGATATCGACGAAGTTGCAAAATCCAGCGTTCACGGTCATCCACAGGCGTTTTCGATCGCGGTCAATAATCTGGTGCGCAATGCGTTTGAGCATACCCGTGACGGGCAAGGCCCGATCACGATTCTGGTCAAAGAGTTTGAATTGTTAGTCACCAATGAGCTAAGCAGTGACTCGGATGCGCGACACACGCCGACAGAGGGGGCGTCGTCTCAAGGTTATGGTCTGGGGCTGGGAATCGTGCAACGACTGTGTGAGCGCAATGGCTGGACGTTTTCGCTGCATGTTGATGAGGCACGTATCGCGGCGCGGCTTTCTTGGTGACGGCGTCCAGGTTATAGAACTGGGTGTTGCTTGCCGCCATTGACTCTTGGGTCAGCCAGCGACAAACGCTTAAATGACACGACCAAACTTGATCAGATTTCCGTCAATGTCGAGCAGCGCAAACTCCCGCATCCCCCATGGTTTGTCTTCGACACGTTCCAGTCTTGGTATGCCACGCGTTGGCAAGTTCGCAGCAAAAAACTGAGCGTGCAGATCATCCACGTTGTTCATTCGAACATAACATCCTGAGTAGCACTCGTAAGGATTCAGCTCAGGATGAGGAAAAAAATGCAGTTCGATAGGCCCGCGAGATAGTATCGCGTAATTGTCACCAATCAATTCACCCTCAAAGCCGAGGTTTGCATAAAAGGCGATGGTTGCTGGCAATGACCGGCTTGGCAAGGTTGGGATGACCTCGACGTCATTCATGGCTTTGAAAGTAGACATAACAAACCTCAATGTTGCCGCTGCGCACGCCGGTGCGTGACAAACACTAAAATCCCGACCACGTACTCAACTAATGCGCCGGCTAATGCGCCCACAAACACCGGCGGCTGAAAGACAATCGACATGCTCCCGGCCGCCACAAGCGCTGCGCCGAGCAACCAGAAAATGCGCATGCCATATAAGGTTGAAAAGGTCAGGTAGCGACCGGCTATCACAAAAAGCATGGCCGGAAAGAACCACTCGACCCGGTATAACGAGGCGGCGATTGCAATAGGGATAGACAGAAGCATCCAGATAGTTCCCTCAAGCGCAAGCGGCGCAAGAGGATTGTCTTTGCTATGTTTTCCGGAAGCACCTATCAAGCGGCAGAGCAGCACGGACACTGGAAATATGAGCATGCCAGCGAACACCAGCGTAACAACACCCGCCTGCGGCGTAACTACAGCGGCAACGACTGCCGCGGCCAACCAGGCTGTTGCTGACGTTACAATGCCAGGTGCCCCACCAAAGTAAGCTACCCGCATATCGTTTTGTGCTGCTGCTATTGAATCCATGTTTTGTAATGCCCTCGAACGGGTTCTACCCCGACATTCAGGATAATCCGATTGCGCGCAGCTAGTATGAAGCTGAAGTAGGGGTTGGGTCCATTTTTACGTGTTTTAGCATGCATGACGATTTGCTTACCAAGTCCGGATATTGACGAAGCAATGAACCGATTCGGTGTGTGAGCCGATGCTGGGCAAAAAGCCTCGCGCACGAACAGCGCGATGCCCGGGGTCTGCTCCAATAGTTTGATCTGGTGACTGACGGCCGCCGCGCTGACGTTGAGTTCGACGCCCGACCCGGTTTAAATAAGCCAGATAATCTGCCTCAGGTTTTTGAGTAAGCCGGTCAAAGTAGAGGAACACCGCCATGAACAAAGTCAGTAAAGATGTACAAGACAGCCGCTTGCAGCGCCTGAGTGCCTTCACCACCCATGCTGAGGGTGGTAACCCGGCCGGCGTCTGGATCGATGATGAATTACCGGATACCTCAACCATGCAGGCCATTGCCAAAGCCGTAGGCTATTCCGAGACGGCTTTTGTGGCGCCCAAACACGGTTATGAAAAACAGATCCGCTATTTCAGCCCCCTGGGCGAAGTGCCGTTTTGCGGGCATGCGACGATTGCCACCGGCGTTGCCGTTGCCCTTGGTCAGAGGGGCGCTCAGAGGGGTGATCAGATGGGCGGTGAGGCCGGTCAGACGGAAGGGGCAGGGCAATACACACTGAGCACCCGCGCTGGCGACGTGCAATTACAGGTCAGTGTTCAGAACGGCACCGTGCGCGCAACTCTGACTTCTGTGCTTCCAAAACAGAAAGAAATTGAACCTGCCGTTCTGCAACAGGTGCTGCGGCTGCTGAATTGGGATGCCTCAGAGCTGGATTGTCGGATTCCGCCAACACTCGCATTTGCAGGCGCCTGGCACCTGGTCATCGCAGCCAGCTCAAAAGCCCGGCTCGATCAGCTCGAATACGACTTTGAGGGCCTTAAAGCGCTGATGGACTTTCATCAACTCACCACGCTACAACTTGTCTGGCAGGAATCGGACGCTGTGTTCCACGCACGCAATCCCTTTCCTGTGGGTGGCATTGTCGAAGATCCCGCGACCGGTGCTGCCGCTGCTGCGCTGGGTGGCTACTTGCGTGACGCCGGACTGATGACGGCGCCGTTCAGCTTTGACATTCGTCAGGGTGAGGTCATGGGCCGGCCGAGTTTGTTGCGGGTTGATGTTCCAGTGGAGGGGGGGGTGGATGTGAGTGGGGGCGCGGTGATGATGGGGGGTTAGTTGCGGATCAGATCCTGTGGTGGAGATCCTTTACCCAATTCCTCCCATAGTTGTTCAAGAGAACGCGCCAATTTCAGATCCCTATCGGAAATCTGATCCTCCATGTCGAAAGTCGATAACCAAACTTCGACTCGTTTGTACATGTTTTCCCATCGTGGATGATGATCTTGAGCCGAGATAATACGTGTTGCTGCTGCGGACATAAATTGGAACGCAGCCTCAAATGTTTTGAACTCATAAATTCTATGTAATTCTCTCCTGCCATTTCCTTGTGCGCCGTGTTCAATTATTTCCCACTGTTTCAGTTCCGAAAGCAAAAGATTCTCTTCTGTTTTTGTGGCCTTTTTGGGTGGATTACCTACTCGTGGTATAGATTTTCCAGTCACTTGAATCCCCTTGGTCTGTACCCGGATGATGCCTGCAGGGCATTCTCCCACTTCTTGCGCTGGTGCGGTATAACAAACATAAGTACGAGATAAGTCAGTGCAACAAAGGCGGGCAGTAAGGTCATCCTGAGTTCGGCTTAAAAATAAAAAATAATAGATAATACAGAATGATAGGGCTACAATACTGTATATGCAAACAGTATTAATTCCTCATTTGGGAGCCCTCTAATGAAAGCAACCATTCCCGTTTCAGCATCTGCACAAAAAGTTTTTGCGGATACTCACAACCCGCAGTTAACGCCTGCGTTAGTCAGCACGGATATCCCCGCTGACAACGACGCGCTGATCGCTGCCATTACTCGCCTGGCTGGCCATATCAACGCTGCTCAGCATCGGTTTTTGAAATTGCTGGCAGCACTTGTCGAGCGCGAGGCATGGGGTGATGGTGGTGCTATCAAGTCGCCGGCGCACTGGCTCAATTATTATTGCGGCATTGATCTCGGCGCCGCACGGGAGAAGGTGCGTGTCGCAAAATGTCTGGCGCAATTACCACAAATTGATGAAGCGTTCGCCAGCGGCGCGATCAGTTATTCCAAGGCGCGTGCCATGACCCGCAGCGCCACGCCGCAAAATGAAGCGTTCCTGCTGAGCATTGCCCGTCATGGTACAGCCCATCATGTTGAGATGCTGGTTCGCAAACATCAGCGTGTACAACGCCTGGTGCAGGCTGATGATGATCTGCAGGGAAACAGTAATGTGGATGCGGCGGCCGTCCAGTTCGCCGGGCGGGAGCTGCACTGGCATTATGACGATGATGGCATGCTGGTGATTCGCGGACGGTTGACTCCCGAGGATGGCGCGCTGCTTATCAAAGCCATTGACGGCGCCTTTGCTCAGCTTTTTCCACCCAGTGTAAACAGCGATACACAAGTGGCTGGCGAACTGGAAAAAGATCATAAAAGCGTTTCCGCGGAAACGTTTTATTCAAGTCAAAATCCGGAGTTCCAAAAAAGCGTTTCCGCGGAAACGTTTTCTGGGTTATACGGAGAGTCCGGTGCGCAAGAATTGCCGGGTTCACCAGAAATAGCTGATGCACAAGAGGCATCTGACGCTCAAGAAAAAGCAGAGGACACCTTCCCGCAAAAACGCGCCGACGCACTCATGCTGTTAGCCGAACTGAGCCTCGGGCACAACGGAAGCGATTTGGCACCTTTTTCTTCAGGGGCTCCGCGGTCTCCACTCACCCCACCCCAACGCCACCAGATGATCATCCACATCGAAAAGGATTCTCTCATGCCCGGTGCTGCCCACCACTGCAGTATCGAGCACGGTCCTTTCCTGTCACCTACCAGCGCTCGTCGCCTGGCCTGCGACACCGGGCTGCTCACGGTGCTGGAGGATAGTCACGGCAACGTGCTAAATGTCGGCCGCAAAACCCGCACCGTCTCACCCGCGCTGCGGCGCGCACTCACTATTCGTGATCACTGCTGTCGCTTCCCCGGCTGCACCGAGTCCCGGTTTGTCGACGCGCACCACATCCATCACTGGTGCGATGGCGGCGAGACCAAACTGGAGAATCTGGTGTTGCTGTGCCGGCGTCATCACCGGCTGGTGCACGAGCAGGGTTATGAAGTGATCAACCATGCTGACAAACACTGCGGGCCTGAATCACACCGCGAGGGTGCCGGACTGCAACGAGCGCATATTGAGTTTCGTCGGCCGGATCGCGCGATCCTGCCGGAAGCGCTTTATCCGCAATTCGCGGGAAACCAAACACAGGAAGAAAGTCTTGAAATTGAACGTCAACATCAGCGTATGGGTTTGGACATTGATGAGTTCACAGCCGTTACCCGTTGGCAGGGGGAGTGGATGGATTATTCTATGGCGATAGAAGGGATGGGTTCGGGTTTGTGAGTCGACTGGTATAAGCTCCGCCCACAGTCCGTTATTCGAGGAACCCGAACGGGCAACGGGGATTTTATTGACCAACGTAATGAACGGGTCAAATGCGTTAGCTGATGCTTGTTGAACCTCAAGCACCTACCGGCCCGGTTATGAACGCTCACGTTTCAAGCCTTTTCTGTTTGATACGTTTGCCCTCTTGAACCATCTTCGCGAAATCTCGTCCCTGAGATCGTTTTTCAGCCAATGTGGCTGTCGCCAACGCGTTCTCACGCACCAGCTTTCTGTAATTGGCTAGCCTCCGGTCATCAAGCTTTTGCTCTTGTATCGCTCTGAGCACAGCGCATCCGGGCTCAGTTTCGTGTCCGCAGTCAGCAAACCGGCATTGTTTTGCCAGTAATTGAATATCCTCAAAAACTGCGCCAAGTGACTGATCCAGCTCCGCGACCCTGAGTTCCCGCATGCCCGGCACATCGATCAGAAGCCCGCCAGTGGGCAGGATGTG
>JAUYSM010000059.1 GCA_030696315.1 Pseudohongiella sp. | reverse complement strand
TCATCTGATTCGGTATACAGCAACTGCGCTTCGGGTGCACTGCGTCTTTGTTCAGACAAGCCAATCACCAATAAAGTTTTTTCATCCCAGCCCTGTCGCACGCTCAACACCGTCCCGCTGGCAATTTCTTTGCCGGGCTTGGGTTTGTGGCCGTCAATGCTGATCTTGCCGCCTTCTACGGCTTCTTTGGCCAAGGCGCGGGTTTTAAAAAGTCGCGCGGCCCATAACCACTTGTCCAGCCTGACTTTGTCGGGCGCACTGGCATTGTTGTCGTGCTGTTTATCACTCATATCAAAATATTACCGGCCTGGTTGGGCGGAAGTATGTCAGCAAAATCTTCAATATGGACGAACTCATCAGAATACAAGGGCGGGCGCTGGCTGTCTGGCTGCCGAATGGCAAATAAATGTTTGATGCCTTCGCTTTTCGCCTGCCGCAACACATGTAAGTTGTCATCAAACAATACGGAGCGCTGCGGTTCAAAATGTTGATGTGCCTTAAGTTTTTGCCAAAATCCTTGATTTTCTTTGGCAAGACCCAGGGTATGCGAGCTGACAATGTGATGAAAATGTTGATCCAGCCGGGTATGTTCCATTTTCAAACGCAGGCTGCCGGGGTGAGCATTGGTGACCAGAAACAGCTGCTTGTCGATGTTGGTCAATCCTTGCAGGAATACCTCGACATTGGGCCTGACGGCTATTTTATGTCGCCATTGTTCTTTGAGTTGCTGGATATCCAGCCCCAGTTTTTTTGTCCAGAAATCGATGCAGTACCAGTCAAGTTGTCCATGCATGGATTGGTAGAGTTGCCCGAGCTCCTGCCAGGCTTGCTCAGGAGTGAGGCCAACACGCGCTCCCCAGGTTTCCGGAACCAATGTTTCCCAGAAATAATTGTCAAAATGTAAATCCAGCAAGGTGCCATCCATGTCGAACAACACCGTGTCGATATCAGACCAATCCAGCATCAGGTAGAATCCGTAGGGATCAAAATAAGGGAGCCATTATGCTACTCACTCGGGAATTGCTGCAAACAATCAACAACATTGCGGTTCATGCTGGCAAACAGATTATGGCGGTGTACCAGCGCCCCGGGCTGCTGGAGGTCAGCAACAAGCTTGATGAGTCTCCGTTAACAGAGGCCGATTTGCAGGCCCACCACGTAATTGTGAACGCGTTGAGTGCATTAACGCCTGAGCTCCCGGTGCTATCTGAAGAATCTGCCGATGTGCCTTTTGCCGTGCGTCAGTTGTGGCAGCACTACTGGTTGGTTGATCCGCTGGATGGCACCAAAGAGTTCATTTCCCGCAACGGCGAATTCACTGTGAATATTGCCTTGATCAGCGAAGGCAAGCCGGTGCTGGGTGTTGTTCATGTGCCGGTGACAGGGGTCAGCTACCTTGGCATCTGTCAGCAATCCTGTGAAGCCTGGCGTTGTGAGTCTGGTCAGCCATGGACACGTCTTGATGCGTCAACGCTGCCAGAGCCTGATTCCGGACACGAAGACATTTTGCGCGTCGTGGCCAGTCGACGCCACGGCGGTGAGGCTTTGGAAATTTTTCTCGCGGCGTTAAAAAAGCACTATACCGGCATGGAGTTGCTGAATATGGGCAGCTCGCTAAAAATTTGTTTGATTGCAGAAGGTAAAGCTGATGTCTATCCGCGGCTGGCCGCTACTTCGGAATGGGATACTGCTGCGGCTCATGCTGTGTTGTGTGCTGCGGGTGGCGCAATTGTTCAAGCCAACATGAATCAGTTGATGTATAACAGCAAAGAAAGTCTGCTCAATCCAATCTTTGTTGCAGCAGGAAGAATGAGCCAATCAAGTTTGAACGCAATCAAAAGTGCGCTGGCTGCTTGAAGGAACCGTTGATTGCTACAAACGATAGGCGCAAGCAAGGTCGTACGCCATGACAATAAAAGATGCGTTTAACAAGCAGATTCGTACAATCCGATGGGCGCTGTTGTTGCTTGCTGGCCTGGTGATTGTAACCCGCTTGCTGCCGATGCCGGGTCTGGACGGTGTGGCGGGTTACGCCCCCCTGCATTTACTGCTAGAGACCATGGCAATTGTTGTTGCTGCCATGGTGTTTATACTTGGCTGGAATTCCTTTCGCACAAAACCTGATTTCCGATTGCTGATGTTGTCAGCCATGTTTTGTGGAGTCGCAATACTGGACTTCATGCACATGATTTCAGTCAACGGCATGCCGGCCTTGATCACGCCGAGTGGTGTCGAAAAAGGCATCAATTATTGGCTTGCTGCCCGTTTTTTTGCTGCCATTGCATTGTTTTCAGTTGCTTTTTTACCGCACCGAATTCCTACAAATGCTGATCGTTATATTGTGCCAAGCGCGGTGGTTTTGGTCCTGTTTTTGATCAATCTCTGGTTTCTTGTTTTTCCCGACACGGTACCCGCCACATTTATTGAAGGAAAAGGTCTGACACAAACCAAAATTCTCGCGGAGTTTGTGGTGATTTCGATTTACGCCGCTGCTGGCTTTATGTTGTGGCGCCGCGCGGTCAGCAAGCAACAAAGCGAAACCTTGATGTTGGCGTGCGCTGCCATTGTGATGGCGCTCAGTGAAGTATTTTTTACGTTCTACGCGGTTGCGGGCGATATCTATAATCTTGTTGGTCATGTTTACAAAATTATCGCCTATTCCTTTTTGTTCAGAGCGATAGTGCTCTCTGGCATTAACGAACCGTTTCGAGAAGTCGAAAAACTGAACAACAGAATTCGTGCAACGCTCGATGCTTTGCCAGACATGATGTTCGAGATGTCATCTGACGGCACAATTCATGACTATCACTCACATGCCGCCGAAGGCGAATTGGTTGCGCCCCCGCAAATGTTCCTCGGGCGCAATATGCGTGAGTTTTTGCCAAATACAGCGATTGCGGTATTTCTCAAAGCCATGCTGCAAATTGCGAATACCGGGCGGGCCAAAGGTCTACGTTATTCACTGATGATGCCCACGGGTGAACACTGGTTTGAGCTGTCAGGCGCCGGGCTGGAATATCCGGGTGCTGAACAGCGTTATGTGATGGTTGTGCGTGATGTGACAGATCGTTATCTGACGGAATTGCGCACACAAAAAATGTTGGCGCTGGTCGCCGAATCGGTGGATATGGATGACCAGACGCTGGCACGCAAAGCAATTGATCTGGCAGAGGCGTTGACCAGCAGCAAAATTGGCTTTTTGCATATGGTCAATCAGGATCAACAGACCATTGAACTGCTGGCCTGGAGCACAGTAACGGGTGAGCAGTTTTGCCATGCCGAGTACAACAATCATTATCCGGTTGATGAAGCAGGCATATGGGCAGATTGCATTCGTTTTAAAAAACCAGTTGTTGTTAATAACTATGAACTTGCTGGAAACAAACGAGGTATGCCAGAGGGGCATGCGCGTTTGGAGCGGTTTATCTCTGTGCCGATTATGGAAGGTGATCTGGCAAAACTGATCATGGGTGTTGGTAACAGCAACTTTGATTACACCGAGGAGGCCGTAAACACCGTTCAGTTGATCGGCAACGAGTTATATCAGATTATCCAACGACGCCGTGCACAACGCGACGCTGAGCGAAGCCAGCGAATTCTAAAAGCCGCACTGGACAACCTGCCGCTTGGCGTTGCGATCAATTCTGTTGGTAGCGATGTGCATTTTGAGTATATGAACAATAACTTTCCGCGCTTCTATCGAACCACCCGAGACGCACTCATCAACTCCAGCAATTTTTGGGAAGTTGTTTACGAGGATGCACAGCAGCGCGAAAAAATGCAGGCACGTGTGATCAGTGATTTTGAAAGTGGAGATCCTGAGCGCATGCGCTGGAGCGACATTCCCCTGCCACGCGCGGGGCAAGAACTTCGGTACATCACCGCACAAAACGTGATGGTGCCAGAAGAAGGCTTGTCAGTGTCTTTGGTCATGGATGTGACGGAAAGTCTGCGCGCGCAATCTGAATTGCGCATTGCTGCCACTGCATTTGCGTCGCAAGAGGGCATCATGATTACTGATGCCCAGCGCAATATTCTGCGCATTAACCAATCATTTGAAAAAAGTTCGGGATTCACCCAGTTGGAAGTTCAGGGTCTGACGCCGGCCTTGTTCCGGTCTGGCCGGCAGGGTCGCGAATTTTATGAAGCGATGTGGGATCGCATTGCCAAAACGGATACCTGGACCGGGGAAGTCTGGAACAGGCGAAAAAATGGCGAGATTTATCCACAAACACTGACCATCACCGCTGTCCGAAATGAAGCGGGCGAGATCACTAATTATGTGGGTGATTATGTAGACCTTACGGAACTGAAACATGCTGAGCAGGAAATCAGCAAACTGTCATATTTTGATTCATTAACCGGGTTGCCCAACCGCGAAAAGTTTTTGATGCAGTTACGCGACAGTGTTGCACTTGCTGCGGCCAGCGGGCGCTATGCGGCGTTGTTGATGATAGACCTGGATCACTTCAAAGATGTGAATGACACCCTGGGCCATGGCGCGGGTGATGCTTTGTTAGTGAATGTCGCGGAACGGCTGCAGCGTTTGATGCGTCCGGAGGATAGTGTTGCGCGCTTTGGTGGCGACGAGTTTGTGATGATTCTGAATGCCCTGGATAACGATTCAGGCAAAGCCGCGTCAATCATACAAAAAATTTCACAGAGCATTTTGGCCGCGCTCGATGGCAATTACGCAGTTGCAGACGGCAACTGTTATATTACCTGCTCGATAGGCACAACGTTATACGGGCCTGATGGCGCAGATTCTGCGGAATTGCTGAAGCAGGCGGATATTGCCTTGTACAAAGCCAAAGACGCCGGCCGTGACCAGGTCGGCTTCTTTGACCCGGCCTGGCAGGCGGCCATCAGTGAGCGCGCCAAGTGGTTGACCGACTTGCGCGAGGGCATCAACAAACATCAGTTTGAGTTGTATCTGCAGGCGCAACAAGATGAGGCTGGCCATGTGATTGGCGCGGAAGCGCTGGTGCGCTGGAATCATCCTGTGCGCGGACTGGTGTCGCCAGCAGAGTTTATCCCCTTGGCTGAAGAGACCGGGCTGATTTTGCCACTTGGCAAAGAAATCATGCGCATGGGCTTGGATATGCTGAAGCGCTGGAGCACTGTGCCGCGCCATCAAACATTAAAACTCAGCATCAATGTGTCACCGCAGCAGTTTTATGAGGCGGAGTTTGCACAAAAACTGGCACAACAGATTTCCGATCTGGACTTGGATGCTGGTCATGTCATGCTCGAATTCACCGAATCAACCTTGATTGACAACGTGGAACAAGCCCAGCAGATCATGGCGTATTTGAGCGAACTGGGTGTGCAGTTCGCGATTGACGATTTTGGCACCGGGTATTCATCTCTGGCCTATTTGAGCGAGTTACCGCTGCATCAATTAAAAATTGATCAGTCGTTTGTGCGCAATATGGGTGAAAGGAAAAAGGACAGGGCCATTGTCAAAACGATTATTGATATGGCACACACACTGGGCATGCAGGTGCTGGCTGAAGGGGTAGAGACAGAATTGCAGCGTGACGCACTGCTGGCGCAAGGGTGTCCGTTCTTTCAGGGTTACCTGATCAGCAGGCCGCTGCCAATTCTGGGTTTCGAAGCGTTTGTTGATTCACAAAACGATCAGGCTGCCGTTTAGCAGCCTGAGTCGTTAGCCAAAAGACAGTCAGACTTTATTCGACAGTAATCGTGATCTTTTCAGACATGACGGGTGGATTGTGCGGCACGTGCATGTGGTCGCCCAGCACAAGTTGCAGGGTGTGAGTGCCGGGTTCCAGCGTCACACTGGCTTCAGTCTGGCCCAGACCAAAATGCATCACATCAGCGCCCAATGCCTGGGTTAGATCGGGCAACGGATCCTTGTTGATCAGCAGGTGATGATGCCCGGTGTTAGGCATGGGAACGCCAGCTGGCGCAACACCCATACCACTCAAACCAAATACGATTTTGAAGGTCTGGCTGACGGTTTCACCATTGGCGGGAGAAACGATGTAGACCTGAGCGCCTTCCGGGGCTGCAGATTGTTGCGCAAACAGCGCTGCAGACAGGCCCATGGCGGCGATAAATCCAGTAAATACGGCTAACTTGGTTCTCATATTGCTACTCCTGATATGGCGTTGTTGATCTGCCCGAGATTCCGGAAGCGCTATTTAATGCTATCCGGATTATTGGCACAAGCAATTGAGTATCCGTAATGGCAATGAAATTCACCTCAAAATCCGGTACTCTTGGTCGCAACTTATTGTTTTCAAACCTCCCGGAGCCTGCGTTATGTCACGTGTACACAAACGGTTTTTTAGTCAGCTGCTTGCTGCAGCCGGATTGCTGATATTCGGGGCTGGCGCGATATCCCAGCAGTCAGTCGGACCGGTTGTGGTGACACAGACAGTGGCCGAACAGTTTGCATTATTGCTGAATGATCCACGTGTGCAGACCGCCTTGGCCGCGATCGAAGCCAATGAGCCGGAGACACTGGCGGAGCAGGTCAGACTTACCGAGATCCCGGCGCCACCGTTTCAAGAACAACGCCGTGCGCAGTACTACCTGCAGCAGATGCAGCGCCGCGGATTACAGGATGCTTACATCGACACCGAAGGCAATGTGATTGGTATCCGTCGCGGCATTGGTGATGGCCCGTTGTTTGTGATTGCTGCGCACCTTGATACGGTATTTCCCATGGATACCGATGTGAGTGTTGAGATTCGTGACGGGCGCTATTACGCACCCGGCATCAGTGATGATGGCCGCGGATTGACCGCCGTGCTGACCTTGATTGACGCCTTCAATGCCAGCGGTATCAATACCGTCGGCGACATCATGTTTGTTGGCAACGTAGGCGAGGAAGGGCCAGGTGATTTGCGTGGTGTGAAAGCATTATTTCGTGACTTTCCCCAGATAGATGGTTTTGTGTCTATCGACGGCTCGGGTGTCACCCGCATCACCAACGGCGGCACAGGCAGTCGTCGGTTTGCCGTTGAATTTACTGGCCCGGGTGGACACTCATTCAGCGCGTTTGGTCTGGTCAGCGCCACGCATGCCCTGGGGCGCGCCATTGCCAATATCGGCGATCTGCAGGTGCCTGATCAGCCACGCACGACCTTTACGGTGGGCACTGTCAGCGGCGGAACCTCCGTGAATTCCATTGCGCAAGATGCCATGTTTGAACTGGATATGCGTTCCAACGATGCTGCTGAATTGGCAAAACTGGAAGCGAAAGTCAGGGAAGTCGTGCAGTTGGCCGTTGATGAAGAAAACGCACGCTGGAATAGCGATGGTGGTACGGCCAAAGGACAGATTACCGTCAACTTCCGTCTGATTGGCGATCGCCCCACCGGCACAACTTCGCCGGATCATAGTTTGGTGCAAGTGGCCGCATTGGCGTTTGAAGCGGTGGGTTCTCCTGCGCAAGGTTTGCAAACCTCAAGCACCGATTCAAACATGCCGATGTCGATTGGCATTCCGGCGATCACCATCGGTGGTGGTGGTTCAGGCGGCGGGGCACACTCAACTGAAGAGTGGTTTGACCCGACAAACGCTCACCTGGGGCCGCAACTGGCATTTTTATTAACACTTGGGCTGGTGGGTGTGCAGGGCGTGAGTGCGCCACAGCTCTGAAATTCAACAGCAGGTTATTGATAAGGACATTCGAATGAACAATCAGGCAAGCCTGGACGGACTAAATCAGTTCAAGACACTGAGCGAATTGGAAGCGTGTTTGCCGGACATTATGGCATCACCTAAAACAAGCGGAAGTGTTGGCATGATTGTGTGTCGCCCGCGTAACGACGACAGAAAGATTCTACAGACCTGTGAATTGACACTCAGCGATGGCCTGGTCGGGGACAACTGGAAGCAACGCGGTGAATGGCGTGCGCCGGAAAAACCCGCCAACGTTGATACGCAGTTGAATCTGATGAATCTGCGGGCAATAAAAGCCATTGCTGCCGACCACGCGCAATGGCCATTGGCCGGTGATCAATTTTTTGTGGACTTTGATTTAAGCAAAAACAATCTGCCGCCTGGAACACGGCTGAAGATTGGTAGTGCTGAAATTGAAGTGACGGCAGAACCGCATCTGGGCTGCAGGAAATTCTCAGATCGTTTTGGCCGTGACGCCGTGATGTTTGTGAATTCCGATCAAGGCAAACAGATCAATTTGCGGGGCATCAATGCCCGCGTAATTAAGGCGGGCACAGTGTCGATTGGCGACACTATCAGCAAAATCTGATGGCCCCAGTGGTTAACAAGCCAGCGTAGCCGGCTCTATGACGACTGCGCTGGCATCTTAAGATGCATGATCCAGCTCTCATGATTTTCAAGCACAGTGGTGAAGCCACAGGCTTGCAAGTCGGCGAGTGACCAGCAAGAGCGATGGTCTTCGTAGGGGTTGGCTTCAATATGTTGTTCTATGAATTCTTTGGGTGTGCTGACCAGCACGGAACCTGAACACACATGTTTGAGAAGCTCTATAAATTGGCGGCCTTCGTCTTTGTCAAAGTGCTCCAGGATATCGATGGCCAGCACAATGTCGTAGCGTCGGGTCAGCGTTGGTAACACGTCCAAGGCATTGCCTATAAAAATGTTGTTATAGGCGTATTCATGCACCGGCGTAATGTAGTCTTTAAACGCTTCAATGCCATCAATCACAATGTTCCACTCGCTACGTTCGCGTTTGCGGGCGATTGCGCCATTTACTTCAAACAGGTTGAAGTGTTCAATATTGGTCCGCGCCAGAAAGCCGTATTGGCCAAAACCGGTGCCAACATCCAGAATGGATTTGGGCTGCGAGGTTTCAAGAAAACCGACAATACTGCTGAGTTGCGAACTTTGGCTGAAAGGCATAATTCAAAAGCTTCCAAAAAAATTGATGGCGGATGGTAACCCAAACTCACCCCGGTTGGCAGGGTGTGTTGTGCTAGGCCCGGAATTTTGTAGAAAAATGGCGGTGTGTTTGGCGGCAGCAGATGATAGCTTTGCACAAATTTTAGACGACTCATGGAGATCAAGATGAATTTCAAATTCCCGGGCAATGCACGGTTTGTACGAATGCTTGCAGCGTGCTCTCTTGCAGTGATTGCCGCCTGCAGTCAGCAGGAGCAGACAGAACCCGCCGCTGTTGTGGCCGAACAAGCCGCAATTGTGCAGCCTGCCGGTGTTGAGTCGTTTACAGCCATGATTTCAGGTAACCGCGTTGGTCAGATGGAAGTGCAGCATGGCGACGTCACCAATGTGGGTTATGAATACCGCGACAATGGTCGTGGCCCCTCTGTCGAAGAGGTGATTGAGTTCAATGATGAGGGAGTTCCGCGCAGCTGGCGTGTTGCCGGCGCTACAACCTTTGGCAATGTCATCGAAGAGCAATTTGAAATCCAGGGCAGCAGGGCGTTCTGGACAGATACCACCGGGTCCAGCGAATCTGATATGGCTGAGGCCAATTTGTATGTCGCGCAAGAATCCAGCCCCTATGCCTTGTGGGTCTATGCGCGTTTGTTGTTAGCGGACGATGACAATACCTTGGCGGTGCTGCCTGCAGGTGAACTGAAGCTCGAGGCGATTGAAAGTCTCAATGTCACCAGCAGCAGCGGCGCTGCGCTGGCCATCACCACGTATGCTTTGTCAGGCATCGATCTGAATCCAAGTTATTTTGCCCTTGATGACAGCGGTCTGCTGTTTGCGTCCATGAATGAGCGGTTTGCACTGGTACGCACGGGCTTCGAAGCGGAAGAAGAGCGTTTGCGTAACATGGCGGCTGAATACGCAACCCGCCGCTTTGAAACCATTCAGGAAAAAGTCACCCGCGTTTTTGACAAACCTGTGCGTATTAACAACGTCAGGGTATTTGATCCAATCAGCTTGAGTCTGTCTGAACTGGCATCCGTGTTGGTGACAGAGAATCGCATCGCAGCAGTGGATGATGTTGTCCAGGCCGCCAATGCCGACGAAATTCTGATCGATGGTGCGGGCGGCACTTTGGTTGCCGGCATGTATGAAATGCATGCGCATGCGGGCCAGGGCAGTGCGCTGCTTAATATTGCGGCAGGGGTCACCAGCTTTCGTGATATGGGCAACAATAATGAAGTGCTCAGTGACTTGATTGCGAAAATCGAGTCGGGCCGATTGGTCGGGCCGCGCATTAATCGCAGCGGTTTTATCGAAGGTAAAAGCCCGTTCAACTCCAACAGCGGCATCCTGGTGTCGACACAAGAAGAAGCCCTGGATGCCGTGCGCTGGTATGCCGATCAGGGTGATTTCCATCAAATCAAAATCTACAACAGCATGAATCCGGCATGGGTGCCAGCCATGGTCACCGAGGCACATGCGCGTGGCATGCGCGTTTCAGGGCACGTGCCTGCCTTCACCAATGCGGATGCCATGATAGCGGCAGGATATGATGAGCTGACGCACATTAATCAGGTCATGTTGGGCTGGGTGCTGGCGCCCGACGAAGACACCCGTACGTTGTTGCGGCTGACTGCCATGAAGCGTTTCCCGGCTATCGACATCAATTCCCCTGCGGTGCAATTGACCATTTCGGGCATGGCTGGGCGTGGCATGGGTATTGATCCGACGTTGGCCATTCATGAGAACCTGATGTTGTCCCGCAATGGTGAGGTGGCGCCAGGTATGCTGGATTACATCGACAATATGCCGGTGGGCATTCAGCGCAATGCCAGAACCGCGCGCTCTGAGATCGCCACGCCTGAGGATGACATCGCCTATCGGCAGGGTTATGCCAAGATTTTAGAAACCGTGCGTGAGATGCGCGATCAGGGTGTAGTGATTATCCCGGGCACAGATCTGGGTGGTTCGTTCACCTATCACCGCGAGTTAGAGCTGTACCAAGAGATTGGTATGAGCGCGGCTGAGGTGCTCAGAATGGCCACGCTGGATATGGCAAGTTATCTGGGTCAGGCTGATGAGCTGGGTTCAATTGCGCCGGGCAAACTGGCTGATTTTTTCCTGATTCCTGGCGACCCGATAGCAGATTTAAAAGCCATCAAGACAATTTCATTGGTTGTGAAGGACGGCAATTTCTATTTTCCCAGTGACATTTATCCTGAGTTTGGCATTCGACCGTTTACGGATGCGCCGGAGATTTTGAATCGTTGATGTTGAAGTTCCAACCCAAAGGTTCATGTTGATGCAGCCCTCGACGGATGCTGTCTGCCTGTTGCCGGCCCAAGTGCTGCGTATCCTGCTTATAGAGGATGAGCCCGCTTTGGCGCGCAATGTGGTTGATTACCTGCAGCTTTGTGGTCATCACGTCGATTATGCTGCGGATGGCAAACACGGTTTGTTTCTGGCGCTGCAGCACAATTTTGATGTGATCTTGCTGGATTTAATGCTACCCCGGCTTGATGGTTTGAGTGTATGTCGCCAGCTGCGGACACAAGGCAGCCGGCATATCCCTGTGCTGATGCTGACCGCGCGGGATACTCTGGACGAAAAAACCCAGGGATTTTATGCCGGTGCCGACGACTACTTGACCAAACCATTCGCGCTGGCTGAACTGGCATTGCGCTGTCAGGCCTTGGCACGACGCAGTCAACCTGACGCTTATACTCTGGACATTGGCCCCTTACGCCTTGATCGACGCAGCCATCAGGCATGGCGGGCGGGACAGCTTTTGCAACTGCACCCGCTGGGTTTTCAAATATTGCAAATGCTGGCTGAAGCCAGCCCTGCAGTGCTCAGCCGGCAACAATTATCGGAACGGCTTTGGCCGGACGATGCCCCTGATTCTGACGCGCTGCGCAGTCACATCTATCTGCTACGTCAACAATTGGATAAACCGTTTGACTGGCCATTGCTGCACACCGTGCACGGCGTGGGTTTTGTACTGCGCGTCCCGGAATCTGTGTGATGGCGCCGCACAGACCGTCATTGAGTGTGCGCATCCGCGCCGCATTTTTACTGCTGGTCGTGTGCTGTGGATTGCTGTTTGGATTTTTGACGCTGATGTTTGTTTATACCGTTGAAGATGCGTTTTTTTATCAACAGCTGGATGTAGAAATTGCCAGGCAGCAACAACAACCTGCCGCTACAGTGCCAGCCGATCCGCACCTGCAGTTGTATCAATCAGCCAGTCAATTCCCATCTGATCTTGCCTTGGCGTATCAGCAAAATCCGGCTGAGTCGGAATTCACTGGTCAACAAGGCCGGCATTATCATCTGCGGCGCTGGCTGCATCCTTCGCAAGATACAAGCCTGTTTTTAGTCACCGAGGTAAGTCAGCAATTGGTTGTCAGGCCGGCGCGCCAAGCCATGCTGACACTCTATGGTGTGTTGTTTGGTATTTTTTTACTTGTCGCGCTGGGGCTTGGCTGGTACTTCGCCCGCCGCGCCAGTCAACCACTGTTGCAACTCGCTTCACTCGTACAACAAGACCCGCTGCCCAGTAACTTTTCCAATCAATTTACTGATAGGGAAACCCATGCGCTGGCGCAAAAACTCGAAGAAAGTTTGCTGCGTTTGCAGCAATTCGCCGAACGCGAGCAGCATTTCAGCCGCGATGCCAGTCATGAATTACGCACACCGCTGGCCGTGATTCAAAGCAGTTGCGAGTTACTGCTGCTGAACCCGAAAGCAGATGCCGATACGCAGCGCCGCTTGCAGCAAATCGCTACGGCCTGCGCGCAAATGCATCAATTGATCCAAAGTTTGTTGTACATGGCGCGCGAAGCTGACCCGGCAGATGGCGAAACCGTTCTTCTGGCCAGCTGCTTCACACAGTGTTGGCAGCAACAGCAGCAATGGCAACCACGCCCGGGTCTGAGACTTGAGCTTGATATGGCGGAGACAGACGCCTTGGAGGTGCCGGCTGAATTGTTCCGGCTGCTGATCAGTAATCTTTTACAAAACATTTGGCGACACAGCGCAGATGGAGTCGTGTTGGTTCAAGCCTGCGCCAGCGGTTTGACCTTGAAAAATCCGCGCGCAAGCTCAGGCCAGCAACCTTACGCGCTGTCTGGTTTTGGCGAGGGTATTGCAGCACGGCTGGCCAATTGTTGTGGCATGACACTAGAGCATCAAAGCAGCGCCACGCACTGGCGCAGTGAACTGCGCCAGCAACATACAACGCCGTTATGATTTGACGAAAATTTCACGCCAACGCACACACACTTTGATTTTCTTTGAAGATCGGAGTTCACATGTGGCGTTTTATCCTCCGCGCTGTTCTGGTGTTGTGTTGCTTTCTACTGCTCAGCGGCGCCCTCATGCTCCAACTGCCGTTGTCTGATCCGCCAGCACCACGACCCGTGCCGGTGGCGCAGCAAGGGCGGTTGATTCTGGATCATGTGCGTATTCTGGATACCCGTAGCGGCATCGTCAGCCCACCGCAAGCAATCTGGCTGGAAGACGGTAAGATCAACCGGATCAGCGCTGCCGATATTGCTGCCGCCAGCGTTCCAGACTATCAATATCAAGATGGTGCTGGCGCTATCGTGATCCCTGGTCTGTGGGACAGCCATACGCATAGCATGCAATTGTCGCCGCAAATTCATCATGCGTTTTTTCTGGCGAATGGTGTCACTTACCTGCGTGATATGTCGGGATGTATGATCGAACACGACACCTTTCAGGCCTGCGCAGCGGATCGGCAACGCTGGCAGCAAGAGACTCTGGCTGGTCAGCGCAGCAGCCCTTTTTATCCCCAGCAAAGCAGCTTTGCGCTTAATGGCGGCGCTGAAGTGCCAGCTGATTTCCCAGCTTTTTTGCGCCTGCAAAGTGAGGCTGATGCATCAGCTTTAACCGCGCACTATCAGGTTCTTGGTGTCGATAATCTGAAAACCTATGAGTTACTCAGTCCGGAACAGTATCGGTGGCTGAGCCATGCTGCGACGAATGCAGGGATCACATTGGCTGGCCACCAACCCTGGCAGGTAAGTCTGGCTGATCTAATTGTTGGCGGACAGCGCAGTGTTGAGCATGGTCGTGTGTTTTTATTTGAATGCTCTGCGGTCGCGATCGCACTTAAACAACAGCCCATGCGCGCGGGATTGATTACTGCTGATGTCTGGCGACAGATCATCAACAGTCAGGATACAGCGCTCTGCCAGGAAAAAATGACAAACATGGCCGCGGCCGGCTTGTGGTGGAGCCCAACCTTGTTAACGCTGCAACTTGGTGCCCGAGCTGGAGATGCAACATTCCGGCAGGACGCTCGGTTGGCACAGGTCCCATGGGTGCTCCGTCAGCTGTGGCAAGCTGACGCCGATGGCATGATGCAAAGCGCTCAGGATCAGGACGGGCATTCGGTGCATCAAGACTTGTTAGCGCTGGCGCAACAACAACTTTATCAGGCCGTAAACCTGGGTGTACCGATCATCGCTGGCACCGATGCGCCCGACAGCTTTGTGTTTGCGGGCAGTGGATTGATCGATGAGTTACAACTGTATGTCGACGCTGGGCTAACACCGTTGCAGGCTTTGCAAAGTGCGACCTTGTGGCCTGCGCAATATGCTGGCCTTCTCGATAGCACAGGCTCAGTCGATGTGGGCAAAGATGCCAATCTGGTGCTGCTCAACGCCAACCCCTTGCAGGACATTCAAGCCCTGCGGCAGGTGCAAGGATTAGTGCTGGCTGGCCATTGGTATAACAAAGCCGATCTGGATGCGCTGCAAAGGTTTGGTACTAAACAAGCGGGCAGCATACGGCTCAACTTGCAGCTGGCTTGGTCGGCACTGCGCAGTGCACCGTTTCGCATGCAGTTTGCGGATTAAGGGTGTGGTCTACACCCCACCGTAAGTTGCTTTGTACTGCGCAGGAATATCCACTGGATAGAGTCCGCCTGACATCACCAGGACGATGAGCAGCGATAACAATGCGCCGAGAATAATGATGCTGTATCCCACGCGGTTTCGTACCGTTAAAGACAGCCGTTCTCTCGTCAGCCAATAAAAAGCACAGGCCAGGTGAGCAAAAATTGCAACAACAGCTAAGAAATAGTACGGAATAAAAAAGTATTGGAATGGAGTGACGTGTATTCCCGCTGCGGCAAAAAAGAAGTTGGTGTCGAGATCAAGTACAGACCTGGAAAACAGCACCGCACCAACGTGGTTAAGAAGGAAAAAAGCGAGATAAGCGCCGGAAACAGCTTGTAGTCTATCGAAGAAGTTGTGTCTTTGCCCCCAACGTGCCTTGATAAAGTAGAGGCCTGAGCTGAGTTGGAAAAGCACACTGACCAGCAGCAGTGCCTCAACAAGGGGCAGTCGATACAGGCGCCGGAAAGATTCCATGAAGGCAATGTGGGCATCTATACCACCGATGGCCAACTGGTGGTTAAACAGATGCACAACAATAAATGCGCCGATGAGGCATGCAGACAGGCGATGTAACTTATGAAGCATCGGGGGTGATTCCTGTTGGCCAGCCGTTGGCGCTCCGCTTGGGCAAGGCCTTAGGCGGCACGGGCGCGGGAGTGAACTCTTCAGAGATGTTGGTCAATGAGAATAGGGTTGCCGTCCGGATCGGTCAGGGTAAGGTAGGCAGGGCCAGTAGTTGAGGGGTTTGCCTGCTCGCCGAGCTCCAATTGCTGTTCAATCAAGCGCTGCTGAATCACGCGTACATCGGTAAAACCTGGAACAGGCTGGGCATCAGAGTCCCATCCCGGATTGAACGTAAGCATGTTCTTCTCAAACATGCCCTGGAAGAGCCCGATCAGCGTAGTCCCACTCTTCATGATGAGCCAATTGTCTTCCTGCTTGCCGCCAAAGACGGTGAAGCCCAATTTCTCGTAGAAGGCTTTGGAAGCGGCGATGTCCTTCACCGCGAGGCTGATAGAAAACGCACCGAGTTCCATTTTTTTTCTCCTTTGCATTAACAAAACGGGTTAAGGGGCACTCGGGATTCTGGCGCCAGCGCCCCTGATCAGCAACAGGAAATAGTCCATTGCCCTTCTAAAGAATGTCCTTTTGACTGGCGAGCCAGCAAAATTTCATCACCCCGGTAGACCACGGTGCCCACACGTATTATCGTTTCAGACATTCCTCAGATCCGTCACTAACCCTTAGCGGTTTGACTCTCGCATGCCGGGGCTTGATACCAAGTAGAGAGTTTCACTCATGACATTCCAATCTCCCTCGGCCAAAGGCCGTATCCGGCGCCGCTAGGCGCGACGTTGAATTAATGGTTGTTAGGCAGTAATGTCTGATACCAATAGTTGGTATACGGAGACTGTCATGGCCAAGAACACGAGCATATCTCTCGGCGCTCATTTTGACGAGTTCATTACACAACAACTCCAGAGCGGTCGATACGGCTCTGCCACCGAGGTTGTGCGCACTGGCCTCAGAATGCTGGAGGAAGCCGAAATCCGTCGTCAATACCTGCGACGGATGCTGGTCGAAGGCGAACAAAGCGGTTTTGTCGATTACGACTATAGTGCCCTTATGGAAGAGCTGGATAAAGAGCTGCCAGGCGTGCAGTCACCAGAATGCTCATTCAGGTGTGGAACAAAATCGCTAATCTAATTCCATACCAAGAAAACCAAGGTAAAATTCTTTGGCCTTATCTTCATCGAAAATCCGCATTATTGGGATCGTCTGAAACTCCATGCCATCTACTCCATTACAGGCGGCTTTTGTCCGTCTGAAAGTTATTCTGAGGATGATATTGATAGGTCATAGAGCCAAATCCATAATGCAAACGTTATGGCACCAATCAGGAGACCCTCCTATGACTACCGTTACGTTTAAGAGCATACCCGACGACCGCTATGAACCGCTAAAACGAGCTGCTTGATAGCAATGTTTTCATTGTTGCTCCGGTAGCAAGGTTTGTCTCGGGCGTGTCAAGCGCCAGGCGAGATACGCGGCGGCGACGCAGTCATAGGCAAAGCAGAAATGCGGCCACCACTCTGGCACTCCCGGGGTTTCAAACATGTAGTCATGGACGAGATCATAGACACCATGCGCTGCGAGAGCCGCAACCACCAGCCAAAGCGAGCCCCTAAAACCAGCAACGGAGGCGGCTACAAAAACCAGAATAACCAGCAACTCCATCAGCAATGCCTGGGTTGAACCGCCGATGACAGCAAACAAGGCATAGTAAAAGGCAATAACAATCATCACAGTCGGGTAGAAGGCCTTGTCTCGGTCCAAGCCAGTTAACGTGGCAAAAAACCCAATGACAACAGCCAAACTCACACCAATCGAAAATCCCATGACGATTTCTCCTGCCCTCGGCTACAGCCGCGCATCAGGTTGCGCGTCACCATCGATTATTTTCTGCAGCTCAGGCGCAATCGGCATGCGCTTGAACATACTGACATTCGTCCCGCCAGTGTTCCCGACTGGAAAAATCCCGACGGCTGAACCCAGGGCACCAAGGACAATACGCAGGAGTTGTCCCAGTACTGCCTTGGGCTGCTGCCTTTGAATCTCCAGCTTGAGCATCAGCCAGTGCGATTTAACGTGGAGCACAACATTGGCCTGGCCGATGACATGGGCGCGTTCCAGATGCGCAAAGCCTGCAGCGAACTCATCCCTTGCAATGAGCTCCCTTGCATGGGTGATCTCATGGTCGAAGGCCGCGCGTTGTAAGGAATTCATATGTCACTCTCGGTAGTGGCCAGGCTGACAGCGAAAATAGGGTGGAGGGATAAGACCTAAGCCCTTTCTCCCACAACCAGCGGCAAGCTTAGTCTTCAATGAACTGTTCGTACAACAGGAATTCATGACATGGTTGCAGATGCCGTGAAACTGGACAGTGTTTAGGTTTAAGAATAGGCTTTGTGCGCGCTCCCAATTACGACACAGATGAGTGTTTCCACTATTGAGTTTTGGCCTAGATATTTCGTATAAGACAATGAAACCTGCCGCGAGCGGACGCATCCTGTTCTGGAATGGCGGCAGCCTTTGGATTGGCCTCTCCGGAGCGGCCACGGAAATTCATTCCCACCATGCGGTCCAGATATCCCTGTCTCTCTCGAAAGCGGGTCTTCGGCTGTATCGTGCAGAGGACGATTGGAAATCCTATGATGCCGCAATCGTGGCGGCACACCAGAATCACGCCTTCGATGGTGGCGGCGAACTGACAGGGAATATCTTCGTAGAACCTGAGTCGCGCTATGGACAGGCATTGCAGCAGCGTGCGGTGGAATCTGGAATCCTCCGGATTTCCGATGGCGAGATCGATGACGAAGTTTCTGCCTTGCTTCACCTCTACATAATGAAAGCTGATGACACTGAACTGGTAACATCGGCACGCAATCTCGTCGCGCGACTCGCAGGCAACATGGCTGTAGCAGGTCTTATACTCGACCCGAGGATTGAAAGGGCAATCCAGCGCATCCGGGAAAAAATTGGGGCGTCAATCCTTCTGGCTGACATTGCAGAATCGGCACACCTGTCACCAGATCGTTTTCGTCACCTGTTCCTCGAGCAAACAGGCATCCGCTTCCGACCCTACGTATTGTGGCTGCGGATTGAGCTTGCGCTTTCCGCGTATACCGCCAACCGAAACCTGACTGAGGCGGCTCAGGCCGGCGGCTTTGCAGACTCGGCCCATTTCACGCGGACCTTCAAGAGCATGTTTGGCATCGCCCCTTCCAGCGTTAAGATCGATTAGCCGTTTCGTTCAATTGTTGCTGCGCTTCTGGGGCTTACACTGTCCTCGCGTTATCAATAATCCGCTTGTTTAACAGGAGCACGGCCATGAGAGAAGTTAATGTAGATAGCTGTAATTGTAACAATTGCCCCGGCATGAACTGCACCTGCGGTTGTTCGCAGAATGTCACGGCAAGCACCTGTGCCTGCTGCCCACCGTGCCAGTGTGGTGAGCATTGCAGTTGCGCAGACGCATAGGCAGGGAACAGTGGCGAGGAGCGCTCATGACGAGGAGGATTGGCATAGGTTTGGCGTCCGTACTGAGCCTTCTGCTGGTGGGATACATTTACGAATCCGTGGCGGCGAGGGTGGATGCCAAGACCTATCCGCCACCCGGATTGATGGTGGACATCGGTGCTTATCGATTGCACCTCAACTGCATTGGCACCGGCAGTCCCACAGTGATAATCGAAGCCGGTTTGGGCGACTGGTCGACAAGCTGGACGGGAGTCGCACAAGCTGTGGCGCAGACGACCCGGGTTTGCAGCTATGATCGTGCCGGCATGGGATGGAGCGAGGCAGGGCCACTCCCGCATGATGCAAAACAAACCGTCAGGGAACTGCATTTTCTGTTGCAGACCACCGGCGTCCATGGCCCCTATGTCATGGTTGGACACTCATTGGGAGGTCTGTTCGTAAGAGTATTTGCGCTGGAGTTCGCGCCTGAGGTGGCCGGCGTTGTATTGATAGAATCCATGAATCCCGGGCAACTGGCTCAATCACAGAGGCCACCTTCTGACGCTTTGCCGTTTTCCTATCAAGCGGCACTGGCTCGGTTCGGGGTCGCTCGCCTGTTGGTGAAACTACCTTGGTTGGCACCGGCACTGCCTGTCGGCATGGAAGCCTACTATCCGCGGTATATTCGGCCGCAATCATTTCAGGCCACTGCCAATGAGATGCAGGGGATGCCTGCTGCCGCTGCGCAGGCGGCCTCCTTATCAAGCTTTGGCGATCTGCCACTGACAGTGCTGAGTGCTGCAGAGAACCGTCTCCCGGGCTGGATTGAATGGCAGGAAGAATTGCTCCAGCTGTCAACTCAAAGCGAACAGGTGATTGCGCAAAGCAGTGGACACAATGTCCAGTTAGATGCGCCGGATATTGCCGCGGCCGTTATCATGAAAATGGTTGAACGGGTTCGACCAAACGTCGTTGCTGATACATATTGTGTGCCGGTCAACGAAGTTGTTGATGTGGAATCTTTCATGCTTCTTCTTAACGGGTCTTCGTTCTGCCATTACCGACGAGGCCTCTGGGCCGAGGCCGAGTAAACGCTAGCCCCAAATTAGACCAAAGCCACGGGGTGGCGGATGAGAGGATCGGGCGATTTTTTTTGGCTTTGGCATAAACACTCCTTATTGCCTATTATGAGGCTTTTCTGAAGTGTCCGTGAAGACGGGGTAGAACCCGATTGATGCGCCTGGTTATGCGGCTGACTCATGTTCAACGTCCCAACCAGGGAATACCAGTACCGCTGGATGACACCGTAGGGCTTTGGCGAGGACTTTTGCACGATCCACGCCAAGGCGAACACGGTCATTCTCAATGGCAGAAATTGTTGATTGGGGTATCCCGGTCGCTGCCGCCAAATCGTTCTGACTCATCTCCTGAAGCTCACGCAATATACGAACTGAATCACCTGGTGATACATCTATTCTTTTAATAGCCTTACGATAATCGCTCATTCTTTACCTCCGGTAGTCATGGGGAGTAACTCGTTCAACCTCCACCAGCACCTGATCTTTTTGAACCTTGTATATCACTCGATATTGAATATTTAGCCGGGAAGATCGAAAACCCTTCCAGTTCCCCGACAAGGCCTCATCTTTAAAGCCTTTGATCAATTTCAGGCCCTGTGGCCCAGAAATTCTTACAATATCTTTCCACTTCTCATAGCGTTGCTGAACCTCAATAGGCGCTGCTGCCAAGGCTTTATCAATGCTTCTATGTTCGAGGATTTCCCACATATCAAATTTAGTATATATACCATTTATAGTATGTCAAGGGCTCGCTCTGAGCCTGGCAAGTAGCCGCATAACACCCGCGCTCACGCGCCAGCTTCGCTGGTCGCGTGGAATTGATGGTTATGCGCGGCTGTCCCACGAAGAAGGGTCTTTGCGCACGTGAAAGACCGCTGCAACTATGATGTTTTGTCCGCTGACGAAATACATTACGCGGTATGGGAAACGGCGCACAGCTATCCGCCTCACTTCTTTATGGAACTTACGGTAAATGAGAGGGTTTCTCAGCAGCTTATCTAAGGCCTCTTCTATGCATAAAAGAAAGTCGTGACCCAAACCAACCCGTTTACTTTCGTAGGCTAAATATTGGTCATTAATATCAAGTTCAGCTTCTGGCCGGACTGTGAGAGTGAACGCCATTTACTTGGACAGAATTCGAGCTTTGACAGAAGCCCAGGGAGAACCGATATCTTGGTCTATCTCGAACGCTGCGAGCCGACGATTCAGTTCCTCACTCTGTGGTGCAGTTACCTCGATCTCGACGCCTTCAGCGACTACACTGTCCCAAAGAGTTTCAGCGAGAATTATTCGCTCCGACACTGTAAGTGATTGAATTTTCATAGCATAGAACCTTTAAAAATATTGATGCTTGATTCGATTCTAAGTCTAACACCAGAGCGGCTAGCGTACGAGCACATAACGCGCTGGAAAACCGGCGGCAGCGCAGCTGACGTCCGGTGCGCGCATTTTGCGCACGCAGTTGTTCAGATTGTTATGTTCAGTACCCGCGCAGTACCACCTTTTTTGAAATTGTACTTGGATGCCAAGAATCAACTAACCCTTGTCTACGCTCCGTTGATTCAGAGTACATGACGTTCGCTGCGATACTGCCCACCACATAGAACCATGTGGCAAATGCCGGTTTCCCATTCAGACTTGCCATTTCAAGATCAGAACTTCCAGTGGCCATAGACCCATTAACTCCTATGGAAATTTGGATTTTAGGATGGGCTGTTCCGCTTAGCAGTGCCTTTTGAAATGGTCCTATATCGATTGGAATCGCAAGCTCCTTTATTGCGCATCCAAACAGCTTTACGAAATAGAGATGAACATGAAGCATTCCTGTTTTCGTAGAACCCGGAAACACCTTTGAGATTTTCACGACGCTACCCTTCCTTAGCCCTTTTGCACTTCGCAAGTGCTTCGACAATATCTCCCAGGCCTTATCATAAGGAGCTGTCAGGTTCGTGTTGCAATTGTGGCAAAGCAGAGCCTTCGACTTGAGCGCATCAGACCTTTTAATACTTCCAACTTTCAGATTTCGTTTAGTCTGAGTATGAAGAAATAGCGGCTTCTGCTGGGAAATATTTCCAAACAACCCTTTCAGATCGGATGCCTTAAGTTTGTGCTCTCCGCTATTCGCGAAATTCCCACATATCCAACAGTCCACTAGTGCCACCGAAGAACATAACGCCGAGCTAAGCGGCAGTTTTGAAGTTGTGTTTTTGTGGAATACTTTTGCGCAGCAAAACCACAAAACTGCGACTTAAAAACTGTCCAAGGAGCGCAAGCGACTGATGCTTGAGCGACTTGTTATACATAGCTTCAAAGATATATTTCGATATAAGAATTACATTTAATTTCTTTCTCTATATGACTAGGTAGGGAATTAAACTGATTTTTCATTTCTGCTGCTGATGGGAGTGTAGTGTCATTTGCAAATGAGGAAACCATGGAAATAGTAAATATATCAAGATTGTTGTCAGCTAATTCTTGAGCCTTTATATGCTTATTAAAGCCTTTATCTCTTGGTGTGCTTATAACGTAAATCATGATATCAATGTCACTAGGGGTTTCTTTTTCGGTAATGAAGCTCCCAAATGCTAAAGCTCGATAGCAAGAATATTTTTCCCTCATAGAAACCGAAAAGTTATCAAGTGATGACAGAAGATTTTTTCTGTGGTCAGAGGTACCAAATTTTTCCTTAAAATCATCAAGTGTCATCTGCAATTCTCCATTGTGTATAACGCCCGGCTCACGCGCAATTTTAGAGCTGCAAAGTAGCGTATAAATTGTCGCCGTGCAGCCGATTGTTATGTTTGTTTGCCAGTGGTACAGTGTGTACATATTTCGAATCAATACACACAGGTGATTTATGAGAAC
>JAUYSM010000054.1 GCA_030696315.1 Pseudohongiella sp. | reverse complement strand
TGGCAAAGCAATGCCGGTTTGCTGACTGCGGACACGAAACTGAGCCGGGATGCGCTGTGCTCAGAGCGATACAAGAGCAAAAGCTTGATGACCGGAGGCTAGCCAATTACAGAAAGCTGATGCGTGAGAACGCGTTGGCGACAGCCACATTGGCTGAAAAACGATCTCAGGGACGAGATTTCGCGAAGATGGTTCAAGAGGGCAAACGTATCAAACAGAAAAGACTTGAAACGTGAGCGTTCATAACCGGGCCGCCGTACAGAAAAAGCTAAAAACCATCATCATGGTACGCACCTCACACCGCCGTGATGAATTCACTCATTTCCCGGGTCAGCTCGGCGTCGTGGCCAAGCCAGATATGCCCGCCGTCGGGAAAGACGACGAGGCGTGTGTCAGGTATCCGGTTGTCCAGCAGTCGCGCGGTTTCGGCTGTGCCGAAGAGGTCATCTTCGCAGGACACTATCAGCGTTGGCACTGCAATATTCTCGAAAGCCGTTGTCGTGGGTGCTCCGGCCCAGAAGCCGTCGGCGCGCAAACCCTGAGTCTTCTGGGTGATGGGCATCAAGCCCTCGCGGATCAGATCGGCCCGGCGCCGTTCTTCGGGGGAAACCCCGGCCAATAGACTCGGATCGGTTGCGAGCAGCGTGCGCAGTAGCGTCTGCGGCGCCAGTGTCGCGAATGACCAGAACCATAGGTCAGAGTTCAGCACACGCTCAACCACCGCGCTCTGCAATGCGGTGAATTCCACCGGATCCCGGCCCGTCAGGTTGGATGCCGGCACAATGAGCACGAGATGCGAACAACGCTCCGGGTGGCGCAGTGCGAATTCTGCTGATGTGAGCGCTCCCGCCGAGCCCCCCGCCACCGCGATCTGGTCAATCTCGAGATAGTCGAGTAATTCCGCGAGCACATCCGCCTGGTGCGCGGGTGAGTCATCCTCAGGGAAGGCACTGCGCAGATAGCCAAAGCGCGAAGGCGCAATGACCTGGAACCCCGCCTCGATAAGACCATGAGCAAAAAGAAGCCCCTGATCGAAACCGCCACCCGTCCCGTGGATCATCATCAGCGGCGGTCCGGACCCTGCAACGGCGTATTCGAGTGCCCCCGCGCTTGATTGAAAGATGCTGCTACGCTTGACGATGCGTGCTTCTGCCGCCGCCATTGTGGCTCGATAGGCACCCGTTCCCCAAGCCCCAGCCCCGAGTGCCAGGCCGCCGAGGCAAGTTAACAGCGTGCGCCGGGAGATCACTGTGCAGCCTCGATTGTGAGGTCTGTGGATTTTGGAATGAAGATGCGCCTGGTTGACACGACGTGGTCTTCTGTCGAATGTAGACCGATCTGCATGGGCGAGCTCCAAGTACACAGACTTCCAGAATGTCACTTTGTCATAATGAAGCGCGGACACCTTTGATACACATCAACCCACACCAGTTGTTATAGCGCACTGGAAATCGCGTCGGCTGAAACGAATGCGTCAGCTGCTGTATTGGGCAGCGCTTATACCAGTCGACTCACAAACCCGAGCCCATCCCTTCTATCGCCATAGAATAATCCTTCCGCTGATGCTGGCGTTCGATTTCAAGATTCTCTTCCTGAGCTTGATGTCGCCGATTAGAACTGTCCGATATCCCAAATAACTGTTAGTGGTCTATCTGGGAGCCTGCTGCTCCGGCTCCTCCGACACCAGGTAGCGGAACACATACTGCACATTCGGCACTTCCACGGGCAAGCCATTGCGAATTCTTGGATTGAACGTGAATTCGGGGGTAGCTTTTATGGCGCTGTTTTCAAACATCCCGCGCGGCTCCGAGTCAACGACTTCAACGGACTGTGGATCTACCGTACCTGCAGCGGTAACAGTAAATTTGACTTGCACCCATCCTTCGACCTTCCGCTGGAACGCTCTGGTTGGATACACCGGCTCAACATTGTTCGTCGGAATCATCTCACTGTCCGCCTCAATTTCCAGAATCAGGCTGGGCTGTTGCGCTGACACAAACTGTGCGCCGCCAATGCCAAACAATGTCGCAGCCGATACCAATAACATCAGAGCAAGTGATGTTTTAACGTGACTGGTGGTTTTACTGTCGGACGTATTCATATTGTGTTCCTCAAGTATGCGATGGATTCGGTTTTTTAAGGTGCTGCGGTCCAGCATCATTTGCGCCGGCAGTATCTCAGGGCGCTTGCTTTGGCCGGAGTAAACACAGGCTTGCGCCACGCTAAGCAGACTTTCTGCGTAGTCAGTATCACTGCGACCCGCGAGCAGCACCGCCGAGTCACAACTGTTTTCAGCTTCATCATTAAGACGTTTGAGGGCAAACCAGACCAAAGGATTGATCCAGTAGATGGCAGCGACAAACCATGCCAGCAGCATGGTAATCCAGTCCAGGCGTTTAATGTGGCTGAGCTCGTGCAACAACACATCCGTCATCACTGATACCGACCAATCATGTGATTGCGCTGGCAAAATGATATGTGGCCTTAACAGGCCGAACGACATGGGCGAGCTGATCTGGTGGCTGCGTCTGAGTACAACGGAACGTGTGATGCCTATCTCTTTAGCAAGGTCGCTTAACAAGCCTTGGGTTGCGGTGCACGTCAATGGTTCTGAGTACCGTTGAATGCGGCGAAGGTGAATAAGCGCAACACACATTTTTATGATCAACCAGAGCGTTGGTAAAAAATACAGAGTCAGCAGCCACGAGTAATTGGAAGCGCTTGGCACATTGGCCATAGACTCCGGTGTAACGATGATTTCGAACCACGCGCCTGTATTTGCCAGCTGCGGCGCGGTTTGATTGATCAGCGTTGGCAACGCAGGCAATAATACAAGACACAGGAACGCATTCATCCAGAGCTGATGTTGCGTGTGACTTCTGATGCGTTTTGCGAGCAGCAGGTTCAGCAGCAAAAAAACGCTTAGTATCACCGCTGATTTCAGCAGCAGGTCCAGCATGGTGGCTAGGGTGACCATTTCGTTTAGAACGAACAGCTTGTCCATGGCAGGCTCCTATCGGGCCGCTATCGCTTATTTGTCTTTTTTGTTTTTGCGCGTGCGTATGAGTTCGTTCAATTGCTCTATTTCATCCTCTGACAGGTCCTTGATCGACATGTCGAGCAAGGTGTTTACCGCCAGATATGGCGAGTCACCAAAGAAAGTTTTGACAACACTACCAAGAGCAGACTGCGATGCCTTTTCCCGCGCAACCAGCGGGAAATATATGTATTTGAAACCACTTTCCTGATGACCGATGTGGCCCTTTTCCACCAGTTTGCTGAGCAAAGTGCGAACGGAAGAATAACCTGGTGCGTCTTCCATTCCTTCCATGACCTCCTTGGCACTGGCTTTCTCCAGGCGATACAGGATGTCCATGATTTGCCGTTCCCGGCGGCTTAGTGGATCGTTTTGAGTCATGTTGGTCTCGCTTGCTTGGATCACCATTACTGAATCGAGTAACTGGCAAGAATTTCTATGTGCTAATAAATACGCACAATGCGGATAAATTAGCACCATGGCAGACTATGTCAAGGCTTTCTTTTTACGGGATTGCGCAGCTGCTTAGGTGTCGAGCCCAATCAGGGCCAGTCTGATCGATGTCACTGAATCACCGACAATCGAGTCTGTCGATCCTGCGTTGTCTCATTCGATTAAACAAAACAAACAGACAATCCACGCAGGAGCTTCTAATGCCCCCAACCATCACCGCATTTGAACAATCCCCTGATTGCGGCCAAGGCCTTGCGCGTGACATGACCGTGCGATGGGCGTTTGAAGAGGTTGGCCAGCAATATGATGTTCGCCTTATCTCCTTCAGCGCATTAAAGGACGACGCCCATCGCGCTCTTCAACGTTTCGGCCAAATGCCGACCTATGAAGAAGGCGATCTGGTCTTGGTCTATCTGGGAGCCAAAATCGGCGATGACAAAAGAACGTTTCCGCGGAAACGCTTTTCGGAGTATTTTTCTGGTCATACTTCTCTTGGCAGGCAATGGGTTGAACAATTTATGCACCGGTACGACCATGAACACAAACACTGTAAGATCCGATTTGTGACATCGCAGCAGCGTTTCTTCAGACATGTTTGGCACCCTTCTCGAAGCACCACCCCCAAGCTTTTCTCCGCCGCACTCCTGCTCATATTCACATCCAATCAGCCCCTCAACGCCGCCAGCAACGACCAGCCATTTGCCGTGCTGGAAGCAAGCATTCCCGAGATGCAACAGGCCATGGAATCCGGCCAGATGACATCCCGTGAACTGGTAGAACAGTATCTCATTCGTATCGCGCTCTACGAGGAACGGGTTAACGCGGTGATCGCGATCAATCCGAACGCGTTGGCGGACGCTGACCGGCTCGACGCAGAACGCGCCGCGGGACACGTACGTGGGCCGCTTCATGGCATTCCAGTTGCCCTGAAAGACAACATCCACACCACCGACATGCCGACCACCGGCGGCGCCCTGGTGTTCCGTGATTTTGTGCCGCCCTACGAGGCCACGCTGACCACCAATCTGCGCAACGCGGGTGCCATCATTATTGCCAAGACGGTGATGACTGAACTGGCTAATTTTCTCGGGTCTGGCATGCCGGGCAACTACAGTGCGATTGGCGGCTATGGGCTGAACCCTTACGATCCCCGTCGTGACCCGCGGCAAGGCTCGGATGATGGCAGGCCCGTGATGGGGGTGGGTGGTTCGAGTTCGGGCATCGGCACGGTGATGAGTTTCTGGGCGGCCAATGTGGGCATCGAAACCTCCGGCTCAATCCTCTCTCCCGCCAACGCCAATATGCTGGCGGCTATCAAGCCAACGGTTGGGAGGATAAGCCGCTGGGGATTCATTCCCATCACCGCAGATCAGGACACCGCGGGACCGATGACGCGTTCGGTGACGGATGCCGCTATCGCAGGCATTGTGGTGTACCTGCTACTTCGCGCCGCAAAAGTACCGGCTGCATGGGCGTTTGGCGGAGGGTTTGTTACCGTGGCCGGTACGCGTATTGCGGCGATTACCTATGATCTGAGTTTGCCGGTTTTTCTTTGCCGCAGTGATATTTCACAACTCATTGGCGTAGAGTAACCAGCAATTGTCAGGCTACCAATGACAACCGTCATTGGTAGCCTGACAGCCTTAACTCAGAAATTCCAGGCAAACTTCACGCTGCCGCTCTGGCTTTTTACGCCGCTGCCACTTTCGTTCTCGTACATCACGCGCACTTCCAGCCGCTCGCCATTCTCAATCAGCAGCCCAGTACTCCATATGGTCGAGGTCTTGCCGGGATCGTAATCGAGACTAGTGACTGCTTCCGGGGCAAAACCGTCCGGCATACGGACACGGGAGTTCAGATCGTCACCAAAACGCAAACGTTGGCCCACTTCCACCCAGCCGCGCACACTGCGCTCACTGACATTGAACTGTCTGCTGAGCTGGATTGCGGGATACAAATCAGGCACTACGTTGGTGCTGGACAGCACTTCCATATTGAATTCACCGCCGTTCCTTTCCCGGTAGCCGCTGTCACGCACCACTGGCACATTCAGCTCAAGCGATGGTGTGATGCTGAAGCCTTGATCAAGCGAAAAATTGTAGCCACCACGCAGACGTGTTGAGAGTATCCAGGTCTCCCTTTCTGATTTTGCAGTGGATTCCAGTCCGGGCACGGTGATGGCACGTTCGCCATCGGCGCGCGAGAAACCACCCAGCACGGATGCAGCACCAAAGACATTGCCGTTGACGTATTTGGCGATGCCGCCGAGCGTAAAGCGGTGGCCTTCCGACCGTGCGATGCCAAAATTGGCGTAGTCAGTGTTGGCAAGGCCGGCGCTCACTCCGACGTAGATATGATCCCGGATCTGACGCTGCATACCAGCGTTCAGGCCCCAGCTATTGCCTCTCTGCGCACCCTCACCCAGCTCCATGTCGTCATAGGCCAGCTTGGCCCAACTGCAGTCGCCCTGTTCAATGGCACTGGTACTGGCAACTTTGTAGTCACCACAACTTTGCATGTGGTTGGCTGCGTACCAGGCTGATGCCAGCGACAGTGTGGCGTCGGAATAGCCCAGCGAGAAGTTGGTGAGCAAGGCTTCCAGCGTGGAGGTGTCGTCTTCATTGGCCATATCCAGCAGAAGGTCATACAGCACGGAGTCGGACGGGTTGGTTGGCAGATCGCTGCTGTTATCGTCATCTACCCCGGAGTTCGCCTGATCTTCAGCGACTTGAATGGCAGCGCCCAATTGCGGTGGCAGGCCTGCACCCATAAATCCAACGCGCACATTGGTCAGCACTGCGACATTATTTCCGCTGCTGTCAGTCTGGTAGTTAATGGTCAGCTGGGTGCCCGCACCGGCCGGTGCCATCGGGTCGCTGGTAAAACCAAAACGCCCTGTCATCAACCTGACTGGCGTGAAGTTGCCGTTGGGCAGTGAAGCCAGCTCCACTTTGAACTTGCCACCTGAAGGCGCATTGATAGCAGACGCCGTCACGCTGTCGCTGTACCTACCATCACCAAAAACCTTGAGCACATGAGTACCGAAGTTGGAATAGGTCATGCCCGGCGCATTGATGGAGCCGAGGATGCTTCCTCTGTTGGAAATTGAGCCACTGCCAGACGGCGCTTCGATGCCTCCATTGATCCTGCCTGACGCGCTGACGGTGACTGTTGAGACACCGCCTTCAACACGCAACGCCGGGTTGGGATACACGGTATAAGCACCCTGACTGTCGGTTGCGGGAATACCACTCAAGGTACCGTGAATGTCCACGATGTTCTCGCCACCCCCGATGAGCCGCGCAGTACCTCCGCTGATGCTGCCGCCACCATCAATAATCAGATGATTTTTAACCGGGCTGAGCATGGACACACTCAGGCAACCAATGGACGGACATTGGCCGGTGCCGGTTCTGCCCTGCATCTGCACCGAAGCGCCCGGTTTGATAAACAGCTGGTTTTGGCCCTGGTAGTTCTGCATGGCCACGCCGCCGGCTGAATTGGCCTGCCCCGTGATACTTGCGTAGACCTCGACGGTAGCGCGCGAATCGGTGTTGCGGTTCCAGGCTGCACTGGTATCGCCGTTGAGTATATTCACACCCCAGGCATCCTGCCCGGTGACGCTGATGCCGCCCTGCAGCTGCAGCCATTGCGCCTGACCCGTGCTACTGGCGTAGTTGCTGACCGCTGCAATACCGTAAGCGCCCCTGCCCTGAGTGTTGATTACACTGCCGGGGCGGGTGAAAACCTTGATCTGCCCGTTGGCGAACTGATCAAATCCTGTGAGCACTCTCTGGCCGTCGGTACCAAACGCGGTGACAGCACCACTCAGACTCTGCATGTAAATGCCATGGGCGTTTGCACCTGTGGTAACCACGCTGCCCGACAGATTGACTTCAGCGCCGGCATTATTGCCGCCAGCTGCATTGCTTGGGCGCACCAGCTTGCTGGCATTAAACGTAATACGGGAGAGATCAAAATCGTACTGCAGATTACTGCCACCGCCACTGAGTGACTGCGCCACAATACCGATGGCGCCAGCGCCGGATGTCCTTATATCAAAACGCGAAGCCGCCGAGTCCTGCACCAGCACATGGCCACTGTTGCCGTTGTTGGCATTTCCCTTGATATTGACATTAAAACTCTTGATGTCTGCTGACAGATTCACTTTGGACACCTGGGTATTACCGCCACCACCGCTGATGCTCTGGGCGAGTACACCGTGCGCAGTTGCGCCACTAGTGTTGACGCTGCCCGCGCAGTTGGCCCAGTTGGTGTATTCGTCAGCACAGCCCACGTTGACGTTGCCGCTGTTACCACCAGCACCGCCTTGTCCACCGACTTCCAGACTGATCGAGACTGCACCGCCACCGGCATTGGTGATGCTGCCAGCACCGCCACCACCCCCGATGCTTTGAGCCAGAATCCCGTTGGCATTACTGCCAGTGGTAGTAATGTTGAAATTGGCTAGCTTGATAAGCCCGCCATTGCCCCCCGCGCCGCCACTGCCACCGTAGCCCAAATTGAACAAACCTCCGGAGGCTGCTGTAGTGCTGGCCACGCCGCCGCCACCGCCTACGCTCTGCGCCATGATGCCAATCGTGCCGGCGCCGTCAGCGCGGATGTTGGCTCCGGTGTAAATGGCTACTTCGCCGCCGTTGCCGCCCGCCCCGCTTTTTCCGCCGATACTGAACATTAACGACTGATTGGTGGTCAGGCCGCCAACAATGGGGATGGGCAGTGCGGTTTCACCGGGTGTGGCCGCCGCTGCACCGCCCTTACCGCCACCGCCACCCAAGCTCTGGGCCAGAATGCCGATGGACGAATCATTGCGCACGTTAATGGATACCGGGGCGACATCGGGAGTGTTAGTTACCCAGACAGCGCCGCCATTACCACCGACATTGCCGGAACCACCCATGCTGACACTGACATTCCAGGAACCCACGCCATTAAGTCCATCCGCGATGGCCTGACCGCCGCTGCCGCCACCACCCCCAATGGATTGCGCAAACACGCCAACCGATGATGGCCCGGCAGCGCTGATAGTGCCGGCCGTGTTGACCTGCACCTGACCGCCGTGGCCGCCCGAACCGCCTGCACCTCCCAAATTGAAGTTCAGGTTCAGACTGTTTTGCGATTTTTCCGAATCACCGGGCTTTTTGGACACGATGCCGGCGATTTGCTGGAACACCTTGTACGCCATATTGTCTGTGAGGGCTGAGCCGGGAAACATGGAGCCCGCCACAGACCAGCCACGTGCATCACCGCCGTTACCACCACCGCCACCGATGCTTTGAGCAAAAACTCCGCTCGACATAATCCCGTGGACACTGATATTGCTGTTGCTCCCCAGTCGGGTCTGTACCTGCCCCCCTTCGTTACCTGAGCCGCCACTGCCGCCCATGTTGACCGTGGCATTGATGGCGCCGCCTTTATCTGAAACCGCATCTTTACCCGTACCCGTACCTACATTGGGGTTAAGCGATAACGCTACTGAGACTGACGAGACATTGCCGCCACTGCCACCACCACCGCCAACAGACTGGGAAAGGATGCCCGATGACAGGTTGCCCCACACATTCATGCGCCCGTCGTAGTTGACCGACACTGTGCCGCCCTTACCACCGGTGCCACCGCTGCCACCAAGGTTAAACGCGGAGGTCGCCGCGACGCCCTCACCGTACTGCAAACCGACCGCAAAGCTGTTCACCGCCCCGCCGACACCACCGCCGCCACCAATACTTTGTGCCAGGATTCCGTTGGCCACATCACCATGCGTGGTAATGGTAGTGCGCTTGGGACTGGTCGCATTGGGATTAATCTGCACCGTACCGCCACTGTTGCCACTGCCGCCTGTGCCTCCCAGTTTGACGCCAAGTGCCAGCGCGTTGGTGCCGATACCAACACCGACATCCAGGGTACTGCCGCCGTTTCCGCCGCCACCGCCGATGGACTGAGCCAGCACCGCATGAGATCCGGCACCAAACGTTGTGAGCGCGATGCCGGTTTCTACCATGACGGTATTGCCGCTGCCGCCCCGGCCCCCGGTGCCACCCATGGCAACGTTGACACTGCCACTGGTTCCACCACTGCCAGCAGCAGCGACCGAAATGGTGTCACCACCACTGCCGCCACCACCACCCACGCTTTGGGCCAGGATGCCATGTGAATAACGATCATAGGTAGCTATCGTAGCGTCCGAGTTTATAACCTGTACCTCGCCTCCGTTGCCGCCCTCGCCGCCCTTGCCTCCCAATGCTGTAGACACAGCCAGCGCAAAGGTGTCACCCACAGCCGCAGACAGGGCAATAGCACTTCCGCCGCTGCCGCCACCGCCGCCAACGCTTTGCGCGAAGATGCCGTGCGCCCCGATGCCGGTGGCGTAGTTATATCGCGCGGCGGCCAGAGGATCGACTCTGGCGATATCAACGGCGGTACGGAAACGTTCGCCCAGATCAGCACCCGTGACGATGCTGGACTGCCCGAAACTCGCTATCCGCACCAATGCCCCGTTACCGCCCGAGCCACCCGAACCGCCCAGCGCCGTTGAAGATGACACGTAGACACCCGCCGATGCCGCGATGGCGTTGCCACCATTGCCGCCACCACCGCCAATGGATTGCGCACGAATGCCCATCGCATCCCGGCCGGTTGTGCGGATGTTGCCGTTTTCGTTGACCACCTCAACAATGCCCGCCGAACCACCACCGCCGCCACTGCCGCCGATAGCCACACTCGAGAAGGCACCAGCCGAAATTGCCTTGCCGCCGTCACCTCCTCCACCACCAACCGACTGGATAGAAACCGCATCGGCGTGATCACCGACTGTGGTGACCGCGCCTTTGTTCAACACCCTGACGTCACCGCCATTACCACCATTGCCACCATCGCCGCCGATGGCGACCGAACCGGTTCCGGTGTTAATGCGCATACCACCGGTACCGCCGTTACCCCCTACACTACGAATATGGATACCGTCGCTGGAGATGCCCGAGGTAGAAAGCGTGCCGAGGTTGGTCGCCATGACTTTGGAACCTGAGTTACCGCCACCACCACCGGTGCCGGCGCTGCTCCAGGGAATCCATGATCCGTTGCCACCGCGCTCGCCGGTGCCGCCTTCGCTGAGACCGTAGATTGCATCAGCATCCGCGCCGCTGGTGCGCAAAGTGCCGACGTTGAGCAACGACACCACACCGCCGTTGCCGCCATTACCACCACTGCCGCCGCGGGTACCAAAGGCGCCGGCACTCCCGCCGACAGCACCATCACCACCTCGGCTGACCGCGTTCAGTGCATTACGGCCATTGGCAGTGGTGGCAATCACGCCATTGTTTTCCAGGACGCCCAGGAAGATGTCACCGCCGTCCCCACCACGGCCACCATCACCACCGTTGCCTGTATCCTGCACACCATTGCCGCCCTTGCCACCCTGGATAAACACCGACAGGTCCTGACTCTGTGGCACCGGCGGGTTGCTTTCACAATAGTGATCCATCCAGGCAGACGGCATATTCTGCCCCGGCTGCCCACGTGCGCCGGTGGTTCCGCGCCAGTCGATGTTGTACCCGGCAAACTGCGTGCGCGACATACTGGCGATGCCCGGGGGCAGCAAAGATGCCGGCGTGAAATAGGTACTGGCGCCGGCCAGCCACTGCTGTGGCGTTTTGCATTCGGCCAGCGCGTCACTTGAAAGTGCTGTGCCAAACACGCCAATCACGGCCAATGATGCAACTCGCGCAGCGCGTCGTCCGCTGCCTGCGCTGGCTTTTTTGCCGCGTGCTACCGCCTGCTCTGGCACAACACTCCAGCATTTACGTGAGTGATTAAAAACAAGCCGAAAGACATGGTTCATGCACTGATTCCCGTTGCAATAAACAAGGCCACCTGATGATGGTCTGTCGCGGGATGATGCATTCATTGGCTTGCAGGGATAAACCCCTGATATCAGGGGACTCCTTATGGGAGGAATGCTGATGGGCTCGTCTGAAAAGTCTGGCGGGGATTGTGTTTGTCAGCTGGCCTTGCCCAGCCACAGTGCAATCAGGCTGGCCCGATTAGGCGCGCCATATTTACGCAACAGGCGGGCGACATATTCCTGTGTGGTGTAGGGACTCTGCTGCAGCTCGGCGGCAATCTGCTTGTCTGCCCTGCCGCCAAGCAGCAGAGCCAGAATACGTTGCTCCAGATCCGTCAGCGGATCAGTCGCCAATTGCAGTCCGTAGTTGAGCATTTGCTGACGGTGTAACCAGCGCAGTCCGCGCAGTGCAAACGCCAGGGTGTCGCGTTCGCACTCGGTAAAGGGTTGTTGTGCACAGGTGCGGTAAATTCCGTAACCGATCTCCACTTGCTCATTGACGGGGACACAAACCCACACACAATCGAGGCGATCCAGATTCAGGTACCAGTCGCGGTAATAGTCGCCCTCAAACCATTCAGAAGGTACCAGGTCACACAGACGATTGGCGCGGAAGACTCCTGCGCCACGCAGATTGGCAATGACGGTGGCATCATAACGGCCTTCTTCGACCAGGCGCCTTTGTATACGCGCGGCCTCCAGAAGCTCTGGGGTGGGATACAGATGATGGGCCAGACGCAGGCGCCAGCCATTCAGAGCATCAGACGGACAAGACGAACTCATGCGCACCAGACCAACCAGAGCAGCACTCTTCGCCCCTACTAACTTACACAATCCTTCCAGCAGCAACGTGCGGGTTTCGTCGACACGCGAGGTATCGGAGTCCGCGAGTGTGTCCCACAAGTTGTGTATTTGTTCGATGTCGCAGGAAAGTTGCACCGGCGCTTTTGTAGTGTCTGATATTGTCATTCAGAAAGTTCACGATAGTAGGGTGTTTCCACCATTCGTGAACCAGAATATAGGGAACAATCGGAGGCTGTCCAGCCATGCCCTCCTCTCCTTGCGACCACGGGTTGTGTTAGCGGGACGACCGGACAATGCCAATACAAATCAACAATTGAGCAACATAATAAGTCAACATCACAGCGATGCCAGAATAATCAAACGGCGACACAAACCGGCTGACAGCTATCAGCGTATCGCTGACCATAAAAATCAGCGCCGGGTTCTACCCCGATTACACGGACGGTATATTTCGGACACGTACGACCATGCTGATTAGAAAGAGCTCAATTGATATATGGCGCAGAAAAGTAGAATGAGTGCGAGAAAACGATTGGGGCACAGGCTAGCACATTCCGTCAGGGGCAGTGCTAAAACCTAAGAAAAAATCCCGAATGTAAGGGTGCAATCTTTACCTATTCTCATACTCGTTGACAGTTTGGAAAACCGGGAGTGTCCATGCAAGGGGATTACACGCTCTGTAGTAAGAACGACAAGATAACTGCCCTGTTATTTAAACAATCCACCCAATGATTCGAAAAAAAATATCGTGAGGTATGGAGCATGTCCAATCTGTTCGAAGTCGGTAGCTTGAAGATATCACCGATTACGTCTCAGTACCCGCCGCGCTGGATCTCCCAGACATATACTGTCGATCTGGATGGAGACGGAGCTGATGACTATCTGGTTCCAGGTGGAACTTATCCCGGGGATAATGGCCCTGTTGCCCAGCCGGGTCTTATGATTTTTGGTGATGGCAATGGTGGATTTTCCCTTGCAGCAAACGATCGTTTCCCTTTGACCTCTGCACAGCTCGCAGATCTGAATCAGGATGGTCGAGTTGATCTGATCATCGGACCTGCATTTTCAACCAGCAGCCCACCAAGACCCGTGCAGATGTTATGGAATACTGGGGGGGATTCTCGCAGGGTCCGGTGACATCACTACCGCTACCATCTCAGAGCGGTGCTACCTACCTGACCTATGAAATCCAGGCTATGGATGTCAATTTTGATGGCTTGATGGATCTTATCATTGCCTATCAGAGGGATGTGCTGCTTGGAGGGTGGGAGTTGCAGGTGCTCGAAAATCAGGGCGCACAACAATTCATCGACAAAACCCAATTTTATATCCCTGATGCATCTGCGCGCAGTGACGGAATACCCTCTCAGGAAGACAAGCAGTCCCAGCAGTGGGTTCAGTTCCTTCGTTTTGCTGACCTCAATAACGATGGCAGAATGGATTTTACTCTGGACTCACGAGGGATCACCACGGCACCACCGAATCTGCCAGTCGCTTATCTGCATCAGGCTGATGGCACTTTTGTCGTGGCGACAGCCTCGCAATTGGCGCCTGATATGGGTTGGTATCGAAAATGGAGAGACCCGCGTCTATGCATTACCGGTAGAGTTCAAGGCACTAGAACCAGCGTGGCAAGGATTCAACAATCCTGTGTCACTGATTGGAGGCTCCCGAAACGACACTTTGTATGGCGGCCTGGGTAATCACACCTTTAAAGGTCTTCAGGGGGATGATGTGTTGAATGGTGGTGGTGGCCTGGATAAGGCGCTGTTCTCCGGAGCAATTTCACAATTTAATGTGAGCTGGCAGGAGCCCGGTCGATGAAAAGTTACTGATCAAAGCGGCTCAGAGGGCTCGGATACCTTAACTCAGATAGAGTGGAATCATTTCGCTGACAAGGGTTTGGCATTGGATATTGATGGGCATGCAGGTACTGCGGCCAAAGTACTTGGTGCCGTCTTTGGGCGCAGCGCGGTAACGAACAGCGAGTATGCAGGCATCGGTATCTCACTACTCGACGGTGGCATGTCTTATGAGCAACTGATGGGTCTGGCCATTAATGCGAGGCTTGGCGCTTCTGCATCCCACAGAGAGATTGTGGAATTTTTGTACACTAATGTTGTGGGAGTAGGGCCTTCTTTAGGGGAGCGTGAGCAATTTGAAGGATTGCTGGGCAATGGGACTTTCTCTGTTGCCGCACTTGGCGTTCTCGCAGCAGACACAGATCTGGATATGGTTGTTGATCATCTGCGACAGCGCCTTAACCAAAGCCGGATAGTTCTGGTGGGCCATTCGTGGGGAGGCGCGCTGGGTTTGCTTTACAGTCATCAGCATCCTGACAAAGTGTCCGCACTGTTCGCTGTAAATCCGCTGGTTGCCTCGCAGGCACAGCAACAGATGCGCTACACATTCCTGTTGCATGTGGAGATGGATATGTGGTTCTTGCCCATGGACAAAGAGCGTGGCATGAGCACCTTCGGTGCGGGCGGCATGCTGGTCAAAATGGAGGGTTTTACTCCCGGCGCGGGCTGAACCCTGGTGTATTTCGGCTGCGATGATTGTGGAGTACAGGCCTCCAGAGCGGCCGCAAACGGTGGCAGTATATTCCAGGAAAAAACGTCCATAGGTGAGCACGGTTTCTGCGCGCTGGTTAAAGACACTGAAGGCAACGTGATCGGTTTTCACTCCATGAATTAACGATTGCAAGGAACGTTTTTATTGCAAGGAACGATTTAAAAGTAAAAGGAACGAAACATATCAGATGATTGGACTCCCGTTTCACATGAAAACTGCCATCAGGTTCAGGGACCGTTTTATCACGGCACTAAAGCCAGATTGTCGACAGGTGACCTGCTGGTAACCGGTTACTCCTCGCACTTCGAGAATGGACGCACGCTTAAGCACGTTTACTTTTCTGCCAACATGGAACCTGCAATCTGGGGCGCCGAGCTTGCGGTCTCGCTGTCCGGCGAGGAGGGTCGGGGTTATATTTACGTGGTTGTGCCTACCGGGCCATTTGAGGATGATCCAAATCTCACCAATAAAAGATTCCCCGGTAATCCAACACGGTCCTATCGCACAAGTCATCCGCTAGAGTTTGTGGAAGTGGTGGAAGACTGGGAAGGGAATTCTGCGGAGGTGTTGCAGGGGATGCTGGATTCTTTGGCTGAACTTAAACGGCAAGGGCTTTGGGTCATTGAAGATTGATCGGGCGCCTCTGCCAACAAAAATTACTTCTTGCAGACCTGAATCTCCACGTACTCCAGAAAGCGTTTCCGCTGAAACGTTTTGCGGTTCAATTTGCCGCAATTGCGCCAGCAATAGTTCTAGCGATCAACTATAACCAGAAGTGCAGAGCCCTGGGCTACCGCCTGCATGAAAGCCCCTATCTTGTCATCTTAGTAAAAAAGGAATAATTTATACTCATGGTTGAGTTCGAGTTTGCGATGATGCTTTATGAAAGCTTAAGATTTCGACAAGAAGTTTGATGATGGCAAAGAAGACATTATCGATGATCTGGGTCTCTCCAACGCTTAACACGCCAATCAATTATCAAAGTCTGGCTGGTTGAACGCCTCAAGGCAGAGGCATTGGATCGCGGGGAATCGCATCCTTAAAATGGGTTTGCGCATCACAACATGAGCGAGAAATTACAGAGCCTCGGGCTCGTCCCATTTTTTATCAGCCAACTGACCGACCCTGGTATAGTGGAAACACGACTCGGGCGCGTGACAGCAGTTCAGCGTTCCAGAACCACGGTTGTCTGTGAATCTGGTGAGCTAATTGTAGAACTGTCGCTTACCTTGCAAAAATCAGCAGCGATCGACAGGCCTGCAGTGGGTGATTGGGTTGTTCTGGATGAGTCACTTTCCAGAATCGAGCAAGTCCTGGAAAGGAAAAGTCTGTTCAAG
>JAUYSM010000037.1 GCA_030696315.1 Pseudohongiella sp. | reverse complement strand
GTTGACCAGACCAACCCGGCTGCGCCCACACTGACGTTGCAGGCTGACACTGGTGCCAGTGGCACCGATCAGATCACCAGCAATGGCCAGATCAATGTCTCTGGCATTGAGACCAATGGCACTTGGCAGTTCAGCATCGACAGTGGCGCCAACTGGACCACAGGCACTGGTTCAAGCTTCACGCTGGCTGAAGGCACGTATGCTAACGGCGATGTACTGGTTCGTCAGACTGATCTGGCTGGCAACACCGGTGCTAATGCGTCATTGGGCGCGATCACGGTTGATAGCACCAACCCGGCTGCTCCGACAGTGACTGCGCTGACCACCAATGACACCACCCCAACACTGACCGGCACGGTCACACTGGGTTCTGGTGAGTCATTGTCCGTCACGGTAGGTGGCGCCACGTACACCACGGCAAATGGCTTGAGCGTCACTGGCGGCAACTGGTCAGTGACTATCCCAACAGCGCTGGCAGAAGGCACTTATGCCGTCACAGCAACCGTCACTGATACAGCAGGTAATGCAACAAGCGACAGCACCACCAATGAGCTTGTTATAGATACAACAGCACCGGCTGCTCCGACAGTCACTATCACTGAAGATGCCAACAATGATGGTTACATCAACACGGCTGAACTGATTGGCGTTGTTGATGTGGAAATCAGCTTGCCCGCAGGCCTGGTCGCCGGCGATGTGGTCAAGGTGTCCAACGGCACAACCACCAACAGCATTACGCTGACAGGCGGACAGATTACAGACCGTAAAGTCACCACGACGTTTGCGTCTCCAGGTGACGGGAACACAATCACCGTCACGGCGACCGTCACTGATCTCGCCGGCAACGTCAGCAACCAGGGCAACGACGCCGCAAAAATTGACACCACACCGCCCTCGGCTCCCACCGCGGTGCTTGTCAACGATACCGGATCCGTCGGGACTGACGCTGTTACCAAAGACGGTACTGTCAACGTGGGTGGTATCGAAGCCAACGCCACTTGGCAGTACAGCACCAATGGCGGCACTGACTGGACTACCGGCACGGGCACCAGCTTCGTGCTGACCGAGGGCACGTATACCTCAAACAATGTCCGCGTGCGGCAGACTGACGTTGCCGGCAATAACAGCACATCCACCAACATGGGCGCCATGCAGGTGGATCAGACTAAGCCTGCGGAACTGACCATCAGCCTGGCAGAAGATACCGGCATCAATAACAGCGACCTGATCACCAGTAATGGGCAGATCAACGTCTCAGGGCTGGAGATCAATGCAGGCTGGGAGTATTCAACTGATGGCGGTGGAAGCTGGACGGAAGGCAAAGGCAACAGTTTCACACTCGACGCTGGCAGCTATGCCGACGGCGCGGTACGTACCCGACAGATCGATTTGGCCGGTAATATTGGTAACGACGTCTCTCTCGGCGCGATTACCATCGATCAAACCACACCGGTTGCACCTACAGTCGACAGTCTGACGACCAACAAGAGCACCCCAACGCTGACGGGTAGTGCCGTTCTCGATGCCAACAGGACACTGTCCGTGGACGTTAACGGCGTCACGTATACCGTTGCCAATGGCGGCCTCAGCCACAATGCGGGAAGTAACAGCTGGTCACTGACCATTGCGGAAAGCAACGCACTGGCCGATGGCACCTACTCTGTCACTGCTACCATTACTGATCTGGCGGGCAATTCGATTATTGATAGTACCAATGATGAGCTGATAGTTGACACCACAGCGCCTGCTGCACCGAATCTTGTACTTGCCACGGATACCGGTGCGAGCACTACGGATGCGGTCACCAACACAGGCTTGGTCAATGTATCGGGGATTGCTGACAAATCCACATGGGAGTACAGCACCAACGGCGGTGCCAGCTGGACCGAAGGCACCGGTGACAGCTTCACACTGACTGAAGCGGTTTATGCCGACGGGGCTGTCCGTGCACGACAGACAGATGCGATCGGAAACAAGAGCGCACATGCTGTTCTGAGTGCGATCATTGTTGACCAGACCAACCCGCTTGCGCCCGTCATGAGCCTGGCTGACGATACTGGCATCAGCGCAACTGACCTGATCACCAGCAATGGCCAGGTAAATGTCAGCGGTATCGAGACAACCGCATTGTGGGAGTTCTCCACAGACGGCGGTGCCTCGTGGACCGCAGGCACTGGCAGCAGCTTCACCCTGAGTGAAGGCAACTATGCCAGTGGTGCAATTCGTGTTCGTCAGACTGATCTGGCGGGTAACGCGGGCCCGGAGTCTGCGCTGGCTGCGGTGACAATCGACCAGACCAATCCAGTGATCCCAACCGTTGACACATTGCAAACCAATGACAACACACCGTTGCTGACAGGCAGTGGCATACTGGATGCCAACCGCACGTTGTCCGTTGTTGTGAATGGTGTGACCTACACAGTGGGTGACGGCAGTCTGAACCATGATGCGGCAAGCAACAGCTGGTCGCTGGTCATTCCGGACGCCAACAGCCTGCCGGACGGCACCTACGATGTGACTGCCACCATTACAGATAAAGCCGGCAATTTCACCAGTGACGACAGCAGCAATGAATTGCTGGTTAAAACCACCGCAATGCCAGCACTGACTGCATCACTGGATGTTGACTCAGGGGCCGAAAATGACGACGCAGTCACCAACGTTGGCACTATCAACGTCGGTGGTATCGTGGCTGATGCAACGTGGGAATTCAGCACCGATGGCGGCACAAACTGGACAAGCGGAACAGGCAGCAGTTTCACCCTGACCGAAGCCAGCTATCCCGCCAACGCTGTGCAGGTTCGTCAACGTGACCATGTTGGTAACCTCAGCAACCCAACACTGATGAGTGCCATTGTGGTCGACCAGACCAAGCCGCTGGCACCCGTGATGAGTATGGAGTCTGATACAGGTATCAGCAGCAGCGATCTGATCAGCAGCAATGGCCAAATCAATGTCAGTGGCATTGAATCCACCGCAACCTGGGAATATTCCGTCAACGGTGGAGCGTCTTGGATCAGCAGCAATGGCAATAACTTCACGCTGTCTGAAGGTGTCTATGCGGACGGCGTCATCCGTGTCAGACAGACCGATCTGGCTGGCAATGCAGGGCCTGAGTCTTCTCTGGGCCCTGTGACAATTGACCAGACATCACCGGTAGTGCCAAGCGTCAATCCTGCTATCAGCGACAATGGGACACCCACCATTACCGGTACCGGCATAATTGATGAAAACCGTACACTGACAGTTGAAGTGGATGGTGTCACCTATACCGTGGGTGACGGCAACCTGACCCACAACAGCGCGGACAATACCTGGACGCTGACCATTCCGCCAGGCAATGCCCTGCCAGATGGCAAGTACTCGGTTACCGCTACAATCACGGATAAAGCAGGTAATTCAACCAGTGATACCAGTGATGAAGAACTGGTACTCGCCATCGAGGCGCCATCTGCCCTCACCTTGACTCTGGCGACCGACACAGGCGCGGCTGCTACTGACAATGTCACCAACACCGGCACGATTCTTGTGTCTGGCATGGAAGACGGTGCCACCTGGCAGTACAGCATTGACGGCGGCGCAAACTGGATTACCGGCGAGGGCAACAGCTTTGTGCTGGGTGAATCCGACTATGCCGCTGACGCAGTGCGGGTTCGTCAAGTCAACATTGCGGGTGTATCCAGCGTCGAAACAGGTCTTGGTGCCGTTGTTGTCGACCAGACCAATCCAGCGGCGCCGGGTTTAAGTCTGTCCAACGACACAGGCTCAAGCAGCAACGATGCCGTCACCAACAACAGTCTGGTGACCGTCTCCGGCATTGAAACCAATGCCAGCTGGGAATATTCAACCAATGGCGGCGCTAACTGGAATGTTGGCTCAGGCAACAGTTTTAACCTGAGCGAAGGCAACTTTGCGGCTGGATCTGTTCTGGCCAGACAAACAGATCTGGCTGGCAACACTGGGCCAGAAGCGTCCCTTGCCGCCGTAGTCATAGACCAGACCAACCCGGTTATTCCCGTTATTTCAACAACTACTACCAGCGCTGGCGCTCCGGTTATCACTGGCACGGCGGTTCTTGGTAACGGCGAAACATTGTCGGTCAATGTAGGTGGGATCACCTACACAGCAGGTGATGGCAACCTGGTTTATAACCCCAATACCAATACCTGGACACTGACAGTTCCAACCGGCAACACCACAGGCAGCGGCACGTATGGCGTCGTTGTTGCGGTAGAGGACACAGCAGGCAATCGCTCGGTAGTCAATACCGTTGTGATCTTTGAGCCTGTACCAATCCCGCAACCACCGGCACCGCCGCCCACTCCGCCGACGCCGACACCGCCCGTGGTGATCGCACCGCCACCGGTCGCACCAGCACCCACGCCGCCACCGATAGTGACGATTACGCCACCGGCACCGGTCACACTAACGCCTGCGCCGGAGCCAGCGCCGTCAAATACGCCGGTGCTGAATGCTAACAACCCGACGGGTATGGGCACACGTCCGCCCGCAGTGACCCTCGCGGCAGGCGCAACGGCTGGCGGTACTGGCACCAACGCGTTGCTGTTAGGTATTGCACCAACTGACGTGACCTGGCGTGCGGATCAAGCGATCAACGTGGGCATTCCGCAGGGAACCTTCCTGCACACCGACCCCGCGGCCAGTGTAGTGCTGGAAGCACGGTTGGCCGACGGTAGCAACCTGCCCGCGTGGATACAGTTTGATCCGGACAACGGCATGTTCACCGGTCAGGCGCCCGAGGGCTTCACTGGCAGTGTTGAAATCAACGTGATTGCACGGGACACAAACGGCTCAGAGGCCACTGCACGCTTTGCGATAGTGATATCCGACGAGCAGGAAATTTCGGCTGAGCAGCTGCCCGCAACAACCGAGCTGTTACCCACTGACGGTGCAGCCCCGGTGGTTGAACAGCCTGCCAATCCCGATCAGGTAGAACCCACTCCGGAAGAAACGCCTGCAGGGGATACCGGCGAGCAAGCACCCGAGGAAAATGCTGATGCAGCCAACGCCAACAACAATAACAATGGCGAACCTGCAAATCAGCAGGTAAAACAGAGTGATAACGAAGGTGGTCACAACGGCTTGCGTCAACAGTTACTGGCCAGCAGACCAGACACCCTGTTGGAACACGCTCTGTCTTTGATCGCTGCATTGATGGGCGATAGCGACACAGGCAGCCAGAACGTTCCTCGTGAACAGGTAAAACAAAATCAGGGAGACCGGGCGGCATAAGTACTTGTCGCCTGGCAAACATCAACAACTGAAACGTAACTCGTAACGATTTAAATCAAGGGAATAAAAGGCCAAGATGACAGTTATCAACAACAATCTCATGACCAGACATTATCGAAACGCCGTTAGAGTGGGAGGACTTGCTGCCGCAGTGGTTCTGTTAAGCGCCTGTGCGGTGACACCCAAACCACTGGTACTGGAACAACAGCGCAACCTTGTGGCAGCCGATCGACCTTTGATTTTTGTGCAGCAGGAAGCCATCACTGGGCCCATTACCCAGGAAGAAGCGCTGGCACGTGCGTTGAAGTACAACCTCGAACACCGTCTGATGCTGATGGAAGCGGCGCTGCGCAACGACCAGTTGCATCGTTCACGTTTCGACATGTTGCCTGCTCTGACAATCAACTCTGGATACGTGTCACGCTCCAATGAAAACCTCAACCTTAGCCGTGATACAGGTTCAGGTGCCTTGTCCACAAACCCATCCATCAGCCAGGATCGTGACATTCTGACGGGTAATCTGACGTTAAGTTGGAACATACTGGACTTTGGTGTGAGCTATTTTCAGGCACGCCAGAACGCCGATCAGTATCTGATCGCTCAGGAACGTCGACGTCGAGTGGTCAATCAGGTTGTACAGCAGGTGCGAAATGCTTATTGGCGCGCTGCGACAGCAGAACCCCTGTTTGAGCAAGTAGCGCCATTGCTGGTTCAAGCCAAAGAGGCTTTGGAAGACGCGCGTGCCGTTGAAGAACAACGCCTGACACCACCGCTGGAAAGTCTGGAATATCAAAAAGGTCTGGTGGAAGTTATCCGTGAACTTGAAGGCATGGAAATGGATCTGGCGATGGCCAAGTCTGAACTGGCATCGTTGATGGGTTTGCCGCCGGGACTAAGTTATGAACTGGCCTTGCCCGAAGAAACGGATCTGACGCCACCCACATTAAAACTGACCATTGAGGAAATGGAAGAACTGGCGCTGCTGCGTCGTCCGGAATTGATTGAAGAGCGTTATCAACAGCGCATCAGTGCAAGCGAAACCCGCAAAACCTTGTTGCGTATGTTCCCTGGCCTGAACCTGAGCTCCTCCGGCAACTCGGACAGCAACTCCTACCTGGTCAATCAGACCTGGGCCGATGCTGCCGCACGACTAACCTGGAATCTGCTCAACCTGGCCAGTGGTCCATCGTCTTTGAGAGCTGCCAGGACGGCGGAAGATGTTACCGACATGCGACGTCTGTCCCTGAGCATGGCAGCGCTGACTCAAGTTCACCTGAGTCACCAGCAGTTCCTGAAATCCAGTAGTTCATACCAGCAGGCAAAAACGCTCAATGACATTGAATCACGCATATTTGTACACGTGAGTCAGGCGGCCGATAATAACGCTCGCAGTGAACTGCAGCGCATCCGCGCACAGATGGCAGCGATCTATGCCGAGGTCAACAGCTACCGCGCTTACGCGGATGTTCAAGGGTCACTGGCAAACCTGTATGTGTCTATGGGTCTTGAACTGTTGCCGGAAGAAGTACAGAGCCATGATGTCAACGACGTAGCTGTCGAGATCAAGTCTGCTCTGGAACGCTGGAACAACGGGGACATATCAATCTGATGTTGAAACAAACGCTTCGAAAAAGCTGTGCCTTTTTATTTGCTGCGGCGGGTGTTCTGCTGGTTTTTGTGCCACTTGCACAGGCTCAAACACCGCGCAGCGACATCCGGGTGCAGCTCACGCCGCAACAATCCACGTTGTTGTCGGCTGAAATTGCAGGGCGTATCGCCACCATTTCGGTGAAAGAAGGCGAGACATTTCAGGAAGGGCAAACATTGCTTTCCATGGATTGCAGTCTGCATCAGGCACGACTTGATAAGGCTCTTGCGTTATCAGATGAGTCCCGTCAGGTACTCACAGTGAACCAGCAACTTGACAGGCTGGGGTCCATCAGCGTGCTGGAGGTAGGCATTGCCGAAGCACGACTGGCGGGCGCAGAAGCGGAAGCATCCCTGATGTCGGCGATTGTAGATCGCTGCGAAATCATCGCGCCGTTCTCAGGCAAAGTGTCTGCGCTGTCTGTTAAAGCCCACCAGTTTGTAGCCGAAGGCCAAGAGTTGATCGGCCTGCTCGACGACTCGTCCATGGATGTTGAAATGATGGTGCCATCACGCTGGCTGCCGCAACTCCGGGTTGGTCAAGAATTCAGTTTGCAGATTGATGAAACCGGTCAGCAGTATCCTGCGCGTATTGAGCGACTTGGCGCCTTGATTGATGCTGTCAGCCAGTCGGTCAAAGTGTTTGGTACGGTGGTTGGTAGCCACCCTGAATTGACCGCCGGCATGAGTGGAACTGCTGTTCTGTTAAATCCTTGACCTGCCAGTTCACAGACCCAGGCCTACACGTGCACCATCCTTGTTGGACAACCAGATCATGACCAGCCAATCGCCGCCAGTATCGGGCAAACCAGCTCAGCCATCGCCTGCGGATAAACGCCTGCAGAGCCTGGCAATTTTTGTTGAACTTGAAAAACGCATTCGGACTTGCCAGGACAAACAATCTCTTTGTTTCACCGTGGTGAATGAAACGCACAGTCTGTGTCCTTATCGCCAGGCTATTCTGTGGCAGTCAAACGGCGGCATCAATGGCCAGATCCTCGCAGTGTCGGGTCTGGCCACACCCGAACCGTCTGCGCCTTTTGCCTCGTGGACACGTCGCTTGGCCACCAGTCTGGCGGCCGGACAACCTCAGCTGGCAGAAATAAAACCAAGCGAGGTTCCCGGTGATATTAACCGCGAATGGGAACAATGGTTGCCAGCCCATGTCTTGTGGGTTCCTCTGCAGCAGGGCGCACAAGGTGAAAGCACGGTGTTACTGTTGGCGCGCGACACACCGTGGCAGGAATCTGATAAGGCCTTGCTTACCTATTTGGCAGGCACCATCAGCCACGCCTGGTCGGCACTGGAAAAGACCCGCGCAAAAACGCGGTTCAAATGGCCTCAGAACCGTCGAAGCTGGCTGATTGCGGCAGCTGTTATTGTGGGCATCAGTTTGATTCCGGTTACCCAGACCACATTGGCGCCCGCCGAGATTATTGCCAGCGACCCTTTTGTGATTCGTGCTGGCATTGACGGCGTGATTGACCGGATACATGTTGAGCCCAATCAGGCAGTCAGCAGCGATGAACTGTTGGTCAGCATGGACGGCACGCGTCTTCGCAATCAACTGGACATTGCACAAAAAGCGTTGCAGGTTGCTGATGCTGAGTTTCGGCAGGCCCAACAGCAGGGTTTGTTTGACAGTCGCGCCAACGCCAGCCTGGCTATTTTGCAGGGCCGCGTTGAACAACGCCAGGCGGAGGCCAGTTATCTCACTGAGTTGCTGACACGGTTGGAAATTCGCGCACCACGCGCAGGTGTGATGATTTTTGATGACGCGGACGAATGGGAAGGCAGACCGGTCAGTATCGGTGAGCGCATTATGATGCTGGCCGATCCGCTGGCAATTGAGCTCGAAGTCAGAGTGCCAGTGTCCGACGTGATTGCCACTGAAAACGGTGCGCGTGTGCGTATGTTTCTGAATACACGCCCGCACAGCCCGTTAGATGCAGAGCTGACATTTGCAAGTTATCAGGCGGAATTGACCCCGGAAGGCATTCTGGCCTACCGCATGGTTGCGCGTTTTGAGGATATCCATACCGAGGCACGTATCGGCTTGAAGGGTACCGCCAAACTGTATGGCAATCGCACGCTGCTGATCATGTACTTGCTGCGACGACCACTCACCAGCCTTCGGCAGCTGATCGGAATATGAGCATCGCCCTGCCCAATCAAGCTGCCAGTGCAGCATTGCCCCCGCTGCGAGATGAGCTTAACGTATTCCCGGGCGCGCCAACCTTGGATGGGGCACCGAGCTGGGTATTGCAGGACCCGGTGTCCCACAAATTTTTCCGGATAGGCTGGCGTGAACATGAAATCCTTGCGCGCTGGCATCTGGGCAAGTCGGACGTCATCCTGAAAGACATCAAAGAGCACAGCCTCTTGGATGTCAGTGCCAGTCATATCGACGCCTTGTTGAAATTTCTCTCGGTACATTCGCTGTTACAAAGCCGTGGCCCGCAGGCCATTGCCCGCCTGAAAGAGCAACATGACAAAGCGCAAAAACGTGACATCACCTGGTTGATCAAAAACTATCTGTTTGTTCGCATTCCCTTAGTGCGACCTGATCAGTTCCTGTCGAAAACCTTGCCATATGTTCGCTGGATGGGATCGCGTCAGTTTCTTGTTTTCACACTGGTCTGCGCGCTGCTGGGTGTGTACCTGGCACAACGCAATTGGAATGGTTTTCTCTCGCAGTTTCCTTACTTCTTTTCATTACAGGGCTTGATACTCATGGGGATCACCTTGAGTATCGCCAAGATTCTGCATGAACTGGGTCACGCGTATACCTGCAAGCATTTTGGCTGTCGGGTACCGAGCATGGGCGTCGCCCTGTTGGTGATGTGGCCGGTGCTGTACACCGATGCCACCGACAGCTGGCGGCTGACATCCCGCCGACAACGCTTGATTATCAGTGCTGCCGGCATGGCTACCGAGCTGGCACTGGCCGCATTCGCCACCTTGTTGTGGAGCTTTTTACCCGATGGTGCGCTGCGCAGCTCCTTGTTTTTGCTGGCTACCACCACCTGGATCGTGACCTTGTTTATCAACCTCAATCCGTTTATGCGCTTTGATGGCTACTATCTATTGTCGGATCTGCTGGGCATTCCTAATTTGCAGGACCGCGCGTTTGCGATTGCACGCTGGCGAATGCGCGAAGCCTTGTTTGGTTTTGGCGATGATGTCCCTGAGCAGTTTTCCAGCAGAACCCAGACCTTGCTGCTGATCTATTCATACGGCACCTGGATTTATCGTTTTTTCCTGTTTTTAGGTATCGCCCTACTGGTGTATTTTCTGTTTTTTAAATTGTTAGGCATTTTTCTGATGTTTGTGGAGTTGGTCTGGTTTATTGGCCGCCCGCTGTATACCGAAGTCAAACACTGGCTGGAGCGCCGTCCTGAAATGAGTTGGAATAAAGCTACCAAACGCAGTGCACTGCTGGCGGGTTTGTTGCTGGCCCTGCTGATATTCCCCTGGCAACGCGATATCGCAGCGCCAGCACTCTGGCAGACGGGTCAACACAGCCATTTGTACTCACCCTCGCCCGCGCAGATTGAGCGCATATTGCTGCAACCTGGCAGCTCTGTCACCGCCGGGGAGCCCATCATGCAGCTGGTTTCACCTGATCTGGATTACGAAATCAAACAAGGCGAAACCACACTCGCCATGCTTGACTGGCAGACTCAATTTCAAAGTGTCAGCAATCAACTGCAGGAACGCGCCCCGATAGCCTGGCAGGAACTGGAAGTAGAAACCGCCAGTCAACAGGCCCGGCTGGAAGAGCGGAACAAATTGACGATTCTCAGCCCGGTCGACGGCATTGTCAGGGAGTTACCTGCCATGCTGAGCGAAGGCGAATGGGTTGCTGCTAATGAGTGGTTAGGCATTGTTGTTGCGCCAGAATTGGCGATGATCGAAGCGTATGTGAGTGAAGCAGAACTGGGTCGCCTGCCCGCCGATGCACGAGCGCGCTTTTTTCCGGATGATTTATCATTACCGGCATTCGAAGTCACATTGCTGAACATCAATACGGCCAGCACCCGCCAGCTTAGTGAGGCTTATCTTGCATCCACGCAAGGCGGCCCGATTGCAGTCAGAGAGGATACAGACGCTCAACTTGTCCCGGAACAACCAGTGTATCTGGTCAGGGCAGCGCCGCTCGAAGAGCGGGCTGCACCGGGTCAGATAACACGCGGTACATTACATATTCAGGGCAGTAGAGAAAGCCCGCTGCAACAAATCTGGCGCACGGTAGTCGCCGTCTTGATTCGCGAAAGCGGTTTTTAGCCGGCCGACACAACATGGACCGAGCTTGTTGAAAAACAGGCCTTCTGCTAGGCTGCTGACAGCCCTCACAAAATCAACAAAAACCACTTTAAGGAGCCCATTTTGAAATCAATTATTAAATCCCTGACGCTTGCCTCCGTAATGACGCTTGGACTGACCTTGGCCGTTGCGGTCTTACCTGCCAGCGCGCAAGCGCAGGATGGTCCGGTTTTTGAGCTGCGCACATACAAAGCAACGCCGGGCAATCTCGAAAAATTGATGGCACGATTTCGTGACCACACCATGCGCATTTTTGAAAAACATGGCATGACCAACATTGGTTACTGGTTGCCAACCGACGAGGTTGAGCGCCAAGACACCCTGATATACCTGCTCAAGCATGACAGCATGGAAGCCGCGACCGCCTCATGGCGCGCGTTTTCACAAGATCCGGAGTGGCGTCAGGTTAACGAAGACTCCAACCGTGACGGCGCCATTCTGGACTCGGTAGTGCGCAAGTACATGACAGCCACCGACTTCTCGCAGATGAAATAAGCACCCGTCTAGCGGGTTGTTTTTACACAGCCCGCACTGGATAGACAATGCAACATTCGTGAGAGCCTTGCAGCCATGCTCAATATCATTTGGACAGGTTTTTTCTTGCTTGGTTTTCTCGCAGCGCTCTGGCAATGGTTTTCCGGCCAGAATCCCGCCGTATTTAATGACGTCATGGCCAGCATGTTTGACATGGCCTCACTGTCAGTGGAAATCGCAATTGGCCTGATTGGATTGATGGCCTTGTGGCTGGGTCTGTTCAGGATTGCTGAACACAGTGGCCTGATCGCCATTGTTGCACGCGCCGTCACGCCTTTATTCACCCGCTTGATGCCTGAAGTTCCCGCCGGTCACCCCGCCATGGGCTCCATCACCATGAATCTGGCAGCCAACATGTTGGGGCTGGACAATGCCGCAACGCCCATGGGTTTGAAGGCAATGCAGGATCTGCAAAGTCTGAATCCGGAAAAAGAAACCGCCTCCGACGCGCAGATTCTGTTTCTGGTGCTTAATACGTCTGCAGTGACCCTGTTGCCAGTGACCATCTTTTTGTACCGGGCCCAACAAGGCGCGCCAGAGCCCGCCATTGTGTTTTTGCCCATCCTGATGGCGACCTGTGCTTCCACCCTGGCCGGTCTGTTGGCGGTCGCATGGATTCAAAAAATTCGTCTGCATGATCCGGTGCTGCTAGCCTGGTTTGGTGGCTTTGCGGTGCTGATGGCGCTTTTTCTGAGCTGGATTGTCAGTTTGCCATCGGCTCAGTTGTCCGATCGATCGGCCCTGATCGGCAATTTGTTATTACTGAGTACCGTGTGTCTTTTCCTGATATCTGGCATCCAACGCAAGCTGGACTGCTACAGCGTTTTTATTGATGGTGCCAAAGAAGGGTTTGAAGTGGCTGTGCGGCTGATTCCCTTTTTGCTGGCCATGTTGGTTGCCATCGGCGTATTCAGGGCCAGCGGATGCCTGGATCTGTTGTTGTCGGGCATTCGTTGGATAGTGGGCGCCTTGCACGTGGATACCGGGTTTGTTGACGCACTGCCAACCGCGTTGATGAAACCACTCAGTGGCAGTGGGGCGCGCGCCATGTTGCTGGAAACCATGGCAACGCATGGCGTAGACTCTTTTGCGGCCCGAACAGCCGCCACCATACAAGGCAGCACTGAAACTACCTTTTATGTGCTGGCGGTTTATTTTGGCAGTGTTGGCATTCGTAAAACCCGTCATGCCATTGCCTGCGGACTTTTTGCAGACTTTGCAGGCATTACCGCAGCCATTCTGGCCAGTTATTGGTTTTTTGGCTAAAAATGAGGGGAATATTCAGGGTATCTTTGCAAGGTTTCAGTAAAATTCTGGCGCGCGCGCCGATATAATCAGCACATACCGCAGCCTCTGGCTGACAGAAGATCAAACAACAAGGATTCATCAATGACATCAAGACTTGTTAAAGTGCTTTTATCAAGCGCCCTGGTACTTGGCACCCTGGCCGCATGCCAAAGTGGATACAACCCCCAACCGCGTGCGGTGATGTTTCCGGCAAGCGAGCAATTAGTGCTGCGCTCAGCAGCGCATTGGGACGCACTGGCCGCCAACGAAGCGGCCGCCATCTGGCAGTTGATCCCCGCCTCGTCGCTGGTTGGTTTGCCTCAGGCCAGCACCACTCACAGCCCGTTTGAACAGGCTTACCGTAATATGCTGACCTCTCATCTGGTCTCTAATGGTCTGCAGCTGGCGGTGAATCCGGGCAGCGCGGTGTACCAGATAGACTACGATGTTCAGGTCATACGCCATACTGAACGTGAAACCCTGTTGCCACGCCCCGGTGTTGCATCGGCCGCGTTTGCGATCGGCGCCATAGGGTACAGTGTTGGCAACTGGAATAATCAGGGCCTCGCTGCCATTCCACTGGCGCTGGGAATGGAAATGGTCAGTCTGTTCTGGCGTGACACAAGCAGCTCTATCACCGAAGTGCTGATCAACAGCCGTGTGCATGATGGCGTGCGTCTGCTGGCCGCTGATTCACGTGTCTACTATTTTATGGATGAAGATCAACATAACTTCACCGGTGGCGGACGTGCCTTCCAGGTGGTCTCCGGCAATTCATCTGTTAATACCGGAGCACAATAATCATGATTAACCTGACGCTGCGAAAAGGCTCTGCCCTGATTGCGTTGTTGCTACTGCTCAGTGCCTGCGCCTCCGATCGCATCCCCGGCCCCAACAACCGGATGATTGCCAGTCACCATGACGCTGCACGTTATCTGGTACGCATGGCAGGCGCTGATTTGCAACCCAATAGCCGCATGATTGCGGCAAGCTTTGCGGATGTGAATAATTTGACCTCATCGTCCACCTTTGGCCGTATGGCATCACAGCAACTGGTCTCGTCCTTTGTTATTCAAGGTTTCTCTTTTGTTGAGATGCTGATGCGTAACAGTGTGTACATTGACAGCCGCGAAGGTGAGTTCCTGTTATCACGCGAAGTTGCCGATTTGAGCACCGAGCACAATGCACCGGTTGTGCTGGTCGGCACCTATGCGGTTGCGGACGATAATATTTTTGTCACGGCAAGACTGATTCGTACGGCCGATAACGTTATTGTGGCCTCGTACGATTACGCGGTGCCTTACACACGTGATATGAGAACCCTGCTTCGTCCCGTGCGTTAAAGATCCATTGCTGGCCGCAAGCGAATTGAGCTTTGCGGCCAAATATGCTTAGATCAGCGCCCATGAAAAACAAAATAACGATTCTTCTTATTTCTGCCCTGTTGTTGTCGGCCTGCTCTGAAGAGCTGGCCAACACACGTCGTTACGTATTGACTACTGCCACCACCGGCGGCGCGTATTACCCCATTGGTGTTGCCATTGCCACCATCACCAAATCAAAACTTGGTCCTTCCCACGGCATCACCTTATCTGCCATCAGTTCTGCCGGCTCACTCGAAAACATCAAACTGCTACGCGACAATCAGGCACAATTTGCCTTGTTACAAGGGCCGTTTGCGGCCTGGGGCTGGAACGGCGAAGGTCCTATCAGCCGCCCGCAGGAAGGCCTGCGCTCCATGGCAGCGGTCTGGCAGAACGTTGAGCATTTTGTGCTGACCAGCGATCTGGCGCCCACCGGTTACATACAGGATATGAATACCCTCAGCGGCCAGCGTTATGTGCTGGGGGCACGCAATTCAGGCGCCGAACAAACCGGGCGTTACATTCTGGAATCGCTGGGTATTGATTACGAAAACCGCTTGTCGCTGGCGTGGATGGGATATGGCAACGCCGCCAATGCCATGCAGGACGGTAATGTGGTGGGCATGAACGTGCCTGCGGGGGCACCGGTCAGTGCCATTACCCAAGCCATGGCACAAATGGGCGAGCGCCTGACTTTGCTGGAATTCACCCAGCAGGATCTGGATGCGATCAATGAAAAATATCCGCTCTGGGGCTGGTATGAATTTCCGCCAGGCACCTACCCCAATCAGACTGAACTGGTGCGCACCATTGCCAGCCCTAATGTGCTGGCCGTGCGTTCTGACATTCCCGAAGATGTGGTTTATGAAATCACACGGACCATCTGGGAAAACCTTGCCGCGCTGCAAGAGATTCATGCAGCCACCAATGATATGAAACTGGAACTGGCTGTCACGGGACTTGGGGCACCTTTGCATCCGGGCTCCATCCGGTATTACCGGGAACAGGGACTCGACATACCTGATCGTCTGATTTTACCGGGGGACGATCGTCCGGTCGCGGTCAACCAAAACGCACAACAGTAGAGCCATCGTATGAAAACTCCCCTGCTTAAGTGGGCCGCCTTTCTGTTTGCCCTGTTCCATGTGTACGCCAACGTGTTTGCGACCATTCCGGAGCTGTGGTTTTCGGCCATCCATTTTGGTGGATTTGCGGTGTTATGTGCGCTGTCCGGCAATGAAGCCAGCCTCAATCAGCCCAAACCCTCCTTGTTAATGCAGATCAGTAACATCGGCCTGGCCGTATTGGCTGTGCTGGTGACGGCCTACCTGATCCTGTTTGAAGATGCGCTTTATGCCCGTGAAGCAGAGTTTGTACTGTCCGACTACGTGGTGACCGGCATTGCGGTGTTGCTCGCGATCGAAATGACCCGGCGCACCACCGGCTGGTTTATGCCTATCCTGATCATGATCTCGCTCAGCTACATTCTGTTTTTGGGCAACTACATTTCTGGCGTGTTTGCATTCCCCGGCCTGAGCCTGGAAACCGTGCTGTATCGCAGCTACTTTGGTGAGGATGGTATGTTTGGCAGCACAGCCAACATCTCTGCCACCTTCGTGTTTATGTATATCTTGTTTGGTTCATTCCTGCTCAAGTCAGGTGCCGGCGAATTTATTGTGAATTTTTCACGCTGCCTGGCAGGCCGTTTTACGGGTGGCGCAGGTATTGTGGCAGTGATTGGTTCGGGTTTGATGGGCTCTGTATCAGGCTCTGCGGTCGCCAACACGGTATCCACGGGCGTGATCACCATCCCCATGATGAATAAGTCAGGTTTCAGCCCGCAATTTTCAGCGGGCGTGGTGGCGGCTGCCTCTACGGGCGGGGCCATGATGCCACCGATCATGGGCGCCGGGGCCTTTGTGATGGCCAGTTATACCCAGATTTCCTACCTCACTATCATTGCTGTCTCTGCCTTACCCGCGTTGTTGTACTACCTGACCGTGATCTTTTTTGTGCGTATTGAAGCCAACCGACTCGGCATCAAAGTCGACAAAAAAGGCGATCACGAAAGCATCTGGGCGGTGGTCAAAGGCGGATGGCACTTCATTATTCCCTTGATGGTACTGGTGGGATTGCTGGTCGCCGGTTACACCCCGATCCGCGCCGCAGCGGTCGCCATTCTGGCGGTGATTGTTTCGTCCTGGTTATCGAAGAACCCGATGAAGTGGCAGGGAATTTTTGACGCAACCGTCGATGGTGTGCGCTCCGGCATTTCAACAGCACTGCTGCTGGTCGCCGTGGGTCTGATCATCAATGTGGTCACCACCACCGGCGTAGGCAATGCCTTTTCACTCATGATTGTTGAGTGGGCACAGGGCAGCCTGTTTATTACGCTGGTGCTGATTGCTCTGGCGTCACTGGTCCTTGGCATGGGTCTGCCCGTGACCGCCGCTTACATCGTGCTGGCTACTTTATCGGCCCCCATTTTGTTTGATCTGATTGCACAAGAACAAATGTTGATGGCCTTGAGTGCGCCTGATCTGCCCGCCAGTGTCATCGCAACGCTGAACCTGTTTGGTGGCGATGTTGCCTTGGCCTTGCAGGAAATGCCGTTGGAAATGCGTCAATTGCTGCGCGAGGAATTGCTCAGTCCTGAGTTGCTGGCCGGTATGCTGCTCAGTGCCCACCTGATCATTTTCTGGTTATCTCAAGACAGTAACGTCACACCACCTGTGTGTCTGGCTTCGTTTGCTGCCGCCGGTATTGCCGGCACACCGCCCATGGCAACCGGGCTCACCTCGTGGAAACTCGCTAAAGGCCTGTATCTGGTGCCGCTGCTGTTTGCTTACTCACCGATTATCACGGGTACCTGGCCGGAGCGTATTTATGTGTTTGTCTGGGCCTGCATGGGTTTGTATGCCTTATGCGGTGTGCTGCAATGGCGATTGGAGCGACCACTGAACCTGTTGACCGCGTCCATGTTGCTGTTAGCAGCGTATCTATTGATGTGGTCACCGCTGGGGCTTGCTTATCACCTGGCCGGTGCAGCCTTGCTGATTGCCGTGATACTCTGGCAGCGATTCCAGCGAGGTCAGGAACAAGGTCAGCGGGAAGAAGCTGTCAGCAGTTAAAAAGTCATTACCGGTTTTTTGTATCAGCAGTTTTCAAGGGCGTCCTGCATGTTTTCTGAAAAAGAGCTGAATCTGGAAGAACACCAGCTGCGTGAGCAAATTCGCCGCTTAACACCGGCGGAAAAAGCTATTTATGACGCGCTGGAAATTCCACGCCTGAAACTGGCTTCTACCTATGTGAATCTAAACTGGCTGTTTCCGCTCGGTGCCCATCATTTTTATCTGCGACGCTGGGGCCGCGGTTTGCTGGACTTATTTTTGACACTGAACATTTGTTTGAGCCTGACACGTTTTTCCCCTTGGGGTGATCCCAACCTGTTGATTAGCGCCATGATGTGTCTGGCTTTGTTGTCCATTGAATTGCCGCAGATGCTCAATGCCCGACTGCTGGTGCACAGCCGCAATATTCTGATGATGGCCAAATGCCTGCAGTCAGCGCGTCGTCGAGCGCTCAGAAACCAGACCGGATCAACCCGATGAGTCGCATGCAGTCTCTCCAACACAGATTGTCAGATGTTTTGCACCGTATGAAGGTGCGGGTCAAGCGCCTGTTTGTGTGGTTCCCGTTTACCGTTGCCGGCCTGGCCGTCACGCTGGTCTGTGTGCTGGCCTTGCGTGGATTTGGTTACGGGCGCATGGATCTGGTGGTGTTTGCGCTGACCATCTGCGGATTGAGTATTGTGGGGTTCAGTCTGCTGATGGTGACCGTCAGCGGCTTGCTGCTGAAACCGCGTGTCCACAAAGCCATGTTGGCGCAGCCCTCGCCGCCTCTGAGTGCTGAAGCCGGTTTTCCCAACAGCAGCGGTTTTGTGCTGCCTGCCTGGAGCTGGCTGCCGCTGATGTCGCTGGACTGGCAGGTTGTCAGCCCTGAGGGGCTTCATACCATCAACCGACCTGATACCGAGACGGGCATCCTTGAAGAGGAAATCACCCCTGCCCAGCGCTGTCTGAGCGAGTCGGTAACGCGTCGTTTTATGCTGCGTGATGTGCTGGGCCTGTGCCGTTTCAGCTGGCACGAAACCCAGCCTGCGCATTGGCAGATACTGCCACTGACCGGCAAACTGCGCACGCTGCCGGTGCTGCGATCCATGGATGCTGAAGATGGTATTCCCAATCCGGCCGGCCTGCCGGAAGGTGATCGTATGGATATTCGCCGCTACGCGCCCGGCGACTCGACCCGCGATATTCTCTGGCGGGTATACGCACGCAACCGACACCTGAATGTCCGGCTGGCTGAACGCAGTGTGTTTTACGCCGAGCGGACACTGGCCTACCTGATCACGGGGCCCGAAGATGAAGCCGCCGCGGGCGTTGCCCGGTTTGCTGTCAGCCATGGCGCCTTGGGGTCGCCCTGGATCTTTGGTGCCGATGGCAGCGATCATGTGGCGAATACGGCTTCCTCCGCCCTGCCCCTGATCGCGGGTTCTCGCAAACCAGGCCAACAAAACCCTTATGGGCTGGAAGAATTCCTGCGTAATCAGGGTCAACAGAGTAACGCCGGGGCACACAGCGCCTGCATCATTTTTGCGCCTGCCACCCAAGGGCCATGGGTCGCACTGCTGCAACACACCCTGGCGCGTTATGCGGGGCCTTTTACGATTGTGCTGGCCGCCGATGGCCTGGTAAACGATAGTCAGCCGTCAGTCGGGAAAACGCTCAAAAAGTTGATGCTTGAAAACGCAGCGCAACAGACACACACCGGTGTCGCCAGCGCTGGCGCGCAGAATTTGATGGCTCAGTTCAGTAGTCGGGGCGCTTATGTACTGTTGATTGACAGGCAAAGCGGGCAGTCTTTTGACCAGCGTTTGAAAAGGGTTTAATGTCCAAAGCCATGAGTAAAACTATCAGCCAGATATCTTCAAACACATCGGTCACGTCCGGAAAACTGATACAAGGCCTGATCAGGGCTTTGATTCTGGCGCTGGCCTGCTGGGTGTTGAGCACACCGCTGACCACCGTCACCGGCTCAACTGCCGCGGCCATCGGTTGCCTGCTGGCCTGCCTGTGGGCAGATAGACAACAACGCACCGGCACGCTGCTGCAACTGCGCGCACCCGCGTTGTTTCTGATGCTGGCACTGGCATTGGTATTGATCAGCACCATGACCAGTCTGTTGGTGCAAAGCGCCGTGCTGGCCAATCTGTTGGGCGCCATCGTGTTGTACCAGAGTGGCCAATCGCTGTTCTGGTTTACGCTGGCCGCGGCAGTTGCTATCGCCTTGCGTCATACCGCCCGGCGCCACAGCTGGGGCGCGTTGCCAGAATTGTTGTTTGTTGCCTGTGCCTTTGTGATTACCCTGGCGGCACACCAGCGCGGCATGATTGATCGGCCGTACTTTATTGGCGACTTTGCGCTGATCCGTGGGCTGGATCCCACCACTATCCTGATGGCGATTGGAGTTGCCGCCGTGCTGGCACTAGCCATTTTGTTGATGATGGAAAACCAGCACCGACGCCTGCCCTACCATGCCAGCATTCTGGGCGTTCTATGTTTTTCCCTGCTGTTTTATGTGCAGTTTTTTGGTCTGCCAACACCACAATTGACCAACGATCTTGGCCTGACGGGCACAGAGGGCAGCGGCAGCAGCGCCAATAATGACAGTCCGTTCCGAGATGGTGAAAACAACGCCAGTGACCGTGAAGCACCGGTTGCCATTGTGTTGTTCCGCGATGACTACGAACCCGCCGGGGGCGCCTACTATTTCAGGGAATCCGCGTATTCCGAGTTTAATGGCACCTTGTTGTGGACCGCAGAGAATCCTGATCTTGACCAGGATCTGGTGGACCGGTTTCCGTCGAGTCCGATTGATGTCTCCAATGAAGTCCCCGCCCAGCAGTTGCGCCGACGCGTGACCACCACCATTGGCCTGCTGGCGCCGCATCGCAGTCCCTTTGGACTGGATGCCCCCGTACGTTTTGAACCAGCTCCCAATCCCAACAGCCTGCGTTTTCGCCAGACTTTCACGGTGGAATCCATGGTCCCTGAGTTTGAGTTCCCGGATCTGGTTGGACGCAAGGCCGGCTCCAGCACCTGGACCTTGCAGCAGTGGGCTGAATATCTGGAGATGCCCGATGATCCGCGCTATGGCGAGTTTGCCCGTCAGCTGACCGCTACCTTGCGACCTGAATTCGCGGACGACCCCTATGCCAAAGCCATGGCCATCAAAGCCTGGCTAGATGAAAACGGCATTTACAGTCTTAAAAATGAACATGCGTATGCAGCAGATCCGGCTGCGTCGTTCTTGTTTGGTGATCTGACCGGCTATTGTGTGCACTTTGCCTACTCAGCCACCTACCTGTATCGCAGCCTGGGTATTCCAGCCCGTGTCGGCGTGGGTTATTCGGTACCTGCCGCTAACCGTGCGGGCGGCTCTGCCTTGCTGATTCAGGCGGTGAATGGCCATGCCTGGCCGGAAATTTATCTGGAAGATCTCGGCTGGGTAATTGTCGATCCGGCGCCCCGGCAAACACTGGTGGACATGAGTGTTGACCCGCAAGATTCCTTGCAGCAACTGCTGGGTGATATGTTGCGCGACGATGCTGCTTTCCAGGCATTTTTGCAGGATCAGGCCGGCGCCCCTGCCATCAATTGGGCACTGACCTTGCGCGTGTTGGCAGCACTGGCCTTTGCGCTGCTGTTACTGGCCTATGCCATCAAAATTTACCGTGGCAGCTGTATCACCTGGGCCGATGAGCGTGAACTTTATCGACTGGCCTACCGCGCTGCGCTGGACACGCTGGCTGCACACGGGATGGTGCGCCGTACCGGTGAAAGCCGTGAAGCATTTGCACGACGCATCAGCCAGCCCTTGCCAGCGTTTCAGACCTTGAGCGATTGGCATCTGGCGTCAGCGCCGGGGTATGCATTTGATCCCTCGTTGTTAATGGCCGGCGGCACTGCAAGCGCCTCATCCGCTGCGCCCGGTTTAAACCGACAACAGTGGCTGCAACAGGTCGCCGCACTGCGCAAACAATTGCACTCACGTCAGCGCTGGTGGCAAAACGTGCTGGCAACAGCGCATCCGCTGCCCTGGTTGCAGAGTCGCTGATCCGTATGAAATTAACACCCTGCTTTTCTTAACATTGACCATAAAGAACCTGTTCGTGGAGTCATGAATGCAAGTCATGGAAGCTCAAACTGTACACAGCACTGATCTCGACAGCGCACGCGAAGTCATGGCGCGACTGACCCGGGCGGTCAAAGCACAGGTGCTTGGACGCGACGATGTCATTGAACTCGCGCTCATCGCCCTGATGTCAGACGGTCACGTGTTGCTGGAAGATTTCCCAGGTTCAGGCAAAACCACGCTGGCCAAGGCCTTGGGCGAGGCCATTGTCGACGATCAGCCTGCTCATGATCCCAACGACCCGTCAGGCAGCGCCTACGTACCCATTGTCCCGTTCCGCCGTATTCAATTTACCCCGGACCTGTTGCCCTCCGATGTCACCGGCAGTGCGGTGTTTGACGCCAGCACCAACCGTTTCCATTTCCGTCACGGACCAATATTCGCGCATGTGGTACTGGCGGACGAAATCAACCGCACCTCGCCCAAAGTACAAGCCGCCATGTTGGAAGCCATGGGTGAAAAGCAGGTTACTGTTGATAACCAGACCTATCTGCTCGATCCCTTATTTTTTGTGATTGCCACACAAAACCCGCTGGATCTGGTTGGCACCTATCCATTGCCCACCCCACAACTCGACCGTTTTCTGTTTAAACTGACCATGGTGCATGTGGCACGCGACGCAGAGCTGGAAGTGCTCAATACCTGGCAATCACGTCGTGACAAACACAATGCCCGCATCCATGTCGGGCGCACCGAGATTCTGCAGGCGCGCCATGCCATTGATGCCGGCGTGTATATTTCTGATGCCATCAAAACTGCACTCGTCGATATCTCTCGCGCATTGCGCGCCGATGAACGCATTCTGCAAGGCAATTCAACCCGCAGTCTGGTGTTGATCATGCCAGCCCTACAAGTACTGGCGGCCATGCGTGGACGCAGTTATGTCAATGCCGATGATCTGGAAACCTTGCTGCCACCGGTGCTGACACACCGCGTTGAACTTGCGCCGGGCTCGTCGGATTTTGTAAAAATTCTGCGTGACTGCATGCGAGGCCCGATGGAAATTCTGGCGCGCGGCACTCTGCATCCTGCTCCCTGAGCCACACGATCTGACGGTGACATTTTGATCAAACGTGGTTTGCTTAACCTGAGAATAGTGACTGCACTGGCGGCCAGCTGTCTGCTGTCTGTGACATGCGGCACAATTGCTCAGGAGCTGGACAGCATCGAGATGCCCTCCAGTCAAATATTGTGTTTTGGCATGAACGGGATTACCGATAACAATGCCCTGGGCGTATGTGACGCACTGGCGTTGGGGCAGAATGTGCGCGCGCGAGAACTGGCGCAGCAATGGGTCAGTGCACAACCCGATTCGCCGGCCGCGCAATTTGCCCTGTCTGAAGTGCTGTTTCGTGTGGAAGGTAATCTGCCGCGCGCGCTGTACCATTTAAACGTCGCCGAATCACTGATGAACTACACCACCCTGGGCAGGGCCATAGAATCCGGCAACCTGGAGTGGCACTACCTGACTCTCAGTCAGTTGTCTTACGCCCATCAGTTGATTGGCAATCAGCTCGAGTCGCTGCGCTACCTCGAAATGATAGGCGACATTTACGGACAGGATATCGAGTCGTTCCGGGGCTGGCCGCTGATCAAACTCAAACGTTATGACGACGCCCGGGCCAGCGCAGACAAGGTGCTCGCCACCAGCGACAATGCCCGCGATCGTAGCCGCGCGTGGAATACCCTATGTGCGGTGGAGCTGGCAGATTTGCGTCCCAATGAATCTTTGCAGGCCTGTGAAAATGCCATGAGTGAAGACGAGAGCATCGCCTTGGCCGATGCCGATGCGGATCTCGATACCGTCCATCTGCTCAACGCCTCAGAGGTGTCACTGAATCTGCTGCGTTTTGAAGAAGCTGAAGATTATCTGAACCGGGCCTCGCGCCAGATCGACCCGGACAGTGTGGGCAACCCCTGGGTGTATAAACTTTATCTGTATATGAATCAGGCGCGCTACGACAGCGCACGTGATGCGCTGGATCGCATGCTGGTGTGGCGCGACGCGCAGAGCCCGCTGGTCGGCGTCATGAATCGCGGCGATCACTTTCTGGTCAGTGCCATTTTCCTGCTGCTGGCGGGTTACCCGGACGATGCCGCACGCCTGACGCAGGCCGCACTGAATCAACCTGACCGTACCGGCTCCTACACCGCCGATGAAGCACAAAAAGACTCGGTGGCAGCCTTGGTCAACAGCATGGCGCACCAACAGCGTTATGAACGTTTGCGCGAACAAGCGGCCATTCAATCCTGGTGGAGCAATTGGCGGTTGCACATCGAAGCACAAGCGGCACGTTTTCAGGCCTGGCGCGCGGGCAAACTAGCGGCGTCGCTGTTTGCCGATGAGGAAACCTTAAAAAACCGCATGCGACCCTATGCGCCGCTGGATGTGCATATTCCCGAATGGATTGAAACCGAACTGATTCAATTGATGGGCGCCGGGGTGATGCAAAACCTGCTCAATTCAGCTGCCGCACAAGGCGTGTTTGCCTTGAATGACGGATACTTTTTTTCGTATCAGACTGAGATTCTCGCTGTTCGGGGGCAAGAGACACTGGTGCGCGATGCGGCTGAACAAGCTTTACGCCTTCTGCCCGCCCAAGAGGTGTTATTAAGAGCGCGTGCCTCGCTAAGGCTGGCTGAAAGTCTTTGGCAAACAGGCGACTATGAAACAGCCGTTGCGCATTACGCCTATGCTATCCGCCACGATCCGGGTATTTTCCGCAGAACAGGCAGTTCGATTCCAGTCTCGTTTATAGCGAGTGCCGGGCCGTCAGCGTTTGCTGATGAACTACACACATACCTGCGCAGATCGCCGCGCTTGTTGTCGCATACACAGGGCCTGCCGCTGGAACTGCTGGCGGATGACTCACAAACTTTGTGCCTGCGCGATAACACGGGTGACGCCTTGTCCTGTATTCAATTGGCCGCAGCAGCCGCCAGCGAGGAAGCACCGGATTTAGCGACCGCTGAGATGAGTGATGCACAGCGTCTGGTGCAACAGTTTCATGAAGGGACTTTCAGCTTGTCCTATGATATAAGCCGCACACAACGGCTGGCGCTGCTGGGCAATAGTGTTATTTTCAGCAACCAGATCAACAATTCCGCCGCGGATCAGAACACGCTGATGCAGCGTTGATATCCGCTGTTCTGCCAGAAAGTATCTGAGCCATTCATCCTGAACTATTCATCTTGAACCCTACTCCATGAACACAATCCCTCGCACTCTCAGCCGCGGCATGATTCTGTTGCTGGCGGCAGCGTCCGCCCTTGGCCCGGTTGCCATGCAAATCATGCTGCCTGCCATTCCTATTGTGCGTGAAAGTTTTGATATCAGCACCGGTACCGCGCAACTGACCTTGAGTCTGTCCATGTTTTCCATTGCCCTGGCAACATTGATCTACGGGCCTTTATCGGACCGCTTTGGCAGACGACCTGTGATGTTGGTGGGCATCAGTATTACCGTATTGGGATCGTGCCTGTGCATGCTGGCCGGCTCCATTGAATGGCTGATTGCCGGGCGTATTGTGCAGGCAGCGGGTGGCGCCGTTGGTCTGGTGTTGGCGCGCGCCATTGTGCGCGATGTGTACGATGCCGCGGATGCTGCGGGCATCATCGCAACCCTGGTCATGGTCATGGTCGTGATGCCAATGATTTCCCCTTTGGTGGGTGGCGAATTGATGGTGCGATATGACTGGCATTCCATTTTTTATCTGGTCGCCGTCATCGCTATCATCATGTTGATTGCCATGTACAAATTTTTGCCAGAAACACTGTCTGGCCCGCAGGCCTTCACCGGCGTCATCAGCATGTTAAAGGGCTTTGCCAGCCTGTTCCGTTCGCGCGTGTTTGCTGCCTACGCCTTTAATGTAGCGTTTATCTCTGTAGTGTTTTTTACGTTTATCTCGGCAGCGTCGGAAATCATGGTCTCTGTTTTAAAACGACCACCCAATGAGTACGGCTACTATTTTATTATGGTACCGGCAGCGTTTATGGCAGGAAGTTATCTGGCGCGTGGGCTTTCAAAGCGTATGGGCATCCACCGCATGATTGCCATGGGCTCCAAACTCAGCATTGCCGGCATTGTTATTGCGCTGGCACTGCATGTGGCAGGTTTTGTGCACCCACTGACGTTGTTTGTACCGGTAGCACTCACCACCTTGGGCAATGGCATCTCATTGCCCAACGCTCAGGCCGGTGCTATCAATGAGTTCCCGCATATGGCGGGCAGCGCGTCCGGGCTGACTGGATTTTTGCAGATGGCCTTGTCGGCACTGGCAGCACAATTGGTGGCACTGCTGTTTAACGGCACCGTGTATCCGATGTTACTGCTGATGCTGGTGGCGTCGCTGATTTCACTGGCCAGCTTTATGCTGGTGAAAAAAAGCTGATCAGATACCCGCGTAGGCTTCTACATAATTGACGGTATGATTTTTGATGTGCTGCAAGGACATAAACATATCACTGAAAGTTTGTGCGGTCATCGCCTGACAGTCACCAGCACGTAAACGATCCAGATGACGCTGACGTTTTTCCTTGGCACTCTTGCGCACCTGTCGTCCTTCCTTGATCAGCATTTTGACTTCAGTCACTTCGGCGTTACGTTTGCGTGCTGCGGTGATGCGATCAAAGTACCCGGTTACCTCATCAAAAAATTCCAGAATGTCCTGCCAGGCGGCGGGTGAAATATCTTCACTGCGTTTGTATAAACGGCTGCGGTAAATACTCAGGGACTGCAGGGCATCAGCAATGCTCTCCAATTCATCGGCCATACGCATCAAACCATACGACCGGCTCGATTGCTCTTGTGTAACAGAGCCGGTTAACAACACGGTAATGAAGTTGATCATTTCTTCTTCGATATTATCGGTGATGTCTTCCAGATGATTGATGCGTTCAAACAGCTTTTTGTCATGCACTGGATTGACCACATAGGCACGCGTGACATCAAACATTTCGCGGGTAATGACCACCATATTGTCCATTTCCATCTCTGCCTGCTGCAGCGAGACTTCTGGTGCCATGATAGTTCTCGAACCCAGATACTTGAGTTTGTGAATCTCTTTTTCTTCTTTCTGAGGCACCAGCCAGATCACCAGATTGGTCAGAAAACCAATTAACGGAATCCAGATCAGCACGTTAAGTACATTAAACATCGTGTGAGCGACTGCAATATGGAAGGCGATATTAGGTCGCGATCCATCTTCAGACTGCAAATCGGCAGCGCCGCCCACAATCAGGTCAACAAACTGCACATACCAGGGGAATAGCGCTGTAAAAATAATTGCGCCCAGAATATTAAAGATTGCGTGCGCACGAGCTGCTCTGATGGCTGAGGTGTTGGCTCCAATACTCGCCAGTTGCGCAGTGATAGTTGTGCCAATATTTTCACCAATAATCAGCGCAACGGCGGTATTAAAATCAATGACGCCGGTGGTGGCCAGCGTCATGGTGATGCCTAGCATCGCGGAGCTGCTTTGGACGATCATGGTCAACAGACAGGCCAAAACGATACAAGCAAGGATACTGGGCAGCGATTCGGCACTGAACAAATGCAGATAGGAGATAAAACTCTCATCAGTGCGCAGTGGCACAAACGCGCCACTCATAAACTCCAGGCCGGTAAACACCAGCCCCAGCGCCACCAGGGTTTTGCCGGTGGTGCTCAACCAGGCTCGTTGCGCGGCCAGCATGGGATACAAACCCAATCCGATCAGCAACAGACCGTACTTGCCCACTTTAATTGAAATGACCCAGCCAGTAATGGTTGTCCCAATGTTGGCACCCAAAATCACGCCGATGGCCTGACGCAGCTCCATCAAGCCGGCATTGACAATACTGACTGTCATGACCGTTGTGATGCTGCTGGACTGCACAAAAATGGTGATACCTACGCCTGCCAGCACCGCAAGCACACGGTTACGGGTCAGGGACGCAAGAATTCCGCGAATGGCTTCCTTGCCGCTGGATTGTAAGGCTTCAGACAGGTATTTCAGTCCGAGGAAAAACAACGCCAGGCCGCCAAGTGCGGTGTATGTGATTTCGAAGTAGTTCATGACGGAGGGCAGTCTATGCGAAGCGCCGAAATATTACAATTTGATGACAGTCAGATGACAAAGAAGTTTGCTCTGGATCAGCTTGTATAAGGACCCGTGATGCTTGTCATGCTGGCGGTAAGCAACAACACCAACACTGCTAACAGGGTTTCCAGTCGGATACTGCGTGCCAGCATCTGCAACGCTGAAGCGTCATCGGGCGCGTGATCGAGGGCATCGCGCACACGGGGTACCCAGCGGAATTTATGCAAGGCGCCCAGCCCCATCATGGCGGCCACCACGGCGACTTTGACAAGGAACAACTGTCCATAGAGTGTGGTAAACAAGCTGCCAAAACCGCCCGTCAGCAGCCAGAACAGGCTCAGCCCGCTCACTAGCATGACAGCCAGCATCAGCCAGCCATACACACCAAATTGCCGCAACAGATCCGCCATTGCGCCGCGGTCATCGACCACGGCTATGCTGTTGCTCACCAGCAGATACAAGGGGAACAACGCGCCCGCCCAGCTGGCAATGGCCAGCAGATGCAGACCCACCAGCACTTGTGCCAGCACACTGACGGTACTGCTGTGTCCCTGCACCGCCACCGACACCATAAAACAGGCTGCCGCCAGCACAGCCAGGGCCATACAAAAACGTTGCACTCCCCGATGCTGCAAGGGAAAACCCGGCAAGTTGATTGGAATCAGGCACAGCAGTGCCAGCATAAAGCCGCCCAGGCGCCAGCGCAGCACAGAACCCAGTTCCGTCTCCATCAAAATACTGCCTATCAGGGGATCGAACATGCCTGACAGCCCGCGTTCATTAACGGAGCCTATTTGGACAAGAAAAAATAGACATGTACCCAGCAACCCGAGTAACAAAGCCGGGTTCAAGGCTCTGCGCGCAATCATCTGCACCCATGCGGGCTGTCGACGACTGCTCACCAGCATAAAACCACCACCAATGGCCGACAGCATACCCACATAAATTAGCGACTTGCTGAGTATGCTGGCGAATTCCCAAATATTCATGGTTCAGAGACGAGCTCTGTCAATCAATGCTGATGACCACTATCTTGAGTAGGCGCTGAATTGCCATGCGAGTGCATCATCTGATGCGCAGGTGCGCCGTCGGCACTGACCGTAAAACCGAACGTCCCGTTTACAGGATGTCCGTCGGAACCGATCACAGTCCAGTTAACCGTGTGAGCGCCCATCATCAACATGGGTAGTTCGTAACTGAGCATTTGTGCAGCCTCTGTTGACGGCGTAAAACCGATGTCAATCTCATGGCTTGCACCGTGCACCAGCGTCAAACGCAATACACGCACCGCCTCATTGAAGGTCAGCTCCAGTTTCTCGGGCGCGCTGACAACAGACTTGTCGCCTGGTAGTGAAGCGCTCAAAACGCTGTGTGCCAGCGCGGGGCCAGACAACATTCCCAAGGCTGCAAAAACGCCCATTGCCAGCATCAGTGATTTAAACCAGGACATCAGTCGCATATTGTTAACTCCAGACAGTTAAATGATCAGAGACCAGTTTACCTGATCAGATTGTTGTTTACAGCTCCCAAGGTGTGACACATCGTCGCAGGCCACCGCAATTTACAGGTCGATGCATGCTGAAACTCGCATCGCGCTCCGCTACAATGCCGTTACCAAGCTTTTGATGCCAGCGTAATGATCGCTGGTTTGTATAACACCGCAGCATTTGCATGATAGGCAGTCAGGATGAGCGATAAATTACTGGACGGATATAAACGATTCAAAGCGGGATATTTTGCAGAAAATCGCGACAAAATTCGTGAGATGGCACGCAACCAGAAACCTTCCTATGTACTTATTACATGCTGCGATGCAAGGCTGGAACCCTCGCTGATTTTTGACACCGAACCGGGCGAACTGTTTGTGATCCGTAACGTCGCCAATCTGGTGCCACCTTACGAAACCGGCGGCTCCTATCACGGCACCAGTGCTGCGCTGGAATTTGCCATCACCGTGTTGGAAGTACCTGAAATCCTGGTACTGGGGCACTCGCGCTGCGGTGGTATCCGCTCCTTGGTCACTGAGCAGGACAAACTGCAACCCGACTCCTTTATCGCGCGCTGGATGTCCATTGTGGCGCCCGTTGCCCAATTGGCTGACCCCGACAAACTGGATGACATCAAAACCTTTAACCGCTGTGAACAGGCAGCGGTAGGATTTTCACTGCGCAACCTGATGACCTACCCGTGGATTGCCAGTCGCGTGGAGGCTGGCACCTTGAAACTGAACGGATGGCACTACAACATTTATACCGGCGCGCTGAAACATATCCATGATCAGGACACTATTTCTACGATTGTTGAGGACGATGCGCAAGCTTGACTGAACGGTGACCGGCTATACGATCGGTAATCCAGCCGCGAACTTTCAGGATTGCTGAGTCAGTGACAATCGGTGCATGCTCCGCACGCTATCGGCCATGTGCCTGTCGACTCTGGCAGCATCCACATACTCGGGCCAGCGCGCAACACTGAGACATACCTGATCGATCAAGGTTCTGGCCCTGCGCGGTTTGATTGCGCCAGCCTTGGCCAGCACCAGTAAATCCTCAAACTGAAAATCATCGCGCTTGCCGTTAATGCTCATCTGGTGCTGCGCGGTAAATTCTCCATCGGGATTGTAGGAGTAAGCCACATCAAATGCTGGGGAGAGGCGCCACTGCCCTTGTGGATTCATCAGGAATGCAATGTTTTTGACATGATCATCCTGATTTCTGGCGATCACGTTGAGTGCGGCCCTTAAGAGTTGTTGCTCCGCGTCCTTGATGGGATTCTCGCAAATTTGCCGGATGGCCTGCATGGCCTGCTCGTAGCTATAGCTGCCAGGGTCGTTGTAGTCATAATGGCACAGCGCACCCAGAGATAGCATATGGAGCTTTTTGCCTGTGTCGGTGCGATCAAAGCGTCGAGTCATAAAGTGCGCCCTGCCACCTTCTTCAAACAGCCGACAAGTGGTCATGTCGATGCCAGCATTTTTAGCCATCAAATGATAAGCATACTCCAGTCGCCCAAAACCCAGCGGATCAGCCAGCTCACGGTCCCTGTTGTTACTGACGCCATCAAATTTTAACAGCCAGTGCTCAAAGCCTGCCGGGCCACTCAGCTGGCCGGAGCGAAATTCGCCCGTGCGGGGATTCCACAACAGCAAGGCCTTGGCACGGGCGCCACCCGCCGATGTCCCGACGCGCAGGATATGTTGCAGTGACTCCTGGTCCTGCACCCCGCCACCAAGTGCACCGGCCAGTGCCGCTCGTTGCGTAAGCACCTGATTCGCAAGCTCGGTCAGAGCGCCGACATCCACCCCGGAGTCCGCATCATCTTGCGGGCCTGTTGTCGGCTCAAATTCCAGTGCTCCCATACCGCGGCGGCCGATATAACACAGCCGCTCCACCGGATTCATGCTGTCTGGTTTTCGGCCCTGGCTGGCCAACCAGGCATCGATCAGACGGTTACCAAACTTATCCGGCAGACTGTCGGCGAGCAGCCCCGGCAGGTTGGAGAAACTGCCGCGCAACTGCGGGAACTGATAAATGGCCTGCCGCAGCGGCATGGTCATCGGGCTGACCTCAATGCCCGAGCGCATGAAGGAGGCATCGTACTCAAAAACGCCAATTTCACGCTCAACATCCCAGATGACCGCACCGATGGTTCTGCCCCAGAGCCTCACTTCGGCGCTCATCAGGGCGTCTCCTGCTTATCCCAGGACCATGA
>JAUYSM010000033.1 GCA_030696315.1 Pseudohongiella sp. | reverse complement strand
TGGCAAAACACGCCCACCAGAAACCGTCGTGGCGAACCGCCCAGGTCAGTGATCCAAGACGGATACCAAAGCTGTAGGTCTCGATGGGCTGCAAGGTGCGGGTGTCATAAGTTTCCAGGGAGCTTGCCATCGGCAGCTGTGGAAAATTCGAGTGTGCGAGCACCAGACGCTCACCGTCCACCCAGCCTGCATTCAGGTGAATGATGGTGCCGTCACGTGGCCCAAACCATTGTGCAACACGCTCGCCATTATCTTTGCGATGTTTGACCAGCGCGTGGTTGCCAATGCCGTAGAAGTGTTCGCCATCAACCGCTACACCCTGATTGCCTTCCATCACTGACCAGCGTTGCAGTTCAGTCGCCACCAGACCGTGTTTGGTAAGCTCAGGCACGGGCGCGGCTGGCAGTGACTGCAGCCAGGCCCTGTAGGCATTACGCTTGGCTTCGTCAGGCTGATTCTCTGCCGCGAATACTGTCATACCAAACTTGCCTGCCACAAAACTGCTGGCGACGACGCCAGCTACTTTGGCCACGGCGGTCAGGGCTTCGCGTCGTGACAATGCGGGTGACGATTCTGTGCCGGGAAAAGGTTTCATCAAAATTTCCTCGTGATCTGGATGTTCCAGCTGCGGCCAGTCATGGTTGATTGGCTGACAGAGGGATCATAACCAAAATTGTCAGCCGCCAGGGGAGGTTCTTTGTCAGTCAGATTCATGATGCCCATGCGCAGCTTTGTATCTCGGAGCATGGCGAAACGCGAACCATCAAACTGATATCCCACAGACAGGTTGTAGGTAATAAAACTGTCAATCACCCGGCGATAAATAGTTCGGCCTTGCGTGAAGAAAGGCTCTATGTATGAGGGGCTGCCCAGGCTTTCATATACCGCCTGCGTTGTGGTTGCACCCGCATCGTGAGTTTCACCTACGTGATAAATGCCCAGGCCGGCATTCCAAGGTCCATTGCGCCAGAATACGTTGCTGGTGCTGCGCCATTCAGCGGCGCCGGAGGCAAACAACAGATTGTTCACAATCGGCGCGACGTTAGCAGGTGACAGGGTGGACTCGGCTTCTTTCAGGTATGCCCACTCCGAGCTGAATACCATGTCGCCAATGGGCAATCCGCGCAGTTCATAACGGAAGCCGAAGTCGACGCCGCTGTTTTCACTGGAGGACAGATTCAGGAACGGTTGGTTGCGTGAAAAGATACGGCCTGCGGCCGCGACCGGCTTGCTGGGGTTGGCGGCGTTGTAGGCGGCAAACGCCGCGATATCTTCGGGTGTGAGTGCAAAACGTTCTACATCACCATCACCTTTGTAGTTAGCCGTGCCACTGCCCAGATCAATCTGGTTGATGGGTACACCCGCTGCAAGCTGCTGCTGCGTGTAAGCCGCCAGCAAGGCATCGTCGCTGGTGTTGATCTGCGCGACACTGCGCTGTCCAAGCAGATTGGTGCGGCTGATGCTCCACCAATCGGCATTCACTGTCAGCCCTTCAACAAACGGCACGTCAATCACAAAACCTGCAGTCTGGCCTTCGGATTCCTGTGCTTGCAAATCCGGATTGCCACCAAAGTAAGTGCGCTTCACATAAGGCCCTTCGTTGAGCGCCGGGTTGCGGTATGTGTCGATGTCACCGGCGCCCGCAGTAATACTCCAGCGCGGGCTGGTATACAGCGCCGCAAGGCTAGGCGCCATGAAGCCCTCATTGTAGGAAGCGCGCAACATGACCCAGTCAACCGGTTTCCAGTTCAACCCGATTTTGGGTTTTGTGGTGCTGCCGAAGTCGCTATAGTCTTCCATGCGCGCCGACAGGTTGAGCTCCAGGCGATCAACTAAGGGGATGCCGGCATCTTCACTGACCAAGGGCACCAACACTTCAGCAAAGGCGCTGGTCACTTTGCGGTCACCAAACACATCAGGTCGTGGCGGGTGCAGCAAAAAGTCATTGTTGGTGGTTTCCAGTCCTGAGCTGGCGGGGTTTTCACCACTGAACGGTGGGCGCACGTCTTCCAGATTTTCGCGGCGGTGTTCAATACCAAACGCGGCCATCACATCGCCGCCCCACCAGTTGAATAATGTGCCTGAGACTTTGGCGTCAATGCTGCTGATATCCGCCTGTGCTTCCCGGGCAAATACTGCGCTGAATGAATCCACAACCGCTTGTGGATTGTTGTATGGTGCATCGGCAACGACAGCGCCGTTCAGCACTTTGAAGGTATAGCCAAACGGGTTATAGGCGCTGGCATCGGTACGAGCGATTGCCTGTTGCAACAGGCTTTCGCGGACATCCGGATAAGCTTCGTCATTGCCGTTCACCTGGTTGTAGAACAATGAGGTTTCCCAGGTCCAGGTATCTCCAAAAGAACCTTTCAAGCCGGTGCTGAAACGGAATACATCAGAATCTGTCTGTATAACTTCTGGCGCAAGGCCAGCCAGTGTCATTTGTGTAAAGCCCACCGTTCTGGGCGTGCCGGCGATACGCGCGCTGCCGTCAGCATTAGGTGCGCCGGTGGGGTGATAAAAGCGCGAGCCGTAGGGGTTATAAGGGCTGTCAATCGGCATCAGCATCAATTTGTCTGAGGTGGGGCCGTTTAATGCGAGTGGCTGGCGCTGCATGGTAGAGCTGGCCATGTAGTAACCAAGTTCAGCAAAGGCAGTCACATCTGGCGTCAGATCGTATTCGCCCGCCAGGTAGGCATTGCCACGTTTGACCTCAGGCGAGGCAAAACCAAACTGGTTCAGGTCGAGGAAAAATTCCGGGTTGCTTGTACGGTTCGGCGCAGCGGTGGTCAGTGATGGCACACCGTTCACCGGACGGAAATAGTTGTTGGCAGTGGAGGTTCCAACCCGGAAAGTCGGCCAGTATCCACGCGCGGATCTACCATCAAAGGGGCCGCCAACAGTGTTAAACGGTGCGGGTGCACGATCGGCGTTAAACGACGTACGGCTGAACTCTCTGTCTGTCAGCGCAATGCTGTCGCGGGTCAGCGCCTCGATACTGCCAATAAAGCGGCCGCGACCATCGGCAAAGTCTGTTGAGCCAAAGGTCAGTGCCAATTGGGTATTACCACCGCCACCGTGCTCGGTGCCACCTTGCTGAAAAGAAGCTTCCACACCGTCAAATTCGCGTTTCATGATGTAGTTGATCACGCCGCCGACGGCATCAGATCCATATATTGATGATGCGCCATCGCGCAGCACTTCAATGCGATCCACGCCCTGGGTGGGCAACTGGTTGACGTTAACTGCCTGTGACAGACCGGCTGTCATTGGGTTGATGGCCATGCGTCGGCCATTCACTAACACCAGGGTGGCAGTGGCGCCCATGTTACGCAGGTTGATGTTGGCATTGTCACCACGTGCACCGGAGGAGCCCAGACGGGTTTCATTCTCGGGCAAGTTGACCACCGACGGCAAAGAGGTCAGCAGGTCAACTGGCAGCAGCGCTGAACGCACTTCCATGGCCTCTTCACCAATGACCGAGACGGGCACAGTGCCATCGTTTTCCGCGCGTCGGATGTTGGAACCCGTTACCACAACTTCCTGAATTTCAGGTGTGTTCGATTGCGTATTGGCGGCCGGTTGCGCTGCCACCTGAGAGGCGGCACTTAACAGTGCGCCGTAAAGTGCCAGACGCACCATCTTGTTCAATGGTTTCAGTCGCAGAATATTGTTTGCGCTATCTGATTGATTTGAAACGCAGATGTGAGGTGTGATACGTGTCATATAGCTGAACTCCATGGTCGCCCGAGCTGAAATTGGGGAAATGCAATTGACCCCAACGCAGGCGCGTCAGGGTTGCGAACGCAGAGCAGCTTAGTGGTGGAGTTTGACAGGCGTATGGCGGATTGATGGCGGTTTTGTGACCAGTGGCCTACTTAGTGGCCTACAGAGGGGACGGAGGGATCAAATTTTGATCCCTCCGTCCCCTCTATGCTCCTCTATGCTCTGCTGCAATCACATAACAATTGCGGCCTCTGCGTTTGGCCTCGTACAGCGCGTTGTCTGCGCGACGCAGTTGCTGTTCAGCGTCCGTGTCGCTGGCTGACGTGGCGATTCCGAAGCTCAGTGTCACCTTGATGTCTTTGGCGAACAGCTTCTGAGTCAGCGCGTCACGAAGTTTGTTAACGATCGCAATAGCCCCTTCGCTGGTGGTGTCAGGACAGATCACAAGGAACTCTTCACCACCCCATCGCCCGCACATATCGGTGCTGCGCATGTTTAGTCGCAGTGTTTCCGCTATCTCTTGCAGAATGATGTCGCCGGTCAGATGGCCAAATTTGTCGTTAATACGTTTGAAGTGGTCGATGTCACAGAGCACCAGGGTCAGGGGATGTTGTGAGCGTTGGTACATATTAAATTCTTTTGTCAGCAGCATATCCAGTTGCCGGCGATTATAGAGGCCGGTCAGCTTGTCAGTTTCTGACAGGCGCTCGAGTTCTGCGTAGGCATCAGAGCGTGAACGCTCATAAAACCGAAACAAAAACCAATGCGCCAGTAACACCTCCGCGATGTTCAATACACTTGCCATACCAGGAGTGCTTGCTGGCGCTGACTGCGTTTGGAAGTAAAAGAATGCAACTACATAACAGAAAACAATGGCGCATACCCAAGCACCGGATTGTCGGCCCAGCAGGAAAAAGCTGATGGGCGGCAGCACAGTTACCCAGATTATTGAATAGGCCATTCCACTGGTAATGTGAATGAACATCAACAGAATGCCTGTCAAAATCAAGACAACTGACCAAGAGGTAACCTTAAGATTGGCGGTTCGCCTGAAGTAAACAAGCAGGTATATCGCGCCCGCCAATCCGGCAATATCCAGCGCTGCAATGTCGAAATCGCCAAATACAAACAGGTTCAGTGCGCAGAGCACTGCAAAATAAATGGCCATGACAATCAACAGCACATGGACCATTTTAGCTTGATGGCGCAGTTGTCCGGACAATGCTGCTATTTTTTCCGAACCTAACCAATTGAGCATCGCTTAGCTGCCTGTGTGTCCATTGGGGCATGTGTGCCTATTGGGGAAAGGAAGATTGCTCTTCCTCTCCCGCAATATACCCTGATCGTAACAGATCACTCAATCACAAGGCTGACAGGCTCGGCGTTGTAGATGATATTGCCCTGATTCAGATCACCGTCACGCAGGTAACCCACAAAAATGTTGTACGCGGCACGGTCTCCGGCAGTCAGTATGCCGTTGAAGATGGTCAGCGTTTCCTTTGCGGCCGCCGCAGCGCGGCTGGTGAAGAACTGAAGATTGTTTTCGTCAAACGGCACGATGGCACCGTCAGCATTGACAGTCAGCATGGCGCCGGCAACTTCCACAACCACCAGAATGCGAATAGAGCGCCCAACATCATCGGCTTCCGGCGCAATGGATACCTCGATTTCCAGCTGCGCTGGTGCTGCTGCGCGATTGGTCAAAGTGTTTGCAGTGGTGTAAACCCCACCGGAAATGATGGCAGTGCTGGGTCTGCCGTCCACGCGCATGGTCTGACGCACAGGAAGCGCAGGTCTCTGCGGTGGGGTGACTGTACTGCCGTCCATGCTGGTGTCGGTGTAAATGACCGGGGCGTTTTTCACACTGTTGCCCGGGATAAATACAGTTCGGTCGCGCGACTGAAAGGCGATCGCAAAGCGTCCGCGCGCAAATATCGGGTTGGTTCCCTCGTTACTTGAAGTTTGTTGCTGCGTGCTCTCTGGTAAGGATATACGACGCATGGCGACGCTGCCGCTCTCGGTGATGCTTGATACAAACACGGCCCATCCGCCACCCGGATTGGGGGCTAACAGGTTTTGTGAGCCATTGTTGAAGGCAACATGTTTGCCATCGCCACTCATACTGACCGGTGAGCTGAAGTTGCCGGACAACCCCGTGAGACTGATATTGCTGGCATTGTTGGTTTCAGTCATGTAGGTGACTTTGCCTGTGCTGACATCTTTGATGTAGATGCCTGCCACTTGTTTGCCCGGAACCAATGCGCCTTGCAGACTTGCTGCCGTAAATCCGACAACGTTGCCATCCCGGCTGATCATCGGGTAATCATAATTGCCAGAGACCACATTGCCATTGCTGTCGCGCGACAGCAGCAACACTTCTCCGGTTTGCAGATCCCGTCTGTAAAGCAGGGTTCGGGTGTTGCCCGCTGGAACATCCGGATGCACGTTGGGGGCATTGGTGGCAAACACCAGATAACGGCCATCGGCACTGATCTGTTGCTGTGGCAGGCCGATTTTTATCGCAAACGCGTTTGCCAGCAGTGCGCCGTCATGCCCGCGCGCTGGCAGGGTAATTTGATTGGTTTCTCTGTCGAACAAAAACAGATTGGTGGTAAACGCTGACGTGGCAGGCAGGGTTTCGTTGACCAGATTGGTGGCGCGTCCCAGAAACAACACATAACGACCATTGCCGGAAACCCGTGGATAGGCGACATCGTTGTTGGGCAAGGCGCCATCGATGGTTTGGGTCACTCTTACGGTGGTGCCTGCCACACGATCGCGCAGGTAAATGGCACTTGATCCGGCTTGATAGGCGACATAGCGCCCGTCATCACTCATAGAGCCCGTTGTTGTATTTACCAGCACGCCAGTCAGGTCAAAGTTCACCGGGTCTGCTTCACCTGTGCTCAGGTTTAAAACAGACATATTGGTCGTGGATTGGCCAGAAGAAGTGAAGCCGTTGCGCTGTAACACCAGTTGCCCATCCGCGGAGATATCAAACAGCTGAGTATTACCGGCCGTCGCGATCTGTTGTGCATGGCTTTGGGATGTTGTCAGCAGCAGTAGCAGCCAGAATCCTGAAAAAAGTCGGAAGAATGTCAGTCGAACCGTTGAGAATATGTTCATAATGCCTCCAGTTACCGTGTTTATCACAGTGTCGGATGAAACTCGGGGGCTGGCTATGCCACAGCTCAGGGGTTGACTTGGCAGCATGATTCTGCTTTAGCTGGCGCTGGACTTATTGGACAATCATCACAATGACAATCGAAATCAAAGCACTGACGCGACAAACCATGCCAGTTCTGGGTGAGCACTTTAAGCGCCACCGCGCTGAATCTGGCACAAATGGCGTGCATTTCATGCCATTTGCACCGGACGATACCAATGGGCCGACGGGCGCCACGGTTGATCGGTCTTTCTGGACAATTGATAAACCAGGTTGGCAGCGCTGGTTCTGCATCCACGAACTAGCGACCGGCAACATTGTTGGGCATGTGGATCTAAAAACTGACCCGCTAAGAACTGGAACGCACTGGTGCCATCTCGGTATTGGTATCGAAAGCGCGTATCGCGGGCGCGGCCTGGGCGGGAAACTGATGGATTGCGCCATCGCGTTTGCTAAATCAACCCGCACCATAGACTTCATAGAACTGAGAGTTTTTTCAAACAATCTTCCTGCCCGAGCCCTGTATAAAAAGAAGGGATTCGTAGAAATCGGAACTCTCAAAGACCGTTTCAGACTGCAGGGGCAATCGATTGATGACACGATCATGGTGCTTGATGTCAGGGGCGTATGAGTTTAGGGGACGAAAGGACTGACTGATGAAACGAGTGCTGTTTTTGTGTGTCTCCAATTCGGCGCGTAGCCAGATGGCGGAGGGTTGGGCCAGACATTTGTTGCCCGGCAAGGTAGATGCTTTTAGCGCTGGTTCACGACAAGGCACGCTGAATCCATTAGCCATTCAGTCGATGCTGGAGATTGGCATTGATATCTCAGGGCACCAAACCAAATCTATCGACACCCTTGATCTGCAGTCATTTGATCTGGTTGTCACACTGTGTGAGGAAGAGATTTGTCCAAAACTGCCACCGTCAGTCATGCAGATGCATTGGCCTTTGCCCGGCCCCTCAAAGCCGCTGCCAAACGATGACAGTACGTCGCCCTTGGAGCGGTTTTCAGGCACAAGGGATCAGATCCGTGAACTGATAGATCGGCTGGCATGCTTTCTTGAATTGGATGATAGACAAGGACCACAATAATCAGAACCCCACCATGAGCCACAAATACACCATCACCTTTGTTTTTATCACCCTGCTGATCGACTCCATTGGATTTGGCATCATTTTGCCGGTGATGCCACAACTCATCATGAGTGTGTCCGGAGAAGGTCTGTCCAGCGCTGCCCGTTACGGGGGCTGGCTGATGATGGTGTATGCGCTGATGCAGTTTTTCTGCTCTCCGCTGATGGGCAATATATCAGATCGGTTTGGACGCCGGCCGGTGCTGCTGTTGTCATTGCTGCTGCTGGGAGTTGACTATCTGGTGATGGCATGGGCGCCGACATTGTTCTGGTTGTTTGTTGGCAGGATGGTGGCGGGTATTGCTGCGTCCACATACAGCACCTGTTACGCGGTGATTGCGGACAGTACGCCACCTGAGAAACGCGCCCAGACCTTTGGCTTGATCGGCGCCGCGTTTGGGCTCGGGTTTATTATTGGTCCGTTGGTGGGTGGATTGTTAGGCGAGTACGGTGCCCGGGTGCCGTTTATTGCGGCAGCTTGCCTGGCCTTCGCCAATCTGATTTTTGGCTTTTTTGTTATGCCAGAGACCTTGGCAAAAGAAAATCGTCGGCCGTTTAATCTGCGGCGTGCAAACCCGATGGGTACACTGCTGGCGCTGCGAAAATATCCCATGGTGATGGGCATGATCGGAGCCTACTTTCTGTTTCTGATGGGACATCACGCTTTGCCGAGTACCTGGACTTATTTCACCATTGAAAAATTCCAATGGAGCGAGTCGCAGGTTGGTTATTCCTTTGCGTTTGTAGGCGTGTTGATGGTGTTCACGCAGGCGGTACTACTCCGACGCGTGTTGCCCATCATCGGACAGCACAAAGCGGCCATCGCCGGTTTCTTGTTTTGTATTGTCTCTTTTATAGGTTATGCCTTCTCCAATAGCGGATTTATGCTCTACGTGTTCATGATTCCAGGCGCGCTACAGGGCTTTGTGATGCCCTCGGTACAAAGCATCATGTCAGGACAGATTCCGGCCAACTCCCAGGGTGAACTGCAAGGCGGCCTGGCGAGCATGTCCAGCTTGACGTCTATCCTCAGTCCACCCCTGATGACCGGAACCTTCGCGTTTTTTACGGCAACATCCGCCGCCGTGTATTTCCCCGGCGCCGCGTTTTCGCTGGCGGCAGTACTGACCGCGCTCAGCCTGCTGGTGTTTATTCTTTATGGGGACGGAGGGATCAAAAAATGATCAGGCAGGGGACGGAGGGATCAAATTTTGATCAGGTAGGGGACGGAGGGATCAAAAAATGATCCCTCCGTCCCCTCTTAATAATCACAGGAGCTACAAATGAAAGTTCAGAAAATGGCGAGTGTTGGCTGGCTTGCGCTGGTTTTTGCTGGGTTGTTGGGCACAACAAGCATAAGTGCCCAGACTGAGAGGGCTGACCCTTACGTTGAGTGGAGCGCTGAAACGCGGACGTCTTTGGGGTTTCGGGTTAATGGGGATGCGGTGCGCACGCTATTACCGCCAGGCTGGACGGTAGCGGCAAACCCGGATAATCCAGCGCAGGTCAGTTTGTCAGTGACTTTTATGGATCGTCATGTGGTGTTAGATCCTCAGGGGCAGCCTGTCGGCACCGGCAGCAGTCGATACATGGTGATGTCGGTGCAAGCGCGCAATGCTGCGGGTGAGGGCAGCACACTGATCATTAACGGTATTTCTCCGGAAGGCGTCGGGTCGTATGAGGTCTATCAACCCGCAGTGGTGGCGCGCGCCGAAAGAGCCCTGTCTGGGTCAGCGGAGCAGAGTAGTCGTGTGCAGGAGAGCTGGCAGATGGTGTCAGGCAGTGGCGACAGTGTCAGCCTGACACTCACCTACCAGCAGGCCATTCCGGTCAGGCGACCATCAACGATTGTGATCCGCTCCGGCAAAAACACCGGTTTTACGCGCACCTATAAAATCGATCAGGCGAATGACGCGTTGGGAGTGCCCGGTGCGCCTGACAGTCGCATTGAATCAATGAGCCTCCAAATTGAAGGCCCACTGTATTCACGCATTTTTGACGGATCGGAAGTGCTGACGGGCATCACGTCAACACCGTGGTACCACCGAGAGATTTACATACCTTGACGGTGTCGGAGTGATCAGATTCTGATTACTCCGATGTCAATCGGGCCTTGCCCAGATGACTCACAAAAAATGGTTTCCACGTCTCACGCTCGGACACCGGGATGGCGGTGTGACCACCGGGATTGATGTGCATGGCTTTTTCGGCGGATCCAAACGCGTCAAACAGGTCTATGCCGTTTTGCAGTGTCATCAGGGTATCGCTACGCTGGAAAACAAAAATCAAGGGGACCGTGATGCTGCGGGCATCATCAGCCCAGCCGACTGGCACTGTGCGTCCTTCCGGGAATAAACCAAATAACCCCAGCACCGCAGCTTTTATTCTGGAATCCTTAGCAACTAAAGGCACCCCAAAACGCGTACCCATTGAAACGCCCCAATATCCAACCGGGCCGTCGCCTACGTAGGATAATTGCTGTACCGCCGTGATCGCAGCCATGGACTCCGCAGTCATGTTTTCACCCGGGCGTGAGTTCTCGTCTTCAGGCAGCGGCGCGCGGTCACCATGCCCATAACCATCAATGGCGAGCACCGCGTAGTGCTCATTGCTGACCAGATCACGCGCCATTCTCAGAATATTGCTGACACGTTTATGTTGGCTGCCACCGTGACCAAACATGACCAATGGACGAGTCCCCACAGCATTTTCCGGCGTCCATAAAATGGCCGGCACTGTGATGCCATCTACCTCCAGATCAAACCGGGTTTCCATGACGCCGGCTTCGATCGACTCGGAAATAATCTTCATGTCCGGGGAGTTTGCTTGCGCCGACGCCTGATGGTCAGCAAAGCAGATCAGGCTGACCATAAAACCACCCAAAAAAGTTTTTAAGAAATTTTTACTCAACATTTTATTAACCACGGTCATTTAGAGTGCGCTCCTTGATGATTCAGATTAGTCCATAAGCTGGCGATGCAAGGCATTGCCGCCATCCTGCTGGCTTGCATAACGCGCCATAAATTCACGCTCCTCACGGTGAGGATCATCCACCGCCTGACTGGGCACGTCGAACAACATGGTGTTCCGGCGGCTCAGATCGTAGGCCGCCCAAGCCGGCACGCTGTTGTTGTTTGGATTTCCTGTGCGTGCAAATGCCAGCCAACTGTTTGCCATATTGTCTGCCATAGCACGAGTCTGTTGCGTTTCTGGACCGGTCATACCCGCACCTGCGCTCACGTTATCAAACATAAAAGGCAGATCCAGCGAGTGTTGCGACACTCGTCGCCCCCCTTCAACCGGTTGGCGCCACATCAGGCGATAGACAAACGTATTGTCGCGCGCACCGCTGTTTACACGTTGCTCAGCCATGATGGTTTGATCACGGACATAACCGCGCGCCGAAACGATGGTGAAAAACACTTCAGAGGGATTGGCCTGTGGACGAGAGGACTGGAAAATCTCCCAGGCGTCATTAATATCACTCTCTTCCAGAAAGCCAATCAATCTTGCCTTGGCCTGAGCCTCATTCATGTCAAAGATACCAGGCTCCGTGCCCATCTGATTAGACAGTTCAGTACGAGTGGTTCCAAGCATCATGGGTTTATTTGTGGACTGTGTTGGCGCGTCGGGTAGCCACGGGTGTGCGGTAAATGTGATGTTATCAAGCACTGGCGAAAAGCGAGCCCCGGCTGCCGCAATCACTTTGCGTTGCGCGCTGGATAAGGTCTCGATATCGATTTGTTGTAACTGCCGTGCAGTGGCAGGCGTTAAGCCCAGTTCCGCGAGCAAGGCCCGCGTCAACCCCGATGCGCGTTCAGTTGTCTGCACTTTGAGATGGGAACCACTTTGCACCACGCCTTTGTGGAACAAACTCTGCGCGTCGTGACCGGCATAACACAAGCTGACTTTACGACCACCACCCGACTGCCCGTAAATCATGACATTGTCGGGGTCACCTCCGAATCGGTTGATATTTTCTTTGACCCACGCCATGGCACGAATCAGATCCAGATAACCTGCGTTGCCCGATTGTGCAAATTCTTCACCCAATACTTCACCGAGATAGCAGTGACCATAAACATTCAAGCGATGGTTGATTGTGGCAACCACGACATCGCCTCGACGCGCTATGTTTGTACCTTCGTAAAGGGGGCTGGACCCTGAGCCTGCCTCAAAACCGCCGCCATGGAACCACAACAACACAGGGCGTTTGGCATCATCCAGCGCCGGAGTCCACACATTGATACGCAAACAGTCATCGGTCATGGGCTCCGAGCTGGCCAGCCGCGTGCGCGCCTGAGGGCTTTGATCGCCGTATTCAAATGCATCCTGAATGCCCGCCCAGGCTGTTGGTGGTGCAGGGGGCATAAATCGTTCCGCCTGCCCATAGCGCATGCCTTTAAAAACATGAATCCCGGCGTCGTTGATGCGTCCACGCACGCGGCCTTGAGCGGTTTCTACCACGGGTTCCGCATTGGCAAATGCCCACTGAGGTGCAAGCACGCCCGCTGCGGTAAACATAAAACTGCGCGAGATGAATTGTCGACGATCCATGGTGTACCCCCTGATTCCGTTAGGTGTGGTAAGTTTTTGTTCCAATATATGGAACATAGTTCTATTATCTGTGCACCACGTTAGCAGAGCGCGTCAGGCTGCCACAAGCCCTGTGCTGTGAATGGTGGAAAGGAGGCGATAATTGGACAGTACTTTGTTAAAAGGTTTAAACGTCTTGCGACATCTGGTGGATGCAGCCGTGCCAGTAGGCGTCTCTGCGCTGGCGTTGCAGCTTGGTTTGCCCAAGAGCAATATCCACCGGACCTTGACGACGCTGGTCAGTGCCGGTTTTGCAGTTCGCCATGACAATGGAACCTACGAGGCAACTTTGCAGGTTTGGGAAATGGGTATGCGCGTCATCAAGCGCAACCAGGTGCGGCGCGCTGCGGTTGCGTTTATGCACGCATTACAGCGAGAGACGAGTGAAACGGTGAACCTTGTGCTGCCGGATGGCGATGATTGTCTGTATGTGCATCAGATGTCCGCAGATGCACCGATGCGGATCAGCTCCACTGTTGGGGAACGTGTGCCCGCGATCATGACAATTTCTGGTCGAGTGATGCTGGCGCATCGGCCCGGGAGTGAGCAGTTGGCGGCGCAATTGTACAAAAACCACCAACCACAGCCGCCTTTTACCTTGGCGTCCTTGCTCAGTGATCTGGTTCAAGCCAGGAAAGATGGGTATGCGTTTTCCGCCAGTCACTTCAGGCCGGGCATCAACAGTATGGCGGGTGTGATTTGTGATCGACAGGGATTGTCGGTGGGAGCAATCGCGGTTGCCGGGCCAAAAGAACGCTTTTCGCACGACAAAATGACCGCGTTGGTCCAGCCTATGCTGAGCGCCTGCACGGGTATTCAGCAGGCGCTGGGAGGCTGACCTTCAGTTTAGGTCAGTCCGTCCCTTCCAAAGTAAACACCAGTTGTTCACCATCGGTGAGCATAAAACGCACATTACGGTAAGCAACTTCCCCGTTGACACGCAGCTCCGGAATTGTGAGCCGACCAGTGGCATTGTCAAACACCGGCATGGTGTCTACGCGCCGGTCAATCGGGAACATTTTTGCGGGGTCGATTTTGACCTTGATCTCGGGCACTTCGCTGATCAGCTCAAACTCAACCGCCAGCAAACCCAGTGCGCCGGCATCCACAAAAATATTCATGCGCCCGGTTTCCGGTTTGAACACGGCGGGCGGGCCATCTGTTTTGCCGGCGACCGACATGTTCATGGTGACCAGATGACTGTTGAGCAGCGGGCCGCTGACGTAATTAATCAGCGGGAATGGGTCCATACCTTGCAAGACATATAGCGCAGGAAGGGCCGCAATCGCATCCACCACCTGCATGCCATTGCCCATCACCCGGCCAAACACGGTAAATCCGCCATTATCAGTGTCCAGGAAACTGTTGTTGCCCAGATTGATAAACCATTGGCTGTTAGCGCTGTTCGGGTCTCCGCCCACCTTGGCCATGGCAATGGTGCCGCGTTGATTGGATACCCGAAACTCGTTCTGAATGTTTCCTTTGGTCGTGATCGGTGCAAACGTTCTTATAGCCTCGTTGTATTTCAACCAGCCGCCCTGAAATACAAAACCCGGCACCAGACGGTGAATCACCGTGCCGTTATACAAACCTTCGTTCACATAACTGAGAAAGTTATTTGCCGTAATCGGCGTTGTGTCATCGGAAAGCTCGATAAAAAATTCGCCCAGTTGAGAATTGACGCGCACCACCGTGCCGGCCCATGAGAACGTCGGTGCCAGCACAAGCAAGCATAAAAGTGAATAAAACAGCGGCTGTTTACGAAAGAACATCAGATCATTTACCTCAGTCACAGAAATCAGTCGCGTAATATAACGCAAAACTCACATACACGCTGTCTCAAGCTTGCAATGACCCATGCACGGAATCGGGGCGGCGGCGTGAAAGAGCGAGCAACAAAAAATTGCCAGGAGCAATTTTTGGCGCTGCGTAAGCGGCGCCCCGCAGGGTGGCGGCCATGGATGGCACGCCACAATCAGACCCGCGCTGTGCCGACGTGGCAATGACCCATGCACGGATCAATAAAAAAAGGGACGGAGGTTGCCCTCCGTCCCTTTTTACTGTTCTCAAGCGTCAGGTTTATTCGCTTTCCATAAACTCAACGTGAACTTCCAGATCAATATTGTCGCCTACTCCAAACGCCACAAGATTATCCAGACCAAACACAGAGCGCTGGAAACTGGTTGTTGCAGAGAAACCCAGCGTATAGCTGCGCGTCAGGAAGTTACGACCACCACCGTTAAAATTCACGGTGAGCTGAACAGGCGCTGTTGTATCGAGCAACGTCAGATCGCCTTCAAATATGAAAGTATCTTCATCAACGGCTTCAACAAACGACGTGGTTCTGAACACAGCTTGCGGGAACTGAGCGACGTTGAACCAGTCATCGCCACGCAGATCTTCAGCAAACGCTTCATTGTTCACATCCAAAGAAGCCGTATTGATGATCACCTCCAGGCTGGAAGCTTCGATGTTTTCCGGATCAAAATCCAGTGACGCATCAAAATCATTAAAACGACCGACGTAGGTTGAAAATCCCAAGTGGTTGACCTTCCAGTTGATAGTCGCGTGCGCCTTATCCAGGGTGTAAGCACCACCACGCAGATCTTGCACACTGGTTTCAAAACCTGGTGTCAGAATGCGGTCACACGATACCAGCAGCACCGAACATGCCAGTAGCAGCGAAAACCGACGATATTTAACAATAAAATTGGAAAACATTTATTTATCCTGTTTATGACTGAGCGTGTTTGATTACTGCATCTTTGCGAAAACGTCGACTGTCACAACCACATCGTTTGGGATGGCGGATGTGTTAGCGAAGTAACCCTGGCCTACACCAAAGTCCAGACGCTGCAGCGTCACTTCACTGGTCAGACGAAAGCGCATACCTTCGATATCCAGCTTGAACGGAAAGCTGATTGGTTGCGTAACATCGCGAATCGTGACCTGGCCCGCTGCAGTAAATGAATTCAGTGAATCCAGAGTGCACTTGTCTGCCACAAAACGCGCTGTCGGGAACTGGTCAACGTCGAACAGTTCGATGTCCAGCATGTAGCTCAAGGTTTCTTCACTGTCGACATAAATGTCGGCAATCGGAATATTCACTTCAAATTTGCAGTTGGCTGGGCTCAACGGATCAATTTCGAAAGTCGCAGTAACATTCTTGAACTCACCCTGATACGGGGTATCTGAGTAAGAATATTTGAAGATTACTGAAGAGCCTTCCGGATCCATCACCCAGGTTGCTGCCTGCGCAGACAAACTGGACGCCAACAGCAGCGGCGCAAGCGCCGCTTTAGCAAAAAATTTACGCATGTTACTTCTACTCCTCATTTCAAAATACGGTAAGGCAAATCAGGACAACTCACATCAAGGAAGCGCGTAGATCACCAGTTCAGACGCTGAACCGCGTGCGCTTACTACCATGCCAATGTATTGTTTTCCATCGTGCTCGTAGGTAAATGGCTGGCCAGTCTGAGTGCCAGGCATTTCGATCTCGGCAACAATCTCGCCAGTTTGTTTGTCGTGTGCACGCAGCATGGGGCCGCCACCAACGCCTTCGCCAGCAAACAGCAAGGTCTTGGTCAACAACAGACCAGACTTGGTTTCTACACCCGTTCTTGGTACATCAACTCCCGCCAGTGCAGGGTTGCTGGCAATAGCCGCAGGTGTGTCAGCGTTGGCAATCATCCACTCGTGATCGCCGCTGTTCATGTCGATTGCTGTAATACGGCCATACGGCGGCTTCACAATCGGCAGACCCATGGCACGTGGCACACGTACGCCGAGCGCCATACTGTAGTCGACGTCAGAGTTTTCGTCTTTGGCAACAGACAACACCGCAACGGTTGTTCTGGAAGGCACATAGAGCATGCCGGTTTCAGGATCCAGTGCCGCGCCTTCCCAGTTTGCGCCACCGGTTGCTGAGGGCAAACTCAGGGTGCCTGTGGTGCCGTCGGCGGCGTCAGCCAACGAAGGCGGTGAGTACAGGTTGGTGCCCAGACGGAAAGGCTTCACAGCTTCCAGCGCAGCAGCACGCAGCTCCGGTGTGAAATCAATCAGATCGTCTTCGGTAATACCCTGTCGATCAAACCCGGCTGGTTTGGTCGGGAAAGGTTGAGTGGGTGAATACCATTCACCCGGAACATCACCGGCCGGTACGGGCAGTTCTTCGATTGGCCAGATTGGCTCACCGGTCGCGCGGTCAAATGTGTACACAAATGACTGTTTGGTCACCTGCATCACTACTTTGCGGCCGTTTGGCAGATCCGCCAGAATCGGAGCTGCGGGGTTATCCCAGTCCCAGATGTCGTGGTGAATCAACTGGTAATGCCACTTGCGTTCACCAGTCTTGATATCGACTGCAACCACACTGTTGGTATAAAGGTTGTTGCCGGGGCGATCCCCGCCGTAACGGTCGCCGGTGGCAGATTCAACAGGCAGATAAGCCAGGCCCAGTTCAGGGTCACCTGACATCGGCGCCCAGACGCCAGCGTTGCCGGAGATTTCTGCGCCATCACCCAACCAGGTTTCACTGCCGGGTTCGCCGCGCTCAGGAATAGTTTTGAAGGTCCATAGATGTTCGCCGGTGATGGCGCTGAATGCACGCACATCGCCTTTCACGTTGTACTTTGACGGCGGACGCATGGATACCGCCATCGCGGGTCCCACAACAATCACGTCATTCATTACCAGAGGCGGCATGGAGGAGCCGATGTCCAGATCTTCACGGCCCTGGCCCAGACGCAGGCCTTGTTGCAGGTCAATGATACCGTTTTCACCAAATTCAGGATCTGGCAAACCGGTCGCGGCATCCAGCGATACCAGGAAGAAACCAGGCGTAATGACGATCACGCGCGCTTTATCGCCGTTGCGATAGAAAGCAACACCACGGCCTGAGCCTTTACGCGGCGCTGCGTCAAAACGCGCGCCTTCGTTGGCTTGCCATTGCCACAGGACTTCACCGGTCACCGCGTTGATCGCCACAACGTCACGCTGGGCACCAATGGTGGAGTACAGCACGCCGTCAACTTCCAGCGGGGTGAAAGTCGCGCCGAACTCAGGCTGCGAACCGTAGCCTTCCGTATTCAGACGCCATGCGATCTGCAAAGAATTGACGTTTGACGCATTAATCTGGTCAAGTGGCGAATAACGCTGTGCAGCCAGATTACCATTGTAGTCCGGCCAGTCACCTGCATAGACATCAGTGCCTGACTGGCTGAACGCCATTGGAGCACTCATAAGGGCGCCGGCGCTCATAATTATTGCCGACAACAAACGTTTGCTTTTTATCATTCTTCTCTCCCCGGATTCAGGTCTTAAATACATGCTCGTTACACGGCCGACTTGGCCTCGATTTCCGGCCGCTGAGCTTGCAGCGAAAGGATGTTGAGGGGGTGTTGTTATGGTCAGAAATCGGACGCCGCAAGAATAAGCCATCCCCAATCTGTAATCAAGTTGACACTCCCGCATGACCGGCCGGAAAAGACGACGTGTATCGGTCATTCGACAAGCAGAGTGTGTGCGCTCAGACATTAACAGAAGCTGAACCTGGGCTGCGTCGGTGCGGGGGGCGGTGCAGAAAAAATTGCAACAGATGCAATTGGCATAAACTTGACTATAATCCGGTCGAGGGTTCTGTCGGGCTGCCATTCAGGTACGCGTATGCACAGTAGGCCAGATTCAACACGATTTCAGAGCATACTGCGTCGTCCATTGTTGTGGGCCACGCTGAGTTCGCTTGTGTTGCATATACCAGTGCTGGCGCTGCTGTCCCCGCAATGGTTTTCAGACCCGATTCCACCCTCTTTACAGCTGCACGTCGAGTTAGTGTCTGGAGATGAACGCGCTGCCCCGCCTGTGAGCGCGCCGTCACCAACCGCGCAGCAAGAAATCAATCAAATCCCCGCACCGGAAAGCCTGGCTGCTGCGAACCCTGCGCCGTCTTCAACAACTGTATCAGCACCAGAACCAGCTCCGGCACCAGCACCCGCGCCCGAGCAAGCCCCTAGCATGGCGGCAATGGCTACACCCATGACAGATCTGCTGGCCACGTTGGCTCAGGTTACACCTGCAGATTTCAGGTTAAAACCAACTGAAATCGCCTTGCCAACTGAACCTGAGGTAGACCAGCCCCCCGTTCCCATGGCAGAGCACGACATCGTTCAGCTTCAAGAGGCTACCGAGAATCTGCTTGAACGACTGAGTGATCCTGATGACCGGGCAGATCTGATTGCTCAAATGACATCGCAGACTACGATAGACCCGCTGTCTCTGGGTTTACTGAGTACGGATGTTGTGGAGGCGACATTTGTGCCGGCCGTCGAGTTCACGGGTCTGGAGCAGGTGGAGGTTGCTGTTACTCGCCAAATCAAAGGTCAGCCGCATAGCACCCGCATACGTTTGCGGGAGCGGGCTTTGTCGCATTACGCCAAATTTATTAATAACTGGGACAGCAACGTAACACTTGGCGATGATCGGATTGATGGTCGCTTTCACTCCAATTCCGACGTCAATTTTGAGTCCTTTGCTCAGCCGCGCTCGCAATTCAACGGTGAGGTGACCATTGCCCGACGGCAGACGCTGACGCGTCGGGTCCGGGAGTCGAGCATGTTTGCGGCCGGTGTGCGCACTGGGACAGGTCGTATTGCCTTGCCAGATAATGCGTTTCCCACTCGATGGCTGACATCGGGTGCAGCGGTGCTGACCGTTGATGCCGATACCCGTCTGGAGTTTCAGGGAGACAACGGTGTTATCTGGACTGATATTGACAGTGGTCAGCAAGAGCAGATGCTGATTCCACCGGCAGGGTTAATTATTGCGGGAACCGGTCGCGCAGGTTTCGAGTTGTCTGGTCAGGTTTCAGGTCGTGTGCTGGTGTATTCGCCCCGCAGGCAGATGATTACCGGCAACCTGGTGTATGTTGATTCCTCCGAGGCCTCTGAGGATTACCTGGCGTTAATCAGTGATGGCAGTATCGAAATTGCCAGTGCGATGATAACCGGGCCGGGCGATCTCAAAATCAACGGTGCGCTGTTTGCACGAGACCGCTTCAGTGTGCGCCGCTTCAGTGACCGGCATCAGGGTGAGCTCTACGTGTACGGTGCGCTGGTGGCGGGGTCCGTGTCGGCGACCGAGCCGCGCTTCAGCACACACATTAAATATGACGCTCGTTTTGATCATGTTCGTCCGCCTGCATTTCCAGGTACTGGTCTGTTTGATGTGCTGGATTGGGAGCAGCGCTGGGCGGCTGTTAACGACCTCCCTGTCAACGACCTCTCTGTCAACGACCTCCATGTTAACGACCTTGGCGAGCAGACTGCAAACGCTGTTGACAACGCTCCGCTGACGCAACCTTGATGACACAAACCTCCAGCATGGCCACAGCCTCATCACGTTCCTCATCAAACCAGTACTGTTCTGCCTGATTCATGTAGGCGGTTTGCAGATTGCTTTCAAACACTGATCGGTTGTTGGTTTGCAACCCAAGCGTCAGGTATTCCTCATAAAGTGAGATGGCACGTGGCCAGTTGCGTTGCGCCCAGTATTGCTGGCCCTGCGTGATATAAAACTGCTCCAGTGCGTTAACACAGAAGGCCGAAGCCCCACAATCATCGGGAAACCCGGCAATGAGGTCGCGCGCCGTGACCAGATCGTCTGCCGCCAACAAGTTGCCAAGGTGATTGCCGAGTGCGCGATACGCCAGGTCACGGATCAGTTGCGTGTTCATGGGTGCGCTGCTGGCCTGACTCAGCACGTGCAAGGCCAATTGTTGGCCTTGATCCGCCAGCCCCGGTACAACCGTGTTGCTAGTGCTGGTCCGAATCAGCCAGTCCGCACGTTCGGCCTGCAACAACAAGGCCGGCACTGCCGATATCGGGTCGCTGAACAGCGCCGCCGCAGGTTGATTGTCGAACTCGGTCAGCAGCGGGCTGATTCGGGTGAACAGTTGATCAAGCGCTGGCAGATTCTCTTGTTTGCGCAGATAGTCAGCTTCCCGGTAGTAGTAGACCAAGCGATTGTGCTGTGCATCCAGGTATTCAGATTGCATCAGGCCACGTATTTCGGCAAGACGCATGCGGTCAGCATAGGGCATGCGCATTTCAGTGGTATGTTGACTCCACATGCTTTCGTAACCCAGCCCGGCGGGGCTGACAACCCGGCGTTGTTCGTAGTCAGCAAAGCTGGGTACCACCAGACGACGCGATTCAAACCAAGAGCCCGCCTGTCGGTTAAAAAACGCTTCGTCACGCACTACATCAAAACCGTCAGCACTGGTGGTTTCGACGTCCACAATGCGTCCATCCGGCAACGTGATCTGCACATAGGCGTGCGAGGGCATGATGACACCCGCACTGACCAATCCTGCCGTCTCGGCCAGCACCAGATACAACAAAGCGGAGCTGATGCAGTTGTAAACACCCGTGCGCAACAAGGCGCTCAATTGGCTTTGGTCCGCATCGTAACCGGCCAGAGGAGAGCGCTCATCGGCAGAGAAGAAGTGCAGGTGCATACGTTTGAGCAATTGCGCCCCGCGTTCACGTTCATCCCGGATGCGCAGCACATCCTGATGTTGCTCAAAAAAAAGTTCGAGGTGTGTTTGAAACGGCTTTACTTGATCATCATCGCGAATGTCACCTGACGCGATCAGGTATAAGGCCAGCAGATCACTCGCGTCGGGTTCAGACGTTTGCGTGTTGAAGCGCTGTATCACGGATTGCTCAAAGTCGGTCAGTTGAGTCCACGTCATTTGACCGGGTGCTGCAAATCCTGAGCGATCGACGCTGGATTCATCAGATAGCGGGAAAGCGGATACGGGCTCAAACGTTTGTGCCTGCAGCAGCCCGCCAATAAACAGACCGGCAAGCAACAGTGAGAAAAGTTGATGAGGGCGAGTGCCCGACGCGCACGACCGCATGTTGCTATTTTTGTCTCTATTTTTTGTTAACAAGGAGTTTTTGTTAGCGATGAGCATAATCCCCAAACTTGGTTCGTGCAACGCTACGTCATTTAACGCAGATGACGCGTATTGCATCCGTCATCTGTCGCAGCTAATTTGTCAGCTGTGTTGATGTGCGTAGGTATACGCAAGCGCTAAGTTGGTGCGCGTATATTGCATAATGTATTTAAGTGTTAATTTTACTTATTTTTGAACCTTTTGTTTTTAAAAGAGATTCATAAAAATACGCGTAACATTTTGTTTTTAATAGATAAAAAAGTCATATTTGTGTGCACCGATTGGGCGCCATGTTAAAAAATAGTGCACTCATAAGTGACACAGTTATTCTGCAAAAGTTCCCCGCATTTTTGTAAGTTCCTGATAAATAGTGAAAGCCTTCCGGTGGCACGTAACTTGCTCAAGCGTGTTACATGCAATTCTTCCGCGCACCAAAATAGTTTGAGTGTGATCACAGAAAAAATTGCACCAGATGATGCTGACTCCGCCAAGCGGGCAGCTCAGGTTTAAAACGGGAGCCTTAACAGGCTGATCAACGATGAGAAGTACCGGGGGTAATATTTCTGATGAAAAGTCAATCATTGAGTCCATTTCGACGCCGACGCCTGCATTACGCCATAGCCATTCTGGCCGGGGCAGCCGTTATGCCAGCAGCGTATGCTCAGCAAGCCGCAGCACCAGCCGCAGCACCTGAAATTGAAGAGTTGGTCGTCACCGGTAGCCGTATGCAGCGCGCCGATAATGCGACCTCGCCACAACCCCTTTCAGTCATCAGTTCGGAAGATCTGACCAGTTCAGCCACCATTGATATTGGCGAAATCCTGAATGAAAACCCGGCGCTGTTGTCTTCTGTGACCAGCACGGACTCCATTGGTGGAGCTGCTCAAAACGTCGGTCGCGCCAACAACGTCGGTGGTAGCGCCTTGAACCTGCGTGCGCTTGGATCACAGCGTACATTGACATTGGTGAATGGACGTCGTCACGTATCAGGCATCGAAGGCACCTCGTCGGTTGACGTTTCAACCATTCCTTCCGCATTGATTGAGCGTGTTGAAGTGCTGACGGGCGGTGCATCTGCCGTCTACGGCGCGGATGCGGTGACAGGTGTTGTGAACTTTGTGCTTAAAAACGATTTTGAAGGCGTTGATATCGACTTCAGAACCGGCATGTCTGGTGAAGGCGATGCCGGTACCACCAGCGTGCGTGCATTGATAGGTCAGAACTTTGACGATGACCGTGGTAATTTCACCTTATCTTTGCAGCATGATTATTCCGAAGGCTTGCGTGCCGGCGATCGTGACTTTCTGGCAGATGGTGGACGTTACACCAGTGATGTGAACCCGATGTTGCGCTTCCAGAAGGGTGACATTAATCCATCCACCATGCCAAACCTCTCGCGTTTCTATAACTTTGCAAACACCAAGCAATATCCATTTGGTCTCAGAATTCCAACACCAACCGCGTTTGCAACCAACTTTTCTCGTGCATTCGGTTCTACGCCGACGTTAACGGCTGCTGAAACGGAGTTGCTGGGTCGTATTGTGGGTGCGCCACCACGTGCCTTGCTGCCGGGTCGCACATTCAACATTACCTCACCTTACGGCATCATCGCGCTAGGTGACTTCGGAACGCGTGTGCCGTTGGGCTCCGAACCTGACTTGAATGGAAACGGTGTGTCCGACTGTCTGGACAGTTTCACCGGATACAACTCCAGCCTTGATGGTGCTGCCTCGTTTGGCGCGGCTGGCGGCTGCTGGGTTGTTGATGAAAATGGCAATCTGACCACACACAACGATGGTCTGGTGGCGGGTAACTTCAACCAGTTTGGTGCGGATCAAACCTACATCGCGCCAAACCGCCCGTTTGTGATTCCGGAAGATACCAAGTGGGCTGTGAACCTGAATGGCAGGTACGAGCTGTCAACACAGGCTGAATTGTTTGTAGAAAGCAAGTATGTGTATCACGAAGTGACATTTGGTGGTGGTGGCAACCAGGCAACTGACTTGTTGTACGGCGCACCGGATAACCCCTTCCTGCCTGCGCAACTGCGGTCATTTGCCAGCAACCCCGGCGTGAGTTTTGTGGGTCCAGGTGGACTCTACATTAACCGTGACTCGGACGATTGGGGTGACAACGAGTCCCTGAACGAGCGTCATACCTACCGCTTGGTCGGTGGTATGCGCGGATCATTGGATGATCTGGGATTGACCTACGAAGTGTCAGCCAACTATGGCCGGTTTGATCGTAAGTTAGAGACACCATTTACACCGATCACTGACCGCTTTTTTGCGGCCATTGACGCGGTTACCGATCCGGCCACCGGGCAACCGGTATGCCGTTCAGACCTGAACCCAACTGCTTACCCGTACACCACGCCGTTTAACTTCCCGGCCTATCTGGGTGGTCGTCAGCGTTCCCCATTCTTCACCTTTACACCGGGTGATGGACAGTGTCAGCCCGCTAACATCTGGGGTGGAAAGAATTCCATCAGTCAGGAAGCCATTGATTTCTTCACTTACACGCGTACCGTTGAAGAAACCATTGAACAGTCTGTGATCGCAGGGTTTGTAAGCGGAACCAGCAGCGAGTGGTTTGTACTGCCCGCTGGTGCAGTATCTTTTGCGGCCGGTGGTGAATGGCGCGAAGAAAAAAGCTCACAAAAATTTGACCAGTTTGACCAGGGTGTGTTGCTGGCCAGTGGTGTCACACCACAAGGCAGAGCGTTTACCGCTGGCGGTTGGGTAGGTGATGTCAGTAACGCCAAGAGCTTGGGTGGCTCACCTGGCAACCGACTGCTGAATACCAGTGCCAAATATGATGTCTGGGATGTATTTGCTGAGGTTGAAGTGCCTTTGTTGGCCGGCGCCCCCTTTGCAGAAGCATTGACTGTTGATGCGGCATATCGACGTGCGGATTACTCAACCTTTGGCGCGAGTGATACCTACAAGTTTGGTGGTGTCTGGGCGCCGATCGAAGATCTGCGTTTCCGCGCCAACTACAGCCAGGCGGTGCGTGTTCCTAACTTGTTTGAGTTGTTTTCACCTGAGCAAGGTCAGAACTTCCGACCAGCTGACCCTTGTGATGCCTCACAAATCAGCAGCGCGCCGAACCCGACACTGCGTCAAGCCAACTGTGTGGCTGACCTGACCGCAAAAGGTGTTTTGCAGAGCAATATTTTTGATACAACCGGCGGCTACAAGTTCGTGGATCCATTGTCTGCGGGTTTCCCCGGTGTGATTGGCGGTAACCCGAACCTGCGACCTGAAGAAGCTATCACCGAAACTGTCGGGTTTGTATATGAACCAAGTTTCCTGGATGGTTTCATGATCAGCATGGATTACTGGAACATCGAAATCGAAGACGCAATCTCCGAGATTTCATCGCAGAACATTGTGGACAGCTGCTACGACGCTCCGTCTATCAATAATGATTTCTGTGCGCTGATTGATCGTAACCGCGTACCCACTTCAGCGCAGTCGGGTGGTTTCACCTTCTTGCGTCAGACGCAGCTGAACTTTGGTCAGGCACTGGCAGAAGGCGTCGACCTGAACGTGAACTACAGCTTCGAAATGGCCGGTTACCGCTTTGGCATCGGCAGTTCAGTGACGAAGCAGCTGAAACTGAACTTTGTTGAGCCAGCAGCACCCGGCGAAGAAGCGGTAGTAGACGTGGATCTGCTGGAAATGCGTCGTCCTGAGTGGTCGGGTCAGTTGAACCTGAACATGGCCAGAGGTCCATTGAGTGTCAGCCTGCGCTCACAGTACATGAGTGAGATGGTACTGAGCGGCGCGATCGAAACCGCTGTTCAGAACTTCGGCCCGAACATCTTCACCGATGACTTTTATGCTCACAACCTGTCAGCCAACTATGACTTCAGCGACACCGTGCGTTTTTACGGTGGCGTGAGCAACCTGACAGATGAAAAACCTTATGTTACAGAACGCGCTTACCCGGTAAGCCCGGTTGGCCGAGCGTTCTTCATGGGTATCAATGTGACACTGTGATCATGAACAAGCTCGTGTAGCAAACTGACTATCCACCAGCAATGATGTATTAAAAGCTGGTGGATAGTTTTTTGTTTTCGACACGAAATCAAGTCAGTTGAAATAGGACCTGCACATGTTTAAGTTCAAAAATAAAATGCTGTTGACTGCAATGCTGGCATTCAGCCTGTCCGGCCCTCTGCTTGCACAGGATGCAGAGGAAGAAAAAGAGCCGGAGCTGGTGGAGTTTCCTGCGGAGCTGAGCGAACGATTGTCACTGCTGAGTGCAGAGCAGCTGACCTATCTCAGTACGCCCTCCAATACCCGCCGGTATGCCAGCGATACGGAGAAATTGATTGAGGCGATTTCCAAACGCACCGCACAAGAGGTAGTGGAATATGTGGAAGCCATGCGTTGGGTTGCTGACCAACAGAAATTTGTTGAAGGTCGTGATCAGGCCTCGATCCCTTTAAATACCGCTGACCCTGATTTTAATGCCTGGCTGACGCGTCGCCCGAGCAGCTTTGATCCAAGCCGAGAAGCCGGCCCTATCGCCTTGCCCAGAGGGGTGCCTACCTTTGCCGGCGCGCCGTTGGCCCTGACGCCAGAGGATCTGATTGCAGGTAAAGTTGAGGTTGCGATAGTTGGCGCCCCGCTGAACATGGGTTCAGGCTGGCGTGACGCCGATCACGGTCCGCTGGTGATGCGTTTGCAAGGTGGTATGGCAGGCAATGACCAGTATGTGCAAGTCAATGCAAACAGTGAATTGAACATTGTTGATTACGGTGATATCGCAATCGACAACGATAATACCGAACGCAGCATGCAACACGTGCGCGCCATTGTGCGTGAAATTACAGAAACCGGCGCCATCCCATTTATCATCGGTGGTGACCATTCTCTGGAGTATCCAAACATCGCTGGCTTGGTGGATGTTGTCGGCAAAGGCAATTTGTCAGTCATCCACTTTGATGCCCACTATGATGTCGGTCGCGGCGGTGTACACGGCATCACGCACGGCTCTCCTATCTATCGTCTGCTGAAAGACGGTCACATCGAAGGTAAAGACTACATTCAGGTTGGTCTGCGTTCAGGCAGCCCGAATGAAGAGATTTACAAGTGGCTGCAGGAAGAAGGTTTCCGTTACCACTCCATGGCAGAAGTTGAACGCTTCGGTTGGGATTGGGTACTTGAGCGTGTGTTGGCAGAAGCCAAAGAAGGCGATCGTAAACTGTACATTTCTTTTGATGTCGACGTGCTGGATCCAAGTTACATCGTAGGTACCGGTACACCCGTTTCCGGCGGTATCACGCCACGTGAAGCCATTCCCATCATGCGCCGCTTGTGTGCCGAGGCGAATGTGGTGGGCATCGATATGGTTGAGGTGGCACCTGCTCTGGATCCAACCTACACCACCGCGCTGCACAGTGCTGCGATCGCCAAGGCCTGCCTGACGGGACTGGCGATGCGCAAGAAGGGTCTGACGGATCCTCACTATCTGAATCCGACCACCCTGGATCATGCACAGGATGACTATCAGCAGCGTTATGTAGAGGCAAATCAGTAGCAGCCGGTCTACGAGGATAAACGATTATGAAACAAAAATTAGCGTTAACCCTGGGTGCGGTGCTGTTGTCCGGACAGGTGATGGCCGTGGATTTTCCTGCCGCGGTATCTCAGAAGTTTACTGACTTGTCAGCAGAGCAGCGCTCTTTTCTGGCCAGCGACGAACCTCTGCGAATTATGAATGTGCGACAATTGACACAGGCCTTCGAAAGCAGATCTGCAGCACAGATAGCGGTGTACGTCAGTGATCTGATGGACGTCGTTGCTGCCATGGCGTTTGACCCTGACACCGATATGGCCGCTATCCCACTCAACAAGGAAGCCACAAATTTTAATAACCTGATCCGCGAACCTGAAGCTTTGTGGCAGATTCGCCGCGATCCGGGGCCTTTCAGTGTGCACCGCTACATTCGTCCGATTTCAGGCATTCCGACCTTTGCAGGCGCACCGGTGGCATTGACACACAGTGACCTGGTAGCAGGCAAGGTGGATGTCGCTTTTGCAGGTGTACCGCAAAGCATGAGCAGTGGTAGTCGCGATGCGCGTAACGCGCCAAAAATCATTCGTGGATCACATGGCATGGCAGACCGCAATCTGTACTTGTTGGTTGATCCGGCCGCAACGCTGAATCTCGCCGATTTTGGTGACATCAGCGTGGATCGTATGGCCATTGAAATGGGTGTTGAGTTCATCGCCAAAGAAGTTAAAGACATCGCAGATACCGGGGCCAGACCCTTTCTGGTAGGTGGTGATCACAGCGTGATGTACTCGGCAGTGAAGGGCGTGCAAGCGTCACTTGGTAGCGGGATTGCAGTGGTACAACTGGGCGCGCATTCGGATACCAAACCTACCAGCGCTCACACGCTATCAGACCAGGATGCTGCTTATCGGTTATTAACAGAAGGCGTTGTTGATGGTCCTGATCTGATTCAGGTGGGGCTGAATGGCCCACAACTCACTGAGCAGAATCTGCTTTGGCTGCGCAATGAAGGTGTCAAGTACCACACCATGGCAGAAGTGGAGCGCACTGGCTGGGGCAGCGTGTTGGCCAGTGTGGTTGATGAAGCCAAGGCCACTCAAAAGCCTGTGTTCATCTCGCTGGATGTCAGTGTGATGGATACTGCTCAGGTCACAGCGGCCGGACGCGCAGTGCCGGGTGGATTGACCATGCGCGAGGTGATGCCCTTGCTGAGACGGCTATGCGCGGAAACCGAAATTGCAGGTTTTGAACTGGCAGACATGGCGCCCATGCTGGACTTCACTTATGTGTCAGCCTTGAACGTCAATTATCTGATGAATGCATGCCTGGCCGGTATCGCGCTGCGCAAGGAAGGAATCACCGAGGCGAATTATTTGTCGCCACTTGCGTTGGATCACGGTCAGTGAGGTTCATATGAAACGTTACACTCATCTCATGGCAGGGGTGCTGTTTGCGGCGTCCTCCGCATTGGCACAGGAACCCGAAACCGAGCGGGAACCCATCGTGTTTCCGCCAGAGTTACAGGCAAAAATTACCGGTTTGTCGGCAGAACAGATTGATTATCTCAATCGCGAAACCCGCAATCGTGACAACTTGTTTGAGGCGATGGGTAAACGCAGCGCTGAGGAAGTGGTTGCCTATGTGGAAGCGCTGATGTGGATGGCTGACCAGCGGCGCTTCCGTGAAGGTCGCGATATCGACTACATTCCGCTGAACACCGCTGCGCCGGATTTTAATGCCTGGACAACGCGGCGCCCGGGTTCCTTTAATCCTGCGCGCGAGGCTGGCCCCTTGGAACTGGGGCGTTATGTAGGCGGTTTTGGTGGCGGTCTGCCGACCTTTGCCGGTGCACCGGTTGCTCTGACCCCGGAAGACCTGATCGCCGGTGACGTGGATGTGGCGATTGTGGGCGCACCACTGAACATGGGGTCTGGTTGGCGCGATGCCGATCATGGTCCGCTGGCGCTGCGAGGCATGTATGGCATGTCGGGCAACGATCAATATGTACAGGTGAACCCCAGCACAGAACTGAATATTGTGGATTATGGTGATATCGCTATCGACAATAACAACACTGAGCGAGCCGTGCAGGAAGTGCGCAGTGTGGTGTACGAAATTCTGCAGGCTGGCGCGTTGCCGTTGATTATTGGCGGTGATCATTCACTGGCGTTTCCCGACATTGCAGCAATGGTTGATCACTATGGTAAAGGCAAAGTCGCCGTGGTCCATTTTGACGCCCACTACGATGTAGGCCGCGACCGTACCCATCTGATCGATCATGGGCAGCCGGTTTACAGGTTGATGGCAGAAGGTCTCATCGAAGGCAAAGACTACATTCAAGTGGGTTTGCGTGCCGGCAGCCCTGACGAAGCAACCTATAAATGGATGCAGGAAGAAGGTTTCCGTTACCACTCCATGGCAGAAGTTGAACGATTCGGCTGGGACTTTGTGCTGGAACGGGTGCTCAAAGAAGCGCGCGACGATACCGAAAAAGGCAAAGTCCTGTTCCTGTCTTTTGACGTGGATATTCTCGATCCGGTGTACACCGGCGGCACCGGTACACCGGTCTCCGGGGGTATCACACCACGGGAAGCCATTCCACTGGTGCGTCGCCTGTGTGCTGAAAGTGATGTGGCAGGTTTTGAACTGGTAGAAGTGGCGCCTGCGCTCGACCCAACTTACAAAACCACACTGCACAGCGCTGCCATCGTCAAGGCTTGTCTGACTGGCATTGCCATGCGAAAAAAAGGTTTGACCGATCCGCATTACCTCAATCCGACCACGCTGGATCATGGTCAGGATGATTATCAGCGCCGCTATGTGGAAGGCCAACAGACACAGTAAGGATCAACAGATGAACGTTACAAAATTGATAAGCGCGATGGTCTGCACAGCTTTGCTGTCGGCCTGTGCAAGCACCTCACCAAGACCACAGGCAAGCACCTTGGTCGCCAACAGCGGCGATTTGCGCTCTCGACTTGCTCTGCTCGACGAATCACAGAGCGCCTATATTTTTAGTGCTGAGCCGCTGCGTTTGTTTGCCTCCGAAGCAAAGTTGACCGACGAATTGATGATGCGTACCGCAGAACAGAATCAAACTTTTGTGGCAGACATGATGAAAACTACATCTATGCTGGCATGGCGCCCGGGCATTGATATGGGTGAGATCCTGTTGAATCGTGAAAATCAGGGATTTAACAGCGGCACGACGGTAAGACCTACAGCCCTGTGGACGCGCAGGCGCGACTTTGGCCCCATCCACTTGTCGCGTTATATCGGCGGTGGCGGCGGTATCCCCACGTTTGCAGGCGCGCCTGTGGCGGTGTTTCCAGAAGATCTGATTGCTGGCAAAGTGGATATAGCAATTGCCGGCGTGCCACAAAGTCTGAGCAGCGGTAGCCGTGATGCGGACAATGGCCCCAAAGCCATGCGTCTGATGCATGGCATCGCTGACCGCAATCTGTTTACCCTGCAGGATCCCCACGCCTATCTGAATATTGTGGATTATGGCAACTTCACCGCAGACCGGATGCTCAAAGATCGTACTATTGCGCACATCAGTGAGATGGTCGGTCAGATTGTAGAGGTCGGCACCACTCCCTTTCTGGTGGGTGGCGATTTCTCCGTGACTTATTCGTCAATCAAGGCCATCAGCGAGCAGTACAATCGTGGCGTCACAGTGGTGCATTTGGGTGCGCATTTTAATGCTGAGCCTACGGGCGCTCATCAGGTTTCTGACCGTGACGTCATCTATAAGTTGATCACTGAAAACAGTATTTCTGGCGGTAATCTCATTCAGCTTGGTTTACGCGGGCCACACGCGGGTACCGAAGAATTGCAGTGGCTGCGCGAGCAAGGTGTGATGTACCACACCATGGCAGAGGTTGAACGCAGAGGTTGGGACTCGGTGATGGTTAGAGTGTTGCAAGAGGCCAGCAGTGCCGCATTGCCGGTCTATATCAGTTTTGATGTGTCGGTATTGGATACCTCACAGCTGCCTGCGGCCGGTCGCGCGGTACCTGGCGGGTTGATGATGCGTGAAGTGCTGCCCTTGATTCGGCGTTTGTGTGCAGAAAATCAGGTGGCAGGTTTCGAAATTCTGGATCTGGCACCGATGCTGGATGTGTCCTATACCAGTGCCTTGAATGCCAATTATGTGATGAATGCCTGCCTGGCGGGTGTCGCTTTAAACAAATCAGGCCTTACCATGGAGGCAGATTATCTGTCACCATTGACACTCGATGATGGCACCGATTAACAATCGGGTGACGCTTTTTATTACGGAACATTGACCCAATGACAGACCCAATGACTGAGCAAAAATTTACCCTTTCAAAGCTGATCAGAGAACCTCTGACCCTGTTTTTTATCATCGCAGCGCTGATTTTTGTGGTTGATATGCTCGGGCCGGATGCGCAGGAAGAAGTATTTGAGTCCGCGCCGACTGGTCTGGCGAGTGTCAATCTCTCCCGTATCGAGATCGGTGATGATCTGCAGAGTGCGTTGACGGAAGAGTTCACCTGGCTGTCCGGTCGTGAGCCAACGCCTGAGGAAGCCCGGCAATTGGTGGACGAGTGGTTGCAGGATGAAATGATTTTCCGGCACACCCTGATAACCGGCCAGCACTTGAATGATGGCAAAGTCCGCGAACACATGATTGAGAAAATCAGTCTGCTGTGGGCGGGTCTGCCAGACGATCCAACGGATGCTCAGATGCTGCAGCACTATCTCGACAATATTGAATACTATTATTCGGAACCCAAAGCCTCTTTTGCCCAGGTATTTTTTAATGAGCTGCCGGACAACAGCCAAGGGTTGTTGGCGCGTCTGAATGCAGGCGAACAGATTGCCGGTGATACCTACTGGCTCGGTAGCATCATTGATGGCTATGCCGAAAGTGTGTTGCGCTCCAATTTTGGTGGCGAATTTTACGAGGCAGTGGTCGCCGCTCCGCGCAACAGCTGGATCGGTCCGTTGACCTCACCTCGTGGTCATCACTTTGTGTCCGTCAGTGATGTGACGCCATCACTGCCGCTCAAGTTTGAAGACATTTATATGCGTGTGCGCCAGTCGTGGCTGGATGCTGAACAGCGTCGCATGATCAGCGAGCAGGTTGATTTGATCAGGCCACAGTTCGAAGTGATACTGCCGGCCGCATCAGCACCCGTTGCCACTGAGGTAGCTGCTCATGGCACGGAATAAACCGGGTATTCTGAACAGGCTCAGCCTCTGGGTTCTGGCGGCAGTGTTTGGTTTGTTGTCAGTGGCGCCGTCGGCGCAGGCCCACTATCTGGATATCGCTCAATTCACCTTTTATCAATATGAGGAAGCAGGGCGTTTGCGTTTGCGTGTTGATAATTTACCGCAAACTGCAGTGCCGACGCAGGCAATCGGCTTGCCCGAGGGCTGCGAAATACTGACCCGACAGCAAAGTGGACCCGGATTTCTCCCCAGTGTTGAATTTGAATTAAATTGTGCGCGCGGAACTCAAGGGCTGATTGTGACGCCGTGGGGGCGCGACGGTGGTCGGGTGGTGTTTAATTATCTGGACGGCAGCACTAATTCCCTGATGTTGTCGGGTTCGCGCTCGGGTATCAACGTGCAATTGCCCGACTGGAACGAAGAAATTGAAGCGCGATCATTGGCGAGTTCAGCCTGGTTGTATCTGGTATTGGGCACCGAGCACGTGCTGATTGGCTGGGATCATCTTGCATTTGTTTTTTGCCTTGCGATGTTGGCAACCGGGGTTTCGCTGGTGTGGTTAATCACAGCGTTCACCGTGGGGCATTCGATTTCGTTGGCCTTGTCCTATCTGGGGTTGGTCAATATCCCTATCACGCCGGTAGAGGCCGTGATCGCGCTGTCAGTGGTTTTTATGGCGCGCGAAGTATTTTTCACGCGCGATTCACGTCTGTGTCTGTTAACAAAAGACGCTGATCAGTTGCACGACAGCAGTGCTCACTCGCAGCGCTGGCGAATGGCAGTGACCGCCATGTTTGGACTGATTCATGGCTTGGGTTTTGCGAGTGTGCTGGGTGATCTGGGCGTGTCAGCCTCTGACACAGTGGTTGCGCTGGCATTTTTTAATATCGGTGTAGAACTGGGTCAAATCCTGTTTGTCTGCGCCGTTCTTCTCACCCTCGCGCTGGTTCGCCGTGCCCTGAACATGGAGTTGCTGCTGATTCGGGCAGCCACTTTTTCAGTGGGCGGGCTGGGTGTGTTCTGGACGCTCCAACGCGTACTGGGAATCTGATACGTCATTTTGCGTAGTACGTGAAATGACGTAGTTCTGGCAGTCAATCACCGACTTGTTGCGTAGGCCACTCAATCGCCACAATCACGGTCGTGTGTGCGATTTCCATTTCAAGGCAATTTCCAGGAGTGAACCATGAGTAGTCAACTGATGATGTCAAGCATGATAAAAAAGGCGGGGCTTTGCCTGTTGGGCCTGACGGCTCTCAGCCAACTGGCTTTTGCCCAGGACACCATCAAAGTAGGAGTGCTTCATTCACTGTCCGGCACCATGGCCATCAGTGAAACCACATTGAAAGATACCGTGTTGATGCTGATTGATGAGCAAAACAAAAATGGCGGTGTATTGGGAAAGCAGCTGGAAGCCGTGGTTGTTGACCCGGCCTCAGACTGGCCACTGTTTGCTGAAAAAACCCGCGAGTTGTTGTCGCAGGAACAAGTCAGTGTCATTTTTGGCGCGTGGACATCGGTGTCACGCAAATCCATGTTACCCGTGCTGGAAGAACTGAACGGTTTGTTGTTCTACCCGGTACAGTATGAAGGCGAAGAGTCTTCTAAAAATATTTTTTACACGGGTGCTGCGCCAAACACACAGGCCATTCCAGCGGTGGATTACCTGATGAATGATCTGGGTGTTGAGCGTTGGGTACTGGCAGGTACCGACTATGTTTACCCGCGCACCACCAACCGCATTCTGGAAGCCTACCTGAAGTCCAAAGGTGTGGCAGATGCTGACATCATGATCAACTACACACCGTTCAGCCATTCTGACTGGCAGAGCATTGTGGCCGAGATTCAACGTTTTGGTAGTGCGGGTAAAGCGACCGCCGTGGTATCAACCATCAACGGTGATGCCAACGTGCCGTTTTACCGCGAGCTCGCCAACCAGGGTGTGTCTGCTGAAGATATTCCGGTGATCGCGTTCTCTGTTGGTGAAGAAGAACTGTCCGGTATCGATACGCGCCCACTGGTAGGGCATATGGCCGCATGGAATTACTTCCAGAGTGTAGATTCGCCGGAAAACGCAGAATTTATCCAGAAGTGGCACAGCTTCATTGGCAACACCAATCGTGTGACTAATGACCCCATGGAAGCGACCTACATCGGTTTTAACATGTGGGTCAAAGCAGTTGAGAAAGCCGGCACCACGGATGTTGATGCCGTAGAGCAAGCCATGATTGGTATGGAAACACCCAACCTGACCGGTGGTATTGCGGTGATGGGAAAAAACCACCACATTTCCAAACCAGTGCTGATTGGTGAGATTCAGGATAACGGCCAGTTTGAAGTGGTGTGGGAAACTGAAGGTCTGGTGGAAGGTGACGCCTGGTCAGACTTCCTGGACGGCTCCAAAGATCTGGAAGCAGACTGGACAGCTCCGATCCGCTGCGGCAATTACAACACGGTAACTCGTGTGTGCTCGGGCCAATCATACTGATTGTGCCTTACTGATATTGATTGGCCGGTTTGGAGCAGGATCGTGAGACTCGTCTGGAAAAGTTTGTTGGCATGTACGTTGGGGTTGTGTCTGATCCCGGCGCTTTATGGGCAAACGGAACAAACGCCTGACGATCCTGCTCCGGTCACAGAACAAGCGGTTCAGATGACTGAACCCGCGACGCTTGAAAGTCTTTTGCTGCAACTCACCGAAGCCAGTCTGGGAGA
>JAUYSM010000028.1 GCA_030696315.1 Pseudohongiella sp. | reverse complement strand
GCGCTTCGCGCCTGATTGCCCTTCGCTCACTGCCGCCTTGCCGCCGCCCCCGCTGTGGTCGATAGTTTCCCGCGCACGTAGCTTCGCGCCTGATTGCCCTTCGCTCACTGCCGCCTTGCCGCCGCCACTGCTCTGGTTGATAGTTTCCCCCGCACGTAGCTTCGCGCCTGATTGCCCTTCGCTCACTGCCGCCTTGCCGGCGCCACCGCTGTGGTCATAAGGCTCAGCGTGCGGCGATCAACGTGCGACAGGTGGCCACCGCAGCGCGTACCTGATTGGGTGCGGTGCCCCCAATGTGGTCGCGGGCCTGCACGGAACCTTCGAGACTCAGCACGGCAAACACGTCGTCGCCGATGATGTCGGAGAACTGCTGCAGTTCTGACAATGACAGCTCGCTGAGATCCTTTTTCTGCTGTATGCCATAGGCCACCGATTTGCCCACAATCTCGTGCGCATCGCGGAAAGCCAGGCCTTTTTTGACCAGGTAGTCCGCCAGATCGGTGGCAGTGGCGTAACCTTTTTTGGCCGCCAGATACATATTTTCTTTTTTTGGTTTGATGGCGGGCACCATGTCGCCATAAGCCTTCAGGCAGTCGCGCAGGGTGTCGATCAGATCAAACAGCGGTTCTTTGTCTTCCTGATTGTCCTTGTTGTAGGCCAAGGGCTGCGACTTCATCAGCATCAGCAGGGCGATCAGGTGGCCGGTGACACGACCGCTTTTGCCGCGCACCAGCTCTGGTACGTCAGGGTTCTTTTTCTGCGGCATGATGGATGAGCCGGTACAGAAGCGATCGGGCAGATCAATAAAATCAAACTGCGCTGAGGTCCACAGGATCAGCTCTTCAGAAAAGCGTGACAGGTGCGTCATGATCAGGCTGCCGCAGGCCGCCAGTTCAATGGCAAAGTCACGGTCACTGACCGAGTCCAGCGAGTTGCGCGTTGGCGCATCAAACCCCAGTTGCTCCGCCGTGAAGTGACGATTGATCGGGTAGCTGGTGCCTGCCAGTGCTGCGGCGCCCAGCGGAGACTTATTCAGGCGTTTGCGACAGTCGAGCAAGCGGCTGTAGTCGCGATCCAGCATCTCGAACCAAGCCAGCAGGTGGTGACCAAAAGTGATGGGTTGTGCGGTTTGCAAATGCGTGAAACCTGGCATGATGGTGTCGGCTTCACGCTCAGCTATGTCCAGCAGTGCAGACTGCAGGCGTGTCAGTTCCGTGGCAATCACATCGATTTCGTCGCGCACATACAGACGGATGTCGGTGGCTACCTGGTCGTTGCGTGAACGGCCTGTGTGCAGCTTCTTACCCGTTAAACCAATGCGTTTGGTAAGCTCGGATTCGATGTTCATGTGCACATCTTCCAGCGCAACCGACCAGGTAAAATTGCCGGCTTCGATGTCCGTTTGAATGCCCAACAGACCGTCCACAATCGCGGTGCATTCATCGTCCGTCAGGATGCCAGCCTGTTGCAGCATGCGCGCATGAGCAATCGAACCGCGGATATCCTGGCGATACATGCGCTGGTCAAAACTGACCGAGGCTGTAAAACGCTGAACAAAGGCATCGGTGGCTTCCGAAAATCGGCCGCCCCACAGAGTGTGGCTGTTGTTCTGGCCGGGCGCTGCTGGTTTGTTGCTCATAGTGATTACCTGCTGTTGAAAACGCGGCGGAGTATATCATGAGGCTGGTGGCGGGCGAACGAGCGATGCCGTTGGTGACACACAGGGTGCCACATCCAGGCCACTTTTGGCGTAGAATGCCAGTCAGACATCTCAATCAATTGAAAAAAATGGACGCGTTATGGCTTCAGATGTAATTCGTATTGCTACCCGTCGCAGCCCTTTGGCCTTGTGGCAGGCCGAATACGTGCGCGATGCGCTGCTGGCTCGCAACCCCGGCTTGACCGTGGAATTGGTGGGCATTGCTACCAAGGGCGACAAAATTCTGGATGTGCCGCTGGCTAAAGTCGGTGGCAAAGCTCTGTTTGTCAAAGAGCTGGAAACCGCCATGCTGGATGGCGAAGCGGATCTGGCGGTGCATTCCATGAAGGATGTACCCATGGAGTTTCCAGAAGGCTTATTCCTGTCCGTCATTTGCCCGCGCGAAGACCCGCGTGATGCGTTTGTATCCAATACCTACAAGTCGCTGGATGAACTGCCGCTGGGTGCCTGCGTGGGCACTTCAAGTTTACGCCGTCAATGCCAGCTGCGCAGTCTGCGACCAGACATACGCATCGCAGACCTGCGTGGTAATGTTGGCACCCGGCTGGGCAAACTGGACGCGGGGGAATTTGATGCCATCATTCTGGCTGCTGCTGGTCTGATCAGGCTTGAGCTCGGCGAGCGCATCGCACAGTTTTTGCCTACCGACCTGTCCTTGCCGGCTGGCGGGCAGGGTGCCGTTGGTATCGAATGTCGGGTAGGTGATCAACGCATCATGAATCTGTTGGCCCCTTTGCATGACAATGACACCGCTGATCGTGTTGTTGCCGAGCGCGCCCTGAACAAACGCTTGAATGGTGGTTGTCAGGTGCCTATCGCCTGTTTTGCCGAGTTAGACGGAGATCAGTTGCATCTGCGTGGTCTGGTGGGTTCAAACGATGGCAAACAGCTGTTGCGTACCGAAATTCGTGGACATCGTCGTGATGCAGAGCAGCTGGGTATCACCGCAGCTGAACACTTGTTGGCGCAGGGAGCTGACAAAATACTGGCTGCTTTATACGCGGCACAGTGATTTAGAGTAATCAGTAATCAACTGGAAAAAGAGCAATGACTGATCTGGCTTTATCCGGCATAAAGGTTTTATTGACCCGACCCGCTGCGCAATCAGTCGCACTTGCTTCGGCAATTATCGATTTGGGTGGCAATGTGTGTGAACTGCCGCTGATCGAGATTGAACCAGTTACAGACGTAAACGACTGCGAAACAATCAAATCCATGATTCTGAATCTGGATCATTATTACGCAGCCATCTTTATAAGCACTAATGCTGCAAAAATTGGCATGGAGTGGATAGACCGGTACTGGCCGCAGTTGCCGATTGGTCTCAGCGCTTACGCGGTTGGCCCGGGTACTGCGCAAGTGCTTAAGGAATTTGACTGGCCAGTTTTTGTGTCAGACAAAGGCGTGACCAGCGAAGATCTGCTGGCGCTGCCTGGCCTGCGTCAGGTTGAAGGCAAAAAAATTGCATTGTTTCGCGGTGTGGGCGGTCGTGAGCTGTTGGCCGAAACCTTGCGAGAGCGGGGTGCCACCGTTGATTATCTGGAGTTGTATCACCGCCACACGCCGGATTATTCGCAGGATGTACTGGCAGATTTGATCCGCGAGCAACACATTAACGCCATTGTTACCAGCAGTGCTCAAATTCTGGATGTGTTGTTACATTTACTGCATCAGGATGCCTCTGTGTTGAAAACCATCCCGGTGATTGTCCCGTCGGAACGTGTGCGACAACGTGCACTGGATGCGGGCATCAATATTGTGATCAACGCGGGCGGCGCTGATGAGGTGTCCGTGGTCAAAAGTTTGAAGGCTATTGCTCCGGTGATAAAACCAAAAGCGTAAACAGAATTGCAGATTCGTTCCTGACGGAGTAGTTAATATTGAACAGTGAACATGACAGAACAGACGGGCTAGCGGCTGTCGAGCCAGACCCGATCTCGCCAACGGTCAATACCAAGCGGTCGCAAGCGCGGCCTGCTGCACAGTCAACGCCGTGGCTATTATGGTTGCTCGTCATTCTGCTTGGCGGAGCCTTGGGCGCATTTTATTGGCAGCAAACCCGATTCAGTTTGAGCCAGTCTGCATCGCTGCAGGTTTTGCAGGAAAGTAACCAACAGATCACTGCTGCATTGAATACCGCCCAGACTGACATGCGGAGCGAGTTACAGGCACAAGTTGCTTTAATGCAAGATAGTTCGGGCGCATTACAGCAGGCAATGTCTGAGTTGCAGGCCATGGAACAGCAGGACGAGCAGCGATTGCAGGGTTTGCAGCAGCGACTGGAACGACAGTTGCAAGATACTCAGGTAGTAGTTACCGCATTACAGCGGCAGGTGGCTGGTTTGCACCAACGCGATATGCGTTGGATCAACGCAGAGGCTGCTTATCTGATGCGCCTTGCTGACCATAAACTGACGCTTGAATTTAATCCGCAGGCTGCGCTGCAATTACTGCGATCGGTGTTAGTACTGCTGCGCGATCAGCTTGATCCTCTTGCGCAAACCGCGTTGCAAAGCCTGCAGCAGGATATTGCTGCACTGGAGTCGCTGCAGTTCCCTGACCGCCTGGCGCTGGCACAACGAGTCACTGAGCTGGCTGCGGTGCTGGAAACGGTATCGGTAACCGGCACCCGGCAAGCTTCGTACGAACAAGGACTGCGGGTGACACGCGATCAGATCGCGGCTGTTGAAACTGAGCAAAGCTGGACGGCAGTGGTGGTGGATCTGCTGCGCAGCATTTTTGTCTGGCGCCAGAACGAACATAATCCCTTGGAGTTTCTGGCTTCCGATCAGGAGGATCTGATCAAACTGCAAATGCGCCTGCTATTGGATCAGGCAAGGTTTGCGGTGATACAAGCGGATCAGCTGTTGTTTGAGGATTCGCTACAGCAGGTGGCCTCGGTGTTGCAGCGTTACTTTATGCAGGAAAGTGAAGTAGCCATACAGTTGCATGACGACGTGCAGGCGCTCTCTGTGCAGAGTGTGCAGATAGACCTTCCGGATCTCTCGGCAACCAGGTCGCTGATTGAGCAGCTTCAGGGTGCTGCACCCGATGTCAGTCCGGCATCGCCTGAGTCAGCGCCGCCACTTGAGCCATATGCTGAGCCCGGACCTGAACTCACACCAGGCGCTGACCCAGGTACCATGGTTGAGGAGATCGTCGAGTGAAAAAGATTCTGATACTCAGCCTGCTCGCCATGGGCGCCGGATTGTTTCTGGCGCTGCAACTGGCCAATGATCCAGGATACGTACTGATTGCTTACGGTAACTGGACATTCGAAACCAGCGTGTTTGCGCTGCTAGTGCTGATTGTGGTCACCACAATCGCGCTGCGGTTAACCTACCTGCTACTGGCCTGGCTGAACCCCGCAAGATTTTTCCGAAAAACCGGCAAACAAACTTCTGCAACAAAGTAATCTGAATCAATTAGCTGCCAAGCGCACAAGTAATCAACCAGACAAGGCTTACTCAGAAGCCCAAAGAGGGCGAGGCCGCGAGGTCGTGAGTGGGATCAATCAGGCCACGCCCTCTGCTGTTGTGGGGCACCCGAAAAAGCGCGAGGATTGTTTGAGTCCCGAGCGGCGAGGCCGCGAAGGTCCCCGTCTTTAACAACTTGCCACAGCGCCGGGTGCCCCACAACAGCAGGTGGCCGATCCCTCGCTCGGCCTTGCGACCCCGCCCGGCTACCACCAGACCTTTAAAGCGTTTTTACAATCCAAGCTGACCCCAAAGTTCATCAACACGCTTTTTAACCGCAGCATCCATCACAATCGGCGTCCCCCACTCGCGTGTTGTTTCACCCGGCCACTTGTTTGTTGCATCCATACCGATCTTCGAGCCCAACCCCGACACTGGCGATGCAAAATCCAAATAATCAATCGGCGTATTCTCAATCAGAACGGTATCCCGCGCCGGGTCCATGCGCGTGGTCATCGCCCAGATAACATCGTTCCAGTCACGGATATTCACGTCATCATCGGTCACAATCACAAACTTGGTATACATGAACTGACGCAGGAATGACCATACGCCCATCATGACGCGCTTGGCGTGTCCGGGATATTGTTTGCGGATGCTGACAATCGCCAGACGGTAAGAACAGCCTTCCGGTGGCAGATAAAAATCGATAATTTCCGGATACTGTTTTTGCAGCAATGGCACAAATACTTCATTGAGTGCCACACCCAGCATGGCGGGCTCATCCGGCGGACGACCCGTGTAGGTGCTGTGATAAATCGGGTCTTTGCGATGGGTGATTTTTTTCACGGTGAATACCGGGAATTTATCCACCTCGTTGTAATAACCGGTGTGGTCACCAAACGGACCTTCATCGGCCATGTCATTTGCTTCGATCACGCCTTCCAGCACAATCTCGGCGCTGGCGGGCACCTGCAGGTTATTGGTCAGGCAGTTGATTACTTCAGTTTTGCTGCCACGAAGCAGTCCCGCAAAGGCGTATTCTGACAGTGTGTCTGGAATGGGTGTCACGGTAGCCAGAATAGTCGCGGGATCTGCACCAATCGCAATAGAAACCGGGAATGGTTGGCCCGGATGCTTCAGTTGCCAGTCACGGAAATCCAGCGCGCCGCCGCGGTGGGATAACCAGCGCATGATCAGTCGGTTTTTGCCAATTACCTGCATGCGATAAATGCCGAGATTCTGTCGGTCTTTTTCCGGGCCGCGCGTAATGACCAGCGGCCAGGTCACCAGTGGGCCGGCATCACCGGGCCAGCAGGTTTGTACGGGAAGAAACGACAGATCTACGTCTTCTTCATTGATCACTACATCCTGACACGGTGCGGACTTGCGTACGTTAGGTGCAATATTCAGCACTTGCTTCCAGGTGGGCAGATTTTCCCAAAGATCGCGCCAGCCTTTGGGTGGCGTTGGTTCTTTCAGGAACGCCATCAGCTTGCCAACATCACGCAGCCCCTGCACATCCTGTTGCCCCATCGCAAGCGCGATGCGCCGCGTGTTGCCAAACAGATTGCCCAGCAACGGCACTTTTGAGCCTATTGGATTTTCAAATAACAAGGCGGGACCACCCGCGCGCAGCGTACGGTCACAAATCTCTGTGATTTCCAGATTGGGATCCACCGGCACGGTGATGCGCTTGAGCTCACCTTCCGCTTCCAGCAGGGCAATAAATTCACGAAGATCTTTAAATGACATGCGCGGTATTCCTTTTTTTCACAGAACGGCAAACCTGAATCAATACAAAGTTTTTGCTTTGGGCCGTTTGTTGTACGCTGTTAAAACACAAAAAGATTTTTAACCAAACTTTTTAAATGTAACGGACCTTATCCACTGCACTTTTACTAATGCTCTGTCTCCACCAGCCTGTTTCCACAGAACTACAAAAGCGTCAGCGAGGCAGCAATAGCGAGGCAAAAAAGGCCGGACGAGCGCAGTTTACAAATCGTAAATGAGCATCGGCCGGCCTTTTTTAACGCAGCTAGTGCAACGCAGCTAGCTTAAATCACTTCCTCTTCATCATATTGAAGAACTCTTCATTCGTCTTACTACCCTTCAGCTTGTCGAGAATAAACTCCGCGGCCTGCACATCTTCCATGGTCGCCAGAATTTTGCGCAGAATCCACATACGTTGCAGTTCTTCTTCGCCAGTCAACAGCTCTTCACGACGCGTGCCGGAACGACGCACGTTCATGGCGGGGTAAATACGCTTCTCGGCAATTTTGCGGTCAAGATGGATTTCCATGTTGCCCGTGCCTTTGAATTCTTCGTAGATCACTTCGTCCATTTTCGAACCGGTTTCAACCAGCGCGGTGGCGATAATGGTCAGGCTGCCGCCTTCTTCCAGATTTCTAGCAGCACCAAAGAAACGCTTGGGGCGCTCAAGTGCGTGTGCATCCACACCACCGGTCAACACTTTGCCCGATGACGGCACAATAGTGTTGTAAGCGCGTGCCAGACGGGTGATGGAGTCGAGCAGAATAACGACGTCTTCTTTGTGTTCGACAAGGCGCTTGGCCTTTTCGATTACCATCTCGGCGACTTGCACGTGACGGGCAGGCGGTTCATCAAAGGTACTGGCAACCACTTCGCCGCGCACAGAGCGCTGCATGTCGGTTACTTCTTCAGGACGTTCGTCGATCAGCAATACGATCAGGCGACATTCAGGATTATTACGGGTAATGGACTGTGCAATGTTCTGCAGCAGTAGCGTCTTACCGGCTTTGGGTGGCGATACAATCAGGCCACGCTGGCCTTTGCCGATGGGCGCTGTCAGGTCGATGATACGGGCGCTGAGGTCTTCGGTACTGCCGTTACCCAGTTCGAGGCGCAGGCGCTCAGTCGGGAACAGGGGGGTCAGGTTTTCGAAGAGGATTTTCTGTTTGGAGTTTTCGGGTTTTGCGAAGTTTACTTCGGAGATCTTCAGCAGGGCAAAATAACGCTCACCTTCTTTGGGGGGGCGAATTTTGCCGGATATCGTGTCACCCGTACGCAGGTTGAATCTGCGAATCTGGCTGGGTGACACATATATGTCATCCGGGCCCGCCAGGTAAGATGAATCAGATGATCGCAGGAATCCAAATCCATCCTGCAGTATTTCCAGAACCCCGTCACCACTGATGTCTTCGCCGTTCTTGGCGTGTTTTTTCAGGATCGCAAATATGATGTCTTGCTTGCGGGTGCGGGAGAGGTTTTCAAGGCCCATTTCTTGTGCTCTTTCAAGCAGTTGAGCAATGGGTTGCTTTTTCAGATCAGTTAGATTCATAGGCTAGAGTTTTTGTAAAGTTTGGGTACAGGAAATCTGTAACAGGCAACGCAGCGAAGGCCAGAAATAACAATGATGTTGTTGATGCAGGCTGAGATGCCGATCGGTTTAAAAGATAAAGAATTTTGGATTAAGTCAGTCGGGTTTGAGACTGGAATCCGCGCCGTTTAACGGGGATGCGGCTGAATATAATTGCTCAAAGACCGGCTGTCTACAAAAATTTGTATCTTTGTGTGACCCCGGAATTTTCGAATTCCGGGGCTCATCAGGTTTCCGGCGTCAGGAGACACCGGAAAAACACTTTAAATCATGCTGTCGATAAATGCTGCCAGCTGTGATTTGGACAGTGCACCAACTTTGGTTCCTGCCACTTCGCCGTTTTTGAAGATAATCAGCGTAGGGATGCCGCGGATGCCAAACTTGGGTGCTGTCATGGTGTTTGAGTCAACATTCAGTTTGCAGATTTTCAGGCGGCCATCATAGTCGTTTGCCAGTTCGTCGAGCACTGGGGCGATCATCTTGCAGGGGCCGCACCATTCAGCCCAGAAGTCCACCATGACTGGCGTGTCAGACTTGATGACGTCTTGTTCAAAACTTGCATCAGTGATGTGAACGATTTTGTCGCCCATAGGAACATTCCTTCAATGTTGGGTCAGGGTAAGCATCAGGCGGGAAGCTAGAGCGGCTTAATGACTGCGGTTGTCAGTAAAATAACTCGATTTTTGTCAGCCTTGGGGGGCTGGCGGGTCTTGTTGTCTATCATAAGGGCAAAAAAACTTGTTTCAAGTGGTTCTTTGTGGACGGTGGTGGCGACGGATTCAGTCTGCGGGAACCGGGAGGTTCCTCGCAACGACGCTGCGCGTCTGATTGTTGCTCGCTCTCCTCCCGATCCCCGCAGACTGAATCCGTCTCTCCAACCTGCAAGCCGCATCCATTCTGGCACAAGCGCTGTGGCAATCGGGACGCGCCACTGAATTCGCAGGGAAGGCGGGGGGCCGGAAGTGAGCGAAGGACAATAAAGACGCCGGAGGCGTCGTCCTGAGGAACTTCCGGGCACCCGCCTGACTTACCACTGACGTAATACCCGCTTTCCACACCGCTTGTGCCTGACGGTTAAGCATCTTTCAGCAAGAGGGCAACCTTTTTCGCAAAGTACGTCAGGATGGCATCAGCGCCCGCGCGTTTGATGCAGATGAGCGACTCCATAGCGACAGCATTTTCATCAAGCCAACCGTTGCGAGCGGCAGCCATGTGCATCGCGTATTCGCCACTTACCTGATAGACCATGGTGGGCGCACCGAGCTCATCTTTGACACGCCGTACGATGTCCAGATAAGGCATGCCGGGTTTGACCATCACCATGTCGGCACCTTCTGACAGGTCCATGGCAACTTCGTGGATGGCTTCGTCAGAGTTGGCGATGTCCATCTGGTAATTATGTTTATTGCCTTTGCCCAGATTGCCGGAGGAGCCGACCGCGTCGCGGAACGGGCCGTAGTAGCTGGACGCGTACTTGGCGGAGTAGGCCATGATGCGGGTGTGGATGTGGCCGTGTTTTTCAAGGGCTTCGCGGATGGCGCCGATGCGCCCGTCCATCATGTCTGACGGGGCAACAATATCGGAGCCGGCTTCGGCGTGTGACAGAGCTTGTTTTACCAGTGCGGTGACGGTTTCTTCATTCATCACGTAACCGGTGTCATCGATGATGCCATCTTGACCGTGTGTGGTGTAGGGGTCCAGCGCGACGTCGGTGATCACACCCAGTTCGGGAAAGTTGGCTTTGAGCTGGCGTACAGCGCGCTGTACCAGGCCGTCCGGATTCCAGGCCTCACGGCCATCCAGGGTTTTGGTGTCCTGATGCGGCGAGGGGAACAGGGCGATGGCAGGAATGCCAAGCTCCACGAGTTCTTTGGCTTCCTTCAGCAGTTCATCCACGCTCAAGCGAAAGATATCCGGCATGGAGGCGATCTCTTGGCGTTGATTGCTGCCTTCCACAATAAACATCGGATAAATCAGGTCATCTGTGCTCAGGCGGGTTTCGCGCATCAAGCGACGGCTGAATTCGTCTTTGCGCATGCGCCGCATTCGAGTCAATGGAAACTGGCGCGAACCGGGCGCGCGTGAGGTATGATCGTCCACTTTGAGTACCCTTGATAAAAATGAGCAAAAACTATAACACAGCGTTCAGGTCGATAAAATCGAGCCGGCAGCTGTCAGGCAGCGTACAAGCCTCAGCAACCTAATTTTCAACAACCAGGGTTTCAACAACCACGGTTTCAATAACCAGAGTTTCAATAACCCTAGCCTCAACAAGCAAGGGCACAATAAACAAGAGAACAGGAAAAACATGAATAAAGCCAGAATCGTCTTGTTAGCCGTATTGGCAGCGGTGGTTGTGCTGTATGTGACACTGGATCTGGGGCAATACCTGACACTGGCCTATGCGCAGTCACAGCTGGACAGTTTGCGTGAATTCAGTCGCAGCAACTTTGCACTGACTGCGGGCGTGTTTTTTGCGACGTATGTGCTGGTGACGGCTTTGTCTATTCCTGGTGCCGCCATCATGACGCTGCTGGGTGGAGCAATTTTTGGTCTGGGCTGGGGGCTGGTGCTGGTGTCTTTTGCCAGTACGCTGGGTGCTACCCTGGCTTTTCTGGCGACACGACTGCTGCTGCGTGATTATGTGCAGAACAAATTTGGTAGTTCGCTGAAAACCATCAATGCCGGTGTTGAACGTGATGGCGCGTTTTACTTGTTCACCCTTCGTATGATCCCGGTCTTTCCATTTTTTGTGATCAACCTGCTGATGGGGCTGACCCCTATCAAAACCTTCACCTTCTTTTGGGTGAGTCAGGCTGGCATGTTAATTGGCACTGCGGTGTATGTGAACGCCGGTGTTGAGTTGGGGCAGCTGAGTTCCCTGTCGGGATTGCTGAGTGGTTCGCTGATCCTGTCGTTTGCCTTGCTGGCGCTGTTGCCGTGGGCGGGTAAACTGGTGATCAATGCCATCAAGCGTAATCGCCTGACCAAAGCGTACACACGTCCCAAACACTTTGAGGCCAATCTGGTGGTTATTGGTGCGGGCTCGGGCGGACTGGTTGCTTCTATCATTGCCGCCGGTGCCAAGGCCAAAGTCATACTGATCGAAAAACACAAAATGGGTGGTGATTGCCTGAATACCGGTTGTGTGCCCAGCAAAACCCTGATCAGCAGTGCCAAGGTGGCTGAAACCATTCGTCAGGCAGAAGCGTTTGGCATCCGAAATGCCAGTGGCACCGTGGATTTTGCCGCGGTGATGGAGCGGGTGCAGGGTGTCATCAAAACCATTGAGCCGCATGACTCAGTAGAGCGCTTTACAGGCCTGGGTGTGCAGTGTGTGCAGGGCGAAGCCTTTATTCGATCGCCGTGGGAAGTTGAAGTGAATGGTCGCGTGATCGCAACCCGAGCCATCATCGTGGCAACTGGCGCTCGTCCCTTTATCCCCGATGTACCGGGATTGCCCGGCATCAAGTACTTGCACTCGGACAACGTCTGGGACATCCGTGAGCTGCCCGCGCGATTGCTGGTGTTGGGCGGCGGTCCTATCGGCTGTGAGCTGGCGCAGAGTTTTGCCCGACTGGGCTCCCAGGTGAGCATTCTTGATCGCGCCGACAGATTGATGTCGCGCGAAGATCTTGAAGCCACTTCACTGATCGAGGAAAAATTCCGTCAACAAGGTATAACACTGCTGCTGGGACATCACATGCAGGCGTTTGGCACCGATGCCGAGGGTGATTATCTGATCAGCAAATCCGCAGAAGGTGTTGAGCAGCGCATTGGTTTCGACAAGGTGCTGGTTGCGCTGGGACGCAAACCGAATGTAGAAGGATTTGGTCTGGAAAAACTGAACATGCCGTTGACCCCACAAGGGGCGATTCAAGTGAACGATGCCATGCAGACGGCTTACCCAACCATTTTTGCCTGCGGCGACGTGGCCGGGCCTTGGCAGTTTACGCACATGGCATCTTTTCAAGCCTGGTACGCAACATTAAATGCGCTGGCTGGCGGCTTAAAAACGTTTCGCGCCAGTTACCGTGTGGTGCCGCGCGCTACCTTTACGGATCCTGAAGTGGCACGCGTGGGGCTTAATGAGCAGGAAGCCAATGAACAGGGCGTCAAGTACGAACTCACACACTTCAAACTGGATCGTCTCGATCGCGCGCTGGCTGATGGGCATGCCTATGGATTTATCAAGATTTTGACGGCGCCAGGATCAGACAAAATTCTGGGGGTCACCATGGTGGGCCCACAGGCAGGAGAGCTGATCGGTACCTTTGTGTTTGCGATGACTCACAATCTGGGTTTGAAAAAAATTGGTGGCACGACCCACATTTACCCGACCATGCTGGAAGGCAATCGCTTTGCAGCCAATGCCTGGCGCAGCGCACGCGTACCGCAACATCTGCTACCGTGGGCAGAGAAGTTTTTCCGTTGGCGCTTGTAGGCGGCCGCAGTAGCTACCGCTGCACTACAAACGAGGTAAAGTATAAATTCATGACGCGATCGCCGGATCCCGGGCCCTCTAGAAAATCCAGTGCGGAGCGAATTTCGCCCAGCGCTTGCAAGCGTAAAAGCTCTTTGCCTTGCGTCGAGGTGAGGTTCTCCTCAAGTTGTGCCGCCAGCAGCACCACAACTTTGTTACGCAGATAAGGCAGATGTTTATCGATCAAGGCAGCAGTGCCGGGTTCCATACGCACCGAAATATCAGCTTTGAGATATTTTAGACGGCCGGCACCATCGTAGTTGGTGACAAAACTTGGGCCCAGGCCATAGTAAATCAGCCCGGCCATCGCGGCGGCGGGGTCCTCAACAGGTTCAGCAGCAGAGGCTGTTGATGGTGCGGACAGGATAAAAAGTGCCGTCAGCACACCAAAAAATGAATATCTGAATCGCGCGTAAAGGGATGTCATAATCGGGTTCTATCCTGTTTTGATGCCTGTAGTGTCGGCCGCAAATGGCAAGTCTTAAGTTTTTTTGACAGCAATCAATTCAATTTTTAGTAAGTGACATCAAAGAAGGTTTTTATGACCGAGCAGATCGCCCGGCTAAACGAGTTGCTACAACAGCTACCATGGCTGATGACTGTACTGGCAGTTTTTGGATTGTTGACGGCCAGTTGGATGGTCAATTTTGTCAGTAAGCGAGTGCTGGTGCGCGGTCTGTTGAAACTGCTGCATGCCTCTGACAAGCAAGACACCGCTCATGCCAATCCTGCGCAATTCCGGCGTTATGGGTTTATCGCCCGACTTGCCAATATCATTCCGGCCTTGGTCATTATGGTCGGCATCCGGTTTATCCCGGGTTTACCCGAGCCGGTCACGGTGGTGACACTCAATATTGTCAGCGCCTTGATCGTGTTGTCGCTGGCACTGGCGTTTTCAAATTTGCTGGATATGGCAAACGAAGTGTATCAGCGCCGCCCCGATGCCACGATGCGGCCCATCAAGGGCTATCTGCAAGTACTAAAAATCGTGGTGTATGCAGTCGCCGTATTGCTGATGATTGCGGCCATGCTGGACCGCTCGCCCTTGATCCTGTTGTCAGGGCTGGGCGCATTAGCAGCGGTATTGATGCTGATTTTTCAGGATACGATTTTGTAGCTGGTGGCGAGTGTGCAGATTGCATCAAACGACATTGTCAGGCTGGGCGACTGGATCGAAATGCCACAGTTGAATGCAGATGGAGATGTTGTTGATATCGCGCTGCATACCATCAAGGTGCAAAACTGGGATCGCACCATCACCACTATCCCGACCAAACGCTTTATGTCTGACTCGTTTAAGAATTGGCGTGGTATGCAGGAGTCCGGTGGCCGGCGTATCAAGCGCGCCATTTTTCTGGATCAGACCAGCGTGCGGTTTTTAAGTCATGAGGAGATACAGCATCTGAGCGGACTGTATTTGTTGAGCGACTATCTGGCCAGCAAGCAGCAGGAAATCGATGATTGGAACAAAAAACTGGCTGAGCGCGGCAAAGAACCTGCCAATACCCGTCGTATCACCAACCTCGGAACGTTCAGAGCCTATGTGGAAAACTATCTCCGCAAGCACCCCAAGGTCAATCAGCAGATGACACAGATTGTGCGGCATTTGAATCCGACACCCGAGGGGCTGCCACTGGAAGTGTATTGTTTCGCCAATACCATTGAGTGGGTGCCCTATGAGGGCATTCAGGCAGATATTTTTGACCATCTGCTGTCAATACTGCCAGAATTCGGGCTGCGCGTTTTCCAGCAGCCCAGCGGTGTGGATATGCAGCGTTGGTCGGCAGGTGTTGGCGCCGACATTAGACCCTTACAGGACATAACATGATGATTGCACGACTCTTGGAAATGATGCCCGGTTCACGTCTGCTGAACTTTCTTGTTTTTGTAGCAACCGTGGTGATTATCGGGATAGCACTTTATATGGAGCACGTCATGCTGCTTCAGCCTTGCGGTCTGTGTATCACGCAGAGAGTGTTTGTTGTGCTGGCGGGATTAGTGTGTCTGGCGGCAGCCATCCATAATCCGGGCGCAAACGGTCGGCGCAATTACGCCCTGGGCGCGGCGGCCATGTGTGTGACTGGCAGTTATTTTGCCATCCGTCAGATTTGGCTGACCTATTTGCCTGAGGATCAGGTTCCGGCCTGTGGGCCGGGATTCAACTATGTGTTGAACAACTTCCCGCTGATGGACACCTTGAGCTTCTTGCTGAAAGGCGATGGCAATTGTGCCGAGGTCAGCTGGCGCTTCCTCGGCATCTTCTCTATTCCCGAATTATCGTTGATGGGTTTTATTGCCTTGTTTGCTCTGTGCCTGTATCAGGGTTTCCGACGTTAAAGCCGGTAGTCATTCCATTGTGCCAAAAACTCATCAAAGCTCAGGGTGTCCTGAGCTTCGATGCTGGCCTGCGCAGCCAATGATTGTGCGCTGGCCGCGGTGAAATGATCCAGACGTGCCGACAACATCCTGCTTTCGGCAAAGTGCGCCAGTGTCTGCTCGGATGCCTGCATACCAAATTTACAAAAAGGCACGCCTTCTTCACGCATGATTTTGAGGATCTGTGCTGACGGTGTAAGGTCAGGGTTGTCAACTTTGGCAGCCTGTGCACTGACTGCATCGCTGTAGCGCGAATTCATGTGGGCATGATCCAGTATCGCTGCCGCATGCTGTATGTCTTGCAGCAACTCGCCAGCCCATTGTTTGAGCGAAATCGCTTGTTCGTGTCGGCTCAGCATCAGTCCGGGCTCGCGGCCACGATTGACTGCCAGCGACAGGTTTTGCACGCTTTCAAATGATTCGGCTTGTTCACACCAAGGGCTGTCTGACAATAAACAGTACAGCAGAAACGCATCCAGAAAGTCGATCTGCTCGCTATTAATGCCTACTGGCAGAAACGGATTCAGATCCAGAGCGCGCACTTCGACATACTGAATGCCATGTGCTTTGAGTAAGGCCAGCGGCCGTTTTCCGTCACCCACGCGTTTGGGCCGGATGGTGGCATAGAACTCATTTTCCAGCTGCAGCAGGTTGGTATTGATCTGCAGTTTTTTACCGTCTTTTTCCAGACCTATGGCTTCGTAGGCAGGATAGGACGTCGATAACGCAGCATACAGACTGTCGATATAGTTGTTGATGTCGTTGTAACACACATAAATCGAGCGCTGTGCATCGCTGCGATAACCGAGGTCCCCCATACGCAGACATGTGGCATACGGCTTGTAGTGCGTGTACTCGTCGAGTTTCTCGAGGTCATGCTCACGGCCCGCTGTGAAACAGCTGCACACGGCTGGCGATGCCCCAAACAGATAAACCAATAACCAGGAGTAACGATGGTAGTTTCGGATCAGGCGCAGGTAATGGCGGGTCTGAAAATCCTGCACGGGTTCGGTAGAGCCAAGGACTGACCGATAATCCTGCCAAAACGACTCAGGCATGGAGAAGTTGTAGTGTATGCCCGCGATGGTCTGCATTTTTCGACTGTAACGGTGGCCAAGGCCTTCCCGATACAGCGTTTTTAACTTGCCCGTGTTGGAGTTGCCATACTGGGCCAGCGGTATTTCTTCCTCACTTTCCAGCAGGCAAGGCATGCTGGACACCCAGAGCCGCTCACCGTCCGGCAAATTGTCATAGGTGAACTTGTGTATGTCGGTCAGAAACTCGATACAGGCATCAGCAGAATCGGTGACAGGCGTAATCAGCTCAATCAGCGCTTCAGAGTAATCGGTTGTGATGTAAGGATGTGTCAGCGCTGAACCCATGGCGACCGGGTGTGGCGTCTGCGCCAGTCTGCCTTGCGGCGTCACGCGCAGGCTCTCTTTTTCGATACCGCGCCGGATGTTTGCCCATTCTGCTTTAAACACGGGCAGGTCAAATCGATCCAGTGCGCTGGTGTAGGCTACGCTTGTGGATGTGGCGGCATTGCTGCCGCCATTTTCGGGTGTTGGCAAGATGTCGACCTTAACTGAGTTGCGGACCCGCGGCCACAATGGCCTCAGACACCTTGAATCGTTTGAAGTTAGTGCAGAACTGATTGATCAGATCGGCTGCCTTGGCGTCATACTTGGTAGGATCTGCCCAAGTGTTACGCGGGTTCAGCAGTGAGCTTTCAACACCTGGCACTTCAGTCGGGATGGTCAGGTTGATGCCATCCAGATGTTGTGTAGGCGCATTGCGCAGCGCGCCGCTTTGAATAGCATGCAATACCGCACGGGTTGCCGGAATGCTGAAACGTTTGCCGATGCCGTGTGGGCCACCTGTCCAGCCGGTGTTCACCAGATAAACCTGACTATCAAATTCTGCAATGCGCTTGATCAGCAGATCTGCATAAACACCCGCTGGTCTTGGAAAAAATGGCGCGCCAAAACACACAGAGAAAGTCGATTTGATGCCGTCGCCTGAACCCACTTCGGTAGAGCCTACCAATGCCGTGTAACCGCTCAGGAAGTGATAAGCCGCCGCTTCCGGAGACAGAATGGACACGGGTGGCAGCACACCTGTCAGGTCACAGGTCAGGAATACAATAGACTTGGGTTCGCCCGCACGGTTTGCATCAATACGCTGTTTGATGTGTGTCAGCGGATAACAGGCGCGGGTGTTTTCCGTCAGACGCGTGTCAGCGTAGTCGGCGGTACGGGTGTGTTGGTCGATGATGACGTTCTCGATCACGGAGCCAAACTTGATGGCATCCCAGATCACAGGTTCATTTTTCTGGCTCAGATTGATGCACTTGGCATAACAGCCGCCTTCCAGATTAAAGACCGTGCCTTTGCCCCAGCCGTGTTCGTCGTCACCGATCAGGAAGCGCTCTTCGTCAGCAGACAAGGTGGTTTTACCCGTGCCAGACAAGCCAAAGAACAGGCAGACATCGCCGGCTTCGCCAACGTTAGCGGAACAATGCATCGGCAATACGTCTTGCTCGGGCAACAGGAAATTCTGCACGGAGAACATAGACTTTTTCATTTCGCCGGCATAACGCGCGCCTGCCAGTAGCACTTTGCGCTGGGCAAAATTCAAAATCACGGCGACTTCACTGTTAGTGCCATCACGGGCCGGGTCACAAACAAAGTCAGGTGCGCTCAGTATTTGCCACTGTACTTTGTTTTTGGGGTTGTAGTTGTCATTTGCCTTGATAAACAGGGTGGTGCCAAACAGGCAGTGCCAGACACACTGGGCGTTCACTTGTACTGGGATGTAATGATCGGGGTCGGCGCCCACATGCAGGTCGGCAACAAACAAGTCCTTGTCACTCAGAAAGTCATTTACACGTGCCCACAAGGCATCAAACTTTTCGGCCTCAAATGGTTGGTTAACAACGCCCCAGTCAATCTGGTTCTCACTGCCGGCTTCTCTGACAATAAAACGGTCTTTGGGGCTGCGGCCGGTACGTTTTCCCGTTTCAACCACCAGAGCACCATTGTCTGCCAGCCGTCCTTCCTGACGCTGCACTGCCATTTCGATCAGCTGGCTGGGCGCCAGGTTGCGATAAACAGTGCGTTTGGTTTCCTTGATAATTTCCTGGCAAATGGCGTTTGAGCTCTGAGTGGTCATGGCCCTGCATCCTTATAACCGGCTTTGCCTCAATTCGAGCGAAGCATCAGGCGGTATTTAATGTGCTGAATTCACTGGATTGGAATTCAAGTTGTTTATGAATACTTCATGTTTTTTCAGTGCCGGCATTATGCCAAAAATCTGCCAGAGTGCATACCAACGCCCGGTCAGCAGATTACTCGTAGCGCGCCTTCATGGCCTGGCGTTGTCGTCGCTCTTTTTTGTCTGGTTTTTCATTGGCAAACTGACCGGCAGCCTGAAATTTGCGCTGTTCAGCCAATGCCTCACGTTTTTTCCTGCTTTCATCTGATTCGGTATACAGCAACTGCGCTTCGGGTGCACTGCGTCTTTGTTCAGACAAGCCAATCACCAATAAAGTTTTTTCATCCCAGCCCTGTCGCACGCTCAACACCGCCCCGGTGGCAATTTCTTTGCCGGGTTTGGGTTTGTGGCCATCAATACTGATCTTGCCGCCTTCAACGGCCTCTTTGGCCAAGGCGCGGGTTTTAAAAAGTCGCGCGGCCCATAACCATTTGTCCAGCCTGACTTTGCCGGGCGCACTGGCATTGTTGTCGTGCTGCTTATCACTCATATCAGAATTCTACCGTCCTGGTTTGGCGGAAGTATGTCAGCAAAATCTTCAATATGGACAAACTCATCAGAATACAAGGGC
>JAUYSM010000027.1 GCA_030696315.1 Pseudohongiella sp. | reverse complement strand
GACAAAAAAGAACACGCTGCGATAGCGCCTTCAGCACCACTGCAACAGATTATCCTGCACCTGCAACATCACACCAGGCATGACTTCTCGCTTTACAAGAGCAGCACGCTGCTGCGCCGTATAGAACGTCGCATGGCGATTCACGCACTAGACACGATAGAGTTGTATTCAGCATTTCTGGCAAACAATACTCAAGAGATTGATCTGCTGTTCAAAGAGCTGCTCATTGGAGTGACCAGCTTTTTTCGTGATGATGAGGTGTGGAATTATTTGTCCAGCACTACCTTACCAGAACTGCTGGCGCACAATGTTGAACAATCATCGTTGCGCGCGTGGAGTGTAGGCTGTTCCACAGGAGAAGAAGCCTATTCGCTTGCTATGATATTCCGCGAAGTGATCGACAGGCTGCCTGCCTACAAAACCTGTAACTTGCAGATTTTTGCGTCAGACTTGAGCGCAGATGCTATTGCCAGCGCACGCCGCGCGCAGTACCCGCTCAATATCGAAGATCAGATCTCGCCAACAAGATTGGCACGCTTTTTTACCCGGCATACAAACTATTACCAGATCAATCAGGAGATCCGGGATATGGTGCTGTTCGCACAACACGATGTTGTGCTCAACCCACCCTTTACGCGACTGGATCTGATTGTGTGTCGGAACTTGCTGATCTACTTCGATGCAGAGCTGCAACGCAGGTTATTGCCCTTGTTCCACTACAGTTTGCGCGCCCATGGCATTTTACTGCTGGGCAGTTCTGAGACTGTCGGGCGCTTGCAACATCTGTTTTTACCCATTCAGGCCAAACTCCGGCTGTACCAACGTAATCACGATGTTGCCAGTCCTGCACGCAGCCTGCCACTACAGTCTTTTCCGCCGCTATCAACGCTGGTCAAGGAGCACCCCATGTCGAATATCAACCCTGTCAGCGGTGCAGCTGACAACTTGCAAAGTGCGGCCGATCATCTGTTATTGCAGATTTACTCGCCTGCAGCCGTTGTGATCAACGCCGATGCAGATATTGTTTATATCAGTGGCCGCACCGGCAAGTATCTTGAACCCGCTGCCGGCAAAGCCAACTGGAATTTCCATGCCATGGTAAAAGACGAACTGCGGGTGCCCATTTCTGCAGCGCTAAAACAAGCTGCGCTGAAGAAAACCACAATTCAACTTCGCCGACTTTCATTATCAACTGAGGATCATACGCAGCTGGTTGATGTCACCATACAACCCCTGCAAGAGCCAGCAACCTTGCTCGGCATGACCATGATTGTTTTCCGTGGGGCAGCCGATGGCGTCCCGGCGCTAACATCTACCCTGGAAAAAAGTAAAAGCAACGCGACAGGCGTGGATTCCGAATCAGAAACTCTCGACGCGGCTGCCGTTGAATTTGGTTACAAAGCCATTCAGTTGCAGTATCAGGACGAGATTCAGGCGCTTCGCGAAGAAACACACAATTCGCGCGAGCAACTGCAGTCTACCAATGAGGAGCTGCAATCAACCAACGAAGAACTGCAATCTACTAACGAAGAACTGACCACGTCGAAAGAAGAAATGCAGTCAATGAATGAAGAACTCCAGACCATCAATACGGAGTTACAGACTAAACTGGATGACTTGGCGTTGGCGCAAAGCGATCTGCAAAACACCCTTAACAGCATCGAGATTGCGATTCTGTTTCTGGATCAGAATCTGAACGTTCGGCGCTACACAGACAGAGCCGCCAAAATCATCAACCTGCGTGAAAGCGATCTCGGCAGACCGCTCAGCGATTTGACCAGCACCCTGCAATACCCCTCGCTGCACGAAGATGCGTTGACCACACTCAACACACTGGTATTTTCAGAAAAAGAAATTGAAACCAATGACGGACGGTGGTTTTCGGTACGCATTATGCCCTACCGCCGACTCGATAATATGATTGATGGTGTTGTCATTACCTTGTTTGATATCAGCACAACCAAAAAGCTGGAAGCAGCGCTGCGCGGGCAGTAGTGGACTGCGAACAGATAACATCCTTGTGGAGTTAGCCTCAGTGCAATAGACAAATCCGCTCTGCCAGTGGCAGTTCTGCACCTCTACTTGGTAAACCGCGCCGACTTCGAACGCCCAAGCGCAGCAAACAACCACGACATGGGCAAGTGACGGACCAGAAATACCAGCATTTTGTAGTTCCAGCCCATCACGGAAATCAACCGGCCCTTGTTGAGATCTTTGAAGGATTGCTCAACCACTTGCCCAGCCGTCCACGCGCGCACAAAGCCTTTTTTCTGGTAGAAGGTATCCGGGTTGAGCCCCATTCTGGAATGGAAATCGGTGATGGTGAAGCCGGGACACAAGGCCAGCGCTTTCAGGCCCTCCGCACGATATGCCAACCCAACACTTTCCGTCAGACTCCGCACATACGCTTTTGTGGGGCCATACAGCGCGCTGTTCCCGGTGGGAATCCAGCTGGCGACCGATGCCACATTGATCAGGATCCCTTTTGCTCTGATCAGATTCGGCAGCGCAGCGTGCGTCAGTTGTGTCGTGGCAAGTACATGCACATCCAGCAAGGCCTGGTGATCAGACCAGTCAACATCACCGAGGCGGCCATCGACTGCATAGCCGGCATTATTGACCAGGGCATCCAGCGCAGGTAGCAGCGTAACGGTATCGACCAGGGTGTGTAAATCGTGATGAACAGACAAGTCACCAATCTGCAACTGCACCTTGATCGCATATTGCTCAGTCAGACGATCGGCCAGCTGGCACAGCTCCTTTTCCCGGCGCCCCGCCAACAGCAGATGATAACCTCGCTGGGCAAAGGCTTCGGCATACGCCGCTCCAATCCCGCTGGTGGCACCGGTGATGACCGCTAGACGATCTGACATGACTGACTCCCTTCCAAAAAGTCAGGAGTATAGCCCAGCACTTGTATTACTGCCCGCGTTCCGCATCCGTCAACTTGCTGAACTCCAGCTGCGCGTTGGCGGAATAAATCACCCGCAACGCATCACTTTGGTGTGGCTCTGTGTTGTGCACCAGATAACTGGGGAACACCACAAACAGGCCTTTTTTCGGCTGAACCGAAAAGTGGTAACGCAGCCAGCTGATTTCAGGCGGGTAAAAATGCTGAAAATTGGCGATGGCCGGGTTCTCAAACACCAACTGCCCGGTACCCTCCGTCGCTGCGGCATAAAAAACCAGACTCAAATGCGAAAGCGGATGTGTATGCTCCGGGATGTAATGGCCACGCCCATACACCGAAGACCAGGCATTGCCTACACGGATGGGCGCATCTGCCTTGCCAACCACCCGCAGATACTGCTCAAACACCGCCACTGCAGCCTTGTTGATGAAATCGAATTCCTCAAGGCGGGTCAGGTTTTCACTATAGTACGAGGTAAATCCGTGTTGCTTGATGTCCTCAGGACTGCTGGCACGTCTACCGCTGTGCCAGGCGTCACTGATCAACCCCGCATTCGGAAAGTCTTTCATCAATTGCATGCTTTTTTCGTAAAAACGATCAGCCAGCACATCCGCACCCGGGTAATCATCCACCGTGATGATCGGGTGACTGAATGCCTGAAATATCTTGCTCACCTAAATTTTCCTCCTGAAGCTACCAACCCACCGCCTGACCATCTTTACGATGATCTGACCCGGCGCGATATACGCCATTTACCGGTGATTGGTGATCACCATCCATAGGTCGCACTGCATTTGGGTCCAGTGTAAACAGAATGGCGTTGTAGCCGCCCACTGCACTACCATCCACGCTGCGCACTTCATGCCCCTTGGCGATCAGGGCAGACGACACCAGGTTGTAGAGTTCGGTTTCCAGCGACAACACGTTCTGATTCTGATTATGCGTAAAGCGTGCCACATCGGTGCTCATCTGCACATTCATTCCGTGGTCGATCATATTGACCATGTGTTGTGCATGCGTTTCAGGTTGTACGCTGCCACCCATATTGCCAAATGCCATCACCGGTTGATTATCACGCGTTACAAAACCGGCAATGATGGTATGGAATGGGCGTTTGCGGGGTGCAACCAGGTTGGGGTGCCCTTCTACCAGGGAAAAACCTACGCCACGGTTATGCAGGATAAAGCCGTAAGGTGGCACGGTAACGCCGCTGCCATACACAGAGAATACGCTGTGTACCAGCGACACCATGTTGCCCCAGCGATCTGCCGTGCTCAGATAAATGGTACCGCCATCCAGTCCGCCGGTTGTAGCAGGTGGCGTCGCTCGGTTCATGTCAATACGCGCACACTGCTCGGCCGCATAGGACTTGGACAATAAGCGATCGAGCGGAATCTCCGCAAAATCCGGATCGGCGTTGTAGGCCAGCAAGTCAGAGTAAGCGATTTTTTTCGCTTCCACCATAAAGTGCCAGTAATTGGCATTGGACGGGCCCATTTCGGCCAGCCGGATATCATGCACCGGCGCACAAACCTCCAACAGGTTGAGCATCTGCAACGCAGCAAAACCCTGACCCGGCGGTGGCAACTGGTGCACATCGTAACCGTGGTAATTCGTGGTAATAGGATCTATCCACTCCGCCTCAAAGGCAGCCAGATCGTCCATGGTCATCACACCACCAGACGCCTGCACTTTGGCAACAATAGCCTCTGCTATCGGACCGCGGTAAAACGCATCTGCCCCGCCCTGTTGAATCAAGCGCAGCGCGCTGGCCAGGCCAGGATTGCGAATCACGCTGTACAAGGCAGGCGGTTCGTTGTTGATAAGAAACGTGTCAACCGAGTCCTGGTCACTGCGGATGCGCGTCAGTGAGCTGTTCATATCTGCATGGCGGCGCTCGGTGAGTCCCCAGCCCTGCTCAGCGATCTGTGCGGCGCGTTCCAGAGTCTCCGGAAAACCCAGGGTACCAAAACGCTCCAGCATGGCTTCGTAACCAGCAATCGCGCCGGGCACCGTGCTGCCATTCACGCCAGTGCCGGGAATGCGATCAACACCCAAGGTGTCGCGGAAATATTCGGGTGTCCAGGCGGCAGGCGCAAAACCGCCCGCGTTGATGGCGTAAAGTTTTTGATCACGCGCAATCCAGATCAACGCAAACAGATCACCGGCAATACTGGTGTCGTTGGGCGAGGTCACATCGAGCACAGCCGCCGCAGCCACCGCAGCGTCAATCGCATTACCTCCGTTTTGAAGTATCTCCAGCCCTGCCTGTGAGGCCAGCGGATCGCTGGCCGCTACCACACCGTTACGCGCCAGCACTTCCGAGCGCCCCTGTAGCATCCAGCCTTGCGCGCGCGAGCCCGGCACGGCTGTCACGCCTGCGGAGGGGAACGGCACATCGGCACTTGGGGTACCAAACGCGTTGGTGGACTGGGCATGTGTGTTGAGTGATACGGTTAACGCGCAGAAAAGCGCTGTGTTTAACAAGTGACGGGTAAACTGAACTTTGGTTTTGTTCATATATCAGCTTCCGGATTGACGCGCGTACATTGATTATTTTTATATCGGCGTTCTATTTTTAGCGTTAATCCGACCGTGCTGGCAACAGAATTTATATGACGGTTTAAAATAAATTAAATCAAAATGTTACGGGGCGTTTCCGGCAAGCACCTCGCACCTTTACAGGGCGATTTTGGCGCCGCCGCGCACAACAATTGTGCATAGAACGCAGTCGGCAGACAGGCGTTACCCGCGCCTGCTGTCATGGAAACAAATGCGTCCACGCATCGGCCACAGCCTGCAAAAATTCGGAGGGAGTCTCCTCATGCGGCAGATGGCCGCTCTGAGCAATCACATTCAGCCGCGCTTTGGGTAACTTGTCAGCGAGTTCGATACTGCCACTGGTAGCCACGACCCGGTCATCGTCACCCGTGATCACCAGCACCGGCATCGTCAAATTGCTGAGTTGTTGGTCAGACAGATTGCTGCGCGGCGCACTCGCAAAATCCCACAAGGCCTGTTCCCAACCCTGAATTTCTGTGGGGCGGGTGTACAGCTGCACGATCTCTGGCGTCAGTTTTGAGCGGTCGTGCCAGCTCATTTCCAACAAGGCCAACCCGCTTTCAGTGAAATTTCCAAATAACCAAATTGCGGTACGCCGCACCTGCGGAATGGCGGTGAGCCATCCCAGTCCAGCACCGTTGCCGCCGGGCATCTGAATGGCCGGCGCAACCAGCACCAGTGCGGATACCCGCTCCGGGTGGCTCACTGCGTAACTGGCAGCAACACCACCACCTGCGGAATGCCCAAACAGCACCACTGGACCAGAGTTTGCGTTATAGCGCTGAATCAGCTGCGTCAAAATCTCGTGCCCGGCTTGTTCAGAATAAGGGTTCACCGCAAGACCATCGGTGCTGCGCTGAGTCCAGCCAAAGGCTGGGCGATCGTACGCCAGCACATTGCCGTACCGGCTCAAGGGTTCCAACACGTCTCGCCAGGAAGTCACATTTGCGCCAAAGCCATGTAACAATACTATCAAAGGCGGATTAGCATCCTGCCCTGTGTAAGCGCTCCGCAGCACATGAACATCCAGCCCATTGATTTCAACAAACTCGGCTTCAGGCCCTGCTGATTGGCGGTGATCCATCGTGCCACTGCCTGATTGGGGTAGTAAAAATGGCACCACGATCAAGGCCACAACAATCGTCAACAGCAGATACGCAGCCAATTTTATTATTATTTTCATGATGCGGCTCACATTGATAAAGCTACAGAAGGCTGCTCGCGCGCCAACTCACTGATCAGGTAGGTTTCCATCTGTGCTCGTCGATTGGAGTCAGTTGCCAGCACACTTTCCAGAAAGGCATACATCGCGAGTCGGGTCAGCATCTGCTGCTCACCGGGACGCATCGCGCGCTCGTACTCAGTCATGGTGCACGGCGCGGCAGCATCTGAGGAAATGCCAATCGCGTCGTCAGGCGGCATCATGGCTTCCGGTGGTTCATCACCGTTTTCCAAACCCTGCAGCAACATCGGGCAGGCCAGTTCATCCGGATGATTGAACCAGCGCATAAACGTGCTGGCAATGCTGGCAAATCCCACATGGGTGCCGCCGTCCAGCGTCACTAACAAAGATTGCGGCGACTTTTGCGGAATAGGCGCGGCGTGCGCTTCGTAGGGGATGATGGCGTCGGAGCTACCGGCAATCATCATAAACGGCATAGCACTGGTGCTGAAAAACGTCGGGGTCAGAAACACGGCCGGACCTGCGATGGAAACTGCCGCCGCAATACGGGCGTCGCGCACATTACGGTGAAAGGCCACCAACTGCGAGGTCAGACCACCTAAAGACAAACCGGCTGCCGCAATACGCTCAGGATCAATCAATCCGTAAAGACTGTCGCCTTCTGTACGATTACGCGTCAGCAGATGATCCAGCACAAACGAGACGTCACCGGGCTGATTCAGCACATCATTAACGGTAGGACCACCGGGCGATCCCCCGCTGCTGAGCGGATAGTTGACCGCGGCAATCACGTAGCCTTTAGGCACCAGAAAATCAACCAGATACTCGGCTTCGCTCACCGATGACATAAAACCGTGACTGTATAAAATCAGCGGATACGGGCCCTGCTCACGATCCTCCGGGAACCATACTTCACCGTTCAGTTCACGAAACGATTGTCCGGCAAATTCGCCATTCGCCATGGTGGCGCGGGTGTTGTCGGTGAGTGTGAGCGCTTCGCTGCTCAACCCCAGCTCGCCCGGCTGGTACAGAGCGGTGCCCTGGGGACCTGAGGGTGTTGGCAGAACGGGGTTCATAACGTAAACGGCGGCAAGCGCCACCACAACGCCGATTGCCAACAACACTTTGACCAAACGCTTCATGACTGACTGCCTCTACTCAATGAAATGACTAACAAAAATTCAGATGAACTATCTCACGATCAACATCATTTACAAACCAGCAAAAAAAAACCGGAGCAGCTGGCCCCGGTTTTTTTCTTTCACCTCACAGCCAAGCTGTTTACAGTGAATCCAACGCACCGTTCAAGGTCGCTGACGGACGCATAGCTTTGGACACCAACTCAACATTCGGCTGGAAGTAACCACCAATCTCAACGGGCTTGCCTTGTACGCTGATCAGCTCCTCAAGAATCTTTGACTCATGGCTGTTCAGGAACTGCGCCAGCTTGCCAAAGCGCTCTGCCAGTTCAGCGTCCTTGTTCTGCGCACCCAAGGCTTCCGCCCAGTACATGCCCAGGTAGAAATGGCTGCCACGGTTGTCAATCTCACCGATGCTGCGTGCAGGTGACTTATCTTCATCCAGGAACTTGGCAGTTGCCTGATCCAGTGTGTCGGCCAGAATCTGCGCGCGGGTATTGTTGGTAGTCTGGGCCAGGTGCTCAAGTGATGCCGCCAGCGCCAGGAATTCACCCAGCGAATCCCAACGCAGGTAGTTCTCTTCAACAAATTGCTGCACGTGTTTGGGTGCTGAGCCGCCGGCGCCGGTTTCAAACAATCCGCCGCCGTTCATCAAAGGCACAATCGACAACATCTTGGCGGAGGTGCCCAGTTCCAGAATCGGGAACAGATCGGTCAGATAATCACGCAGCACGTTGCCAGTAACAGAAATGGTGTCCTGTCCGGCTTTCAGGCGCTGCAGGGTGTGCCGTGTTGCGGCATCCGGCGACATGATCTGAATATCCAGACCGGTGGTATCGTGATCCTTCAGGTAGGTATTCACCTTGTTAATCAGTTGACGGTCGTGCGCGCGCTTGTTGTCCAGCCAGAATACCGCGGGCATTCCGCTCAGTCGCGAACGGGAAACAGCCAGTTTCACCCAGTCGCGGATAGGCGCATCTTTAACCTGGCACATACGCCAGATATCGCCTTTCTGCACACTGTGCGCAAACACGGTGTCGCCTGCTTTGGTGCTAACAACAACCGTGCCATCGGCAGGGATCTCAAAGGTTTTGTCGTGAGAGCCGTATTCTTCCGCTTTTTGCGCCATCAGACCTACGTTCGGGCAGGTGCCCATGGTCGCCGGATCAAACGCGCCGTGCTCACGGCAGAAATTGATAGTTTCCTGATAAACACCTGCGTAACAACGGTCAGGCACCATCGCCTTGGTATCCTGACGCTCGCCCTTTCGATCCCACATTTTGCCGGAATCGCGAATCATGGCCGGCATGGACGCATCGATGATGATGTCGCTGGGTACGTGCAGGTTGGTGATGCCTTTGTCGGAATTGACCATCGCCAGCTCTGGCTGACTGTTGTAAACCGCCTGAATATCAGCTTCGATCTGAGCGCGCTGATCGTCTGGCAGATTGGCAATTTTGGCAACCACATCACCAAAACCGTTATTTACATCCACACCCAATGCACTGAAGGTGTCTGCATATTTTTCAAATACCGGGGCAAAAAATACTTTAACGGCGATACCAAACATGATCGGGTCCGAGACCTTCATCATGGTGGCTTTCAGGTGCAGGGACAGCAGCACACCTTCTGCCTTGGCAGCGGCGGTTTCTTTCGCAAAAAAAGCCTGCAACTGCGCGGCACTCAGACGCGCGGCATCAACCACCTCGCCGGCAATGACTTTAACCGGTTTGCGCAGTTCTACCGAACCATTCACGGTTTTCAAAACAATTTTCAACTCGTCAGCGGCATCAAACGTTGCTGATTGTTCGCTGCCGTAAAAATCACCATCGCTCATATGTGCAACATGGGTCTTGGACGCAGTCGACCATTTACCCATTTTATGAGGATGTTTTTTGGCGTAATTTTTGACCGAAGTCGGGGCGCGACGGTCTGAGTTGCCTTCACGCAGGACAGGGTTTACTGCTGACCCCTTGATCTTGTCGTAACGCGACTTCACGTCCAGATCAGCGTCGGTTTTGGGATCAACCGGGTAATCTGGCAAGGCATAACCCTGAGACTGCAGCTCTTTGATGGCGGCAACCAGCTGTGGCACCGACGCACTGATATTTGGCAGTTTGATGATATTGGCTTGCGGGGTATTGGCGAGCTCACCCAATTCCGTCAAGGCATCGCCAATGCGCTGCTCTGGTTTCAGGAATTCGGGGAAACTGGCAATGATGCGGCCAGCCAGTGAGATATCACGGGTTTCTACCGATACGCCGGCAGCCTTGGTAAAGGCCCTGACGATGGGAAGCAGGGAATATGTAGCCAGGCGCGGCGCTTCATCGGTTTCGGTATAGATAATCTTCGAATCATCAAACGACATAGTGATTCCTATTCATGAGTTCGGGACAGGGGGACAGGGTCTACAAAGTGCGCGGATGATAGCACTTTGGGGCCCCTCAGGAAAAGGCGCCCTCTGCCCGCACTCACAACTAGCTTTGTCGTGGAATCAACAGCAAGGCCACACCGATCATTAATGCACCCAGACCTGCCCAGACGGGCACACTGACGCGCTCGCGCTCATTGATGGTCAGACTCACCGGCCCCAGATCAGCCTGGTGCGTGTCTTTGGTATAAGTGAATCCACCGTACACCAGACCCGCTGCACCGGCCACAATAAATATAATCCCTAACAGTTTTCGAAATGGCATTTGAAGCTTCCTTAAAGTCGTTTACCCTGAATGACGCGGACCAGCACAACGACCACGGCAATCACCAGCAGCACATGAATAAAACCGCCAAGACTGGTGGATGACACCATCCCCAGCGCCCAGAGAATAAGCAATAGAATCGCGATTGTTTCCAACATAGTAATTTTCCTTGCACTGTCTTTTATTCGAGAGTGCATGTTGAGCCTGAATGCATCAGGTATCTGTGCGTCAGCACACCAAACGACACGACTAGCATGACTATGCTGGTTTCCTGCGCCGCTTTTTAGCAGACCACTCCAGTAACTGATTCAGCAATAAAGGTAGAACCTCGGTTGCCAGCACCACTGTGAGCGCAGGCTGCTTCGCCATGATGCGCATGATAAAACTGCGCGGATAGTCGTCTGAACTTGCCGGCAATGAGGTTTTTATCTGCAGATGCAGTACGCGTCGGTTTGCCTGCAGTTGCAAGCAAAGCGCCTGTCGTAGCACCGCACGTTCTTGTTTTTTGTTCATGAGTCACCACCACTGCGCATCAATTCAATGTCAGCTGCCAGCTCTCTGCGGGTATCTACAAAAGCCAGATCACCCAGTGCATCGACCTTATAAAAACCATGCAATGACAATGCGGCACCCGCCATATAAAAAGCAGTCAGCAGAGCAATGGTATGAATGCGCCAGGGCGTATCCCAACTGGCTATCATGAGCAATGCACTTAGCGACAACAAGCTGCAGAACAGCAGGATAAACCCCAGCAGCATCAACGCCAGCAAACGGAATATTCTGCTTTTCTCTTCGGCCAGCTCAATCCAGGCCAATTGTCCGTGCAAGACAGATTGACTTAACAAGGTGTCAAGTGTTGACCCTGGCCCACGTGTTGAGCTGCGCATATTCATCGACGTGAAAACAACAGGCCAAGCAAAAGGCCGACAGCAGCAGCGCTACCAATAGCCTTCCAAGGATCTTCGTGAATTTTACGGTTTGCGCGGCTTGCCCCTTTGCTGGCGCGACGCGCAACATCATTGCCCATTTCAGTCACAGCATCACGGGCATCGGCCACCCGATCCTGAATCCGGCTGCGTGCAATGACCAGATCATCACCTGTCAATGCGGCAGTCTCATTGAGCAGGCTTTCTATATCAGCAACAAAATTGTGAAATTCGCGCGACAGCGCTTCTGTTTTACGTTTGCTTTTCATAACGGTCTCTCCGTGAGATTTAGAACGTTCACACTAACAATCCATGTCAGTGCTATCTGTACGTTAGCGGACATCCGGGGAAAAGTGTGGCATGCGAACCTGATGTTCGATAGCGCACAGATGGTCTACCACAACTGTGGCATGGTTTAGACCTCGGAGATCTCCCTTTCACCTGGTGGCCGTTGTAATGGAAGCATTTGACTATAAAGCGCTGGATGCCAGTGGCAAGACCGTTTCGGGCATTATCCAGGCCGAGTCTGCGCGGCAAGCGCGCAGTCAGCTGAGAGGACGGGGACTATTACCCGCACAAATCGAACGCGTGCGTGCGCGCGAACGTGCCAGTCAGGTTTGGGCGCGGGGGCTGTCGGCCGCTGAACTGAGCATGGTCACCCGACAGTTGGCAACCTTACTAGGATCAGGCCTGACGCTGGAACAAGCACTGAATGCTCTGATGGAAGAAGCCAATACACCGTTGACGCGCGAAATTCTGACCGGAGTGAAAACCGAAATAACCGCTGGCAGTTCTCTGGCCGTGGCGCTGGGTAGCTACCCCAAAAGTTTTCCGGATTTTTATTGCGCTCTGGTGCATGGTGGAGCCGAATCAGGCGCACTGCCGATTGTGCTTCAGCATCTGGCTGACTACCTGGACAAGCGCCAGGCACTGCGACAAAAAACCAGTCTTGCCTTGCTATATCCTGTGTTGGTGTCGGTCGTTGCGCTTGCGATCGTGACTGGGTTGTTGGTGTATGTCGTCCCTCAAGTGGTGCAAGTATTCACGCAATCACGCCAGGAGCTACCACTGTTGACACGTGGCCTGATCGCATTGAGCGATTTTTTACGCGCTGGCTGGCCGTATCTGTTGGCCGGTGCCGGCGCAATCACAGTGTTCGCCCGTATGGCCTTGAAAAAGCCCCTGATCCGATTACGCCTCGACGCATGGCTATTGCAGTTGCCCTGGCTGGGTTCTCTGACACGCAGCATCAATACCGCCCGTTTTTCCAGCACACTTGCGATCTTGCTAGACGGGGGCGTACCTATGTTGGCAGCGCTGCGCTCCAGCGCCAGGGTCATTACCAATCAGGTAATGTCCGTTGCTGTAGCAGGCGTAATTATCCGGGTACAGGAAGGTACAAGTCTGGCACGCGCACTGGGTGAACCGGGCATTTTCCCGCCATTGCTCATTCATATGGTGGCCAGCGGTGAAGCCAGCGGCAAACTTGAACAAATGCTGCAGCGCGCCGCTGAACTAGAAACCCAGGCTCTTGAGCGTCGCCTCGCAGTTTTTCTGACGCTGCTCGAACCAGTGATGATCCTGGTGATGGGCGGTGTCGTGCTGATGATTGTACTTGCCATTCTTTTACCGATCATGGAAATCAATCAACTGGTTGTCTGAACCGCTTTGGTCTCACAAAAGCAGCACTTACTCAAATAAACCCTTCTCTCTGTCTTCCACCGCACAGAAGCCCGCCTGAGCAGTCCGGATACTTGCACCGTGCGACAAAAGTACGTGTGCAGATCATTTGGTTTAATTTCCGGTTTCGACCGGGCATACACCCGGTGGCTGCTGGAGCCTAAATAGAGATGCGAGAAACCAATGAAAAAATTAGCTGAACTGAAATTCCACTCCAGACCTCTGGCGTGGGGCACCTTGTGTGCCGGCCTGCTGTTAACAGCATGCGGCGGCGGTGGCGACGGCGGTCGTGACCCGATTCTGGGCGGTGGCGGCACTGCCGTGCTTATCCCTATGGTGTCGGCGGTGACGCCAGCACCTAATACCACCGGAGTTGCGTTTAACACCTCTGTGGTGACAGCGACTTTTAACAAGTCGATGAACCCTGCAACGCTGACCGCCAGTTCGTTCAGTCTTGCGTGCCCGATGTCTACGCCGATTGCTGGTACGGTCAGTTATGCCGCAACCACTAACGTTGCAACCCTGGCACTTGGCAGAACCTTGCCTGGCAACACAGTCTGCACCGCGACAGTCGCGGCCAGCGTCAGCGACACAACCGGCAACACCATTGTGAACCCTTATGTGTGGACTTTCACAACAGGTGCAACACCTGAAACAGTGCCGCCAACAGTCAGTTCCACAGCGCCTGTGCGCAGTGCAACAGATGTTGCAGTGGACCGTCGCATGATTGTAAGTTTCAGTGAGCCAATGAATCCGCTGACTATTGTTCCGGCAAATTTCAGTCTGGTCTGCCCAACAGGTACTGTGATTCCCGGCACTGTGGACTACACTGTTGTTGGTAATGTCGCAACCCTGACACCTTCACGCAATCTGCCATTCAGCGCTGCCTGTTCAGTGACTGTTGGTACTGGCGTAAAAGATGTCGCCGGCAACTCGATGGCAGCAGCATACAACTGGACGTTTAATACCAGTGCAGCACCAGATACAACAGCACCAACAGTGATCTCTACACTGCCACGTTCAGCTGCCCTGCTGGTACCGGTCAATTCTTTGATCAGTGCCACGTTCAGTGAAGCAATGACACCACTGACTATTACTGCCAGCAACTTTACTGTTGATTGCCCATCCACTGCGCCGATCGCTGGCACGGTAGGTTACGCTGTCAATGGCAATGTCGCGACGTTCACACCCAATGCTAACCTGCCCGGCAACACCATTTGCCGCGCAACTGTCAGCACTGGCGTCAAGGACCTTGCAGGCCTGTCAATGGCTTCAAACTACACCTGGAACTTCACAACTGGCCCAACGCCGGATCTGACAGCACCTACTGTAAGCACCACGGTGCCAGCACGCAACGCAACTGCCGTACGCATCAATACTCAAGTGAGCGCGAGCTTCAGTGAGCCGATGAACCCTCTGACAATTACCACTGCGAATTTCTCAGTTGTTTGTCCGATTGGTGCACCGATCACAGGTTTGGTTGCCTATGCCGTTGATGGCAACGTAGCTACTTTTACACCTGCTTCAACGCTGCCGCCCAGTTCAACCTGTCGCGCCACAATTGTTAACGGTGTCAAAGACGTTGCCGGTAACAGTATGCTGACCAACTACACCTGGGACTTCCAGACCGGTTTGACGCCTGATACTACAGCGCCAACCGTTACACTGACAGTACCGGTGAGCAACGCAACAAATGTCGCGCTTAACTCGCTGATCACCGCGCGTTTCAGCGAAGCCATGGATCCGTTGACCATCACCAGCCCACAAACCTTCAGCGTGGCGTGCCCTACAGGCTCACCCGTAACTGGCATCGTGAGCTACGCGGTCAGCAGTAACACAGCGACCTTTACGCCAGGCAGCACGCTGCCAGCCAGCACCATTTGTCGTGCAACAGTGAACAATACTGTAAAAGACACTGCTGGCAATCGGATGGTCAACGTTTACAACTGGAACTTCACCACCGGTGCAGGTCCTGACGTAAGCCCGCCAACAGTCATCGGTCGTTTCCCGGCCGCTGGTGCCAGCAATGTGCCTGTCAACACAACCGTCAGCGCTACGTTTAACGAAGCGATGGATCCACTGACCATGTTGACGTCTAATTTTACTTTGGCACAGGGCCTTAACCCGGTCAGTGGCCAGATTTCGTTTGATCCGTTGTCCAACATTGCCACATTTACACCTGATGCGTCGCTGAACACCGGTACAACTTACCAGTTCATCGTCAGAAATACCGTCAAGGACATCGCTGGCAACGCTATGGTAATGAATGATATCTGGAACTTCAGCACCGGTGGTGGTCTTGCACCGGGCGCTGTGTCGCTGGGTAATGCAGCTGGATTTGGCATCATGGCAACTTCAGCAATCACCAGTACTGGCGCTACTCAGGTCAATGGTGATGTATCGCTTGAACCTGGTACTTCACAAGGCATACCACCACCTCAGGTGAGCGGTACCATCCACGTTAATGATGCAACATCATCAAAAGCACGAGCTGATCTGCTGACTGCGTACAACAACCTCAAGACACTTCCACCGGGCATTACTGTTCTGGGTGGCACGGATCTTGGCGCCACGTTCCCAGGTTCTGCAGGCATGGCTCCTGGTACTTACACCTCAGGCAGTACGATGCTGATTACTACACCAGTTACCTTGAATGGTGGCGGCAACTCTAACGCGGTATGGGTGTTCCAGATCGGATCATCACTGACTACTACAGCGAATATCGTGTTGGTCAATGGCGCTCAGGCCAAGAATATATTCTGGGTTCCGACTCAGGATGCCACCATCGGCGTTGGTACAACCTTCTTCGGCAACGTAATCGCTGGCCGGGATACCACTGCGCAGACTGGCGCAACGGTCAACGGAAGAATTCTGAGTGGCGCCATCACAGCAGGCACCATTGCACTGGATTCCACTACCGTTAATGTACCGGCCCCTTAAGGGCCGGCACCACCGGCAAACAAACATAAAGATTCGTTGCAAATTTTGGAGAACAACATGAAATCAGGAATTAAAAGATCGGGCATGACCGGATCAGGCCTGCCAGTCAGACTCAGTCTGCTGGCACTGGCTATGATCAGCTGTCAACTCGCCAGCGCTGCTGAACCGGGTTGGTATATCGGAGCAAACCTTGGCGAATCACGCGCTGACATTGATGATGAACGTATCGTTGCACGACTGCTCAGCGATGGATTCAGAACAGTAGCACTGCGTGAAACCGAAGATCAAACCGGCTTCAAAATATTTACCGGTTACCAGTTCAACCGTAACTTTGCCGTAGAAGGTGGTTACTTTGACCTTGGACAGTTCAGTTACACGGCACGCATGGAGCCATGGGCTATCATGACCGGTGATGCCAAAATGCGCGGCCTCAATGTCGATCTGGTTGGCTTTCTGCCACTGGGTGAGAAGTTGTCAGCATTCGGTAGGGCCGGCGCAATCTACGCTGAAACGCGCGATCGCTTCCGTGGTTATGGTCCGGTGATCATTGATCCGTTTAATGCTCACAAAACCGAAGCCAGCTGGAAGTATGGCGCTGGTCTCCAGTATGACTTCACTGACAAGGTTGCTATGCGTCTTGAAGCAGAACGTTATCGCTTTGATGACGCTATCGGCAACGACGGCGACATAGATCTGTTCTCACTGGGCGTGGTCTATCGTTTCGGCAGCACCTCAGTAGCACCAGTGCCTGTCAGCGCACCAGTTGCAGCGGCGCCTCGCGCAGCAGCAGCAGCACCAGCGCCAGCGCCTGCACCGACGCCACCACCGCCTGCTGCACCCGTACGTGTGACTTTCTCAGCCGACTCATTGTTTGACTTTGACAGTTCGGTGGTTAAACCTGCCGGCCGTGCAGAGTTGGACAAGCTGGCAGCTGACCTGCGCGGTGTTGAGTTCGACACCATTCTGGTAACCGGGCACACCGACCGCATAGGCTCCCAAGCCTATAACCTCCGATTGTCCAACGAGCGCGCAATCGCAGTTAAGGACTATCTGGTGCGATCAGCTAACATCTCTGCCTCGCAGGTAAGTACCCGTGGCGTCAACGGTGCAGAACCTGTGACCACAGCGGCGCAGTGCGGCGCACAGCTGACCCGCGCTCAGTTAATACCGTGCCTTGCACCTGATCGTCGTGTAGAAGTTGAAGTAACAGGAACACGACCAAGACAGTAATGCAGAACCTTGCTTTGTTACGCTGGTAAAAGCCAGCATAACAAAGCAAAACAAACAAAAGGGGGGGAGACCACGGTCTCTCCCCCTTTTTTTGTTCGTGCGCTGGCGAACAGAATAATGTCCGCCAAAAGCTCAACCTGACGGCAGTATTTTTATAACAATTCCAGAATTGTCAGTCATGCGACTCTGAAATTGCCATTTATCTCGTGTCAACTGGTTGAATTCATCATGCAACGATCAAAATCGAACTTTGAAAAAAATTCTGTCATCCCAAAACTGAAGCTACTTGCGGCAACGATTGCCTATATCGTTACCAGCACTCACGCACAGGCAAATGGTGTGGAGCCATTGGTGATATCAGGCCAGGCGAGCTTTGCAGCGCAAGGCAGCTTACTTAACATCACAAATAGCCCAGGCGCCGTTATCCATTGGCAGGACTTCTCGATTGCTGCGGGTGATACCACGCATTTCCAGCAGGAAAACTCTGCGTCCAGCGTGCTAAACCGGGTAACAGGCCCTGATGCTTCCAGCATTTTCGGAACATTGTCATCCAATGGTCAGGTGTTTCTGATCAACCCCAGCGGCATACTGTTTGGACAGGATGCCCGCGTGGATGTCGCAGGACTTGTGGCTTCCACACTGGATATCAGCAATGAAGACTTCCGTGCTGGTCTATTGAACTTCAAAGCAAATACCGTGACAGGTAATGTTGCCAACCAGGGGCGTATCAGTACTCCATCCGGTGGCGCGGTGTATCTGTTAGGCAACAATGTCAGCAACAGTGGTTTGATCAGCAGCCCTGGTGGTGACGTGATATTGGCAGCCGGTGCGTCAGTGAATCTGATTGACACCAGTTCACCAGGTGTCAGTGTCGAACTGACCGGCGCCGATAGCACTGCCGTAAACATTGGTGAAATCATAGCGCTCAGCGGTAACGTAGGCATCTATGGTGCAGCGTTGCGCAACAGCGGCACTATTAATGCAGATCAGGTGGTCCGTGACAGCAATGGCAGAATTACCTTGCGCGCAAGCGGTGACGTGACGTTGACTGCGGACAGTCGAATCAGTGCTGACGGCAGTTTGCCCGGCGTGATCACAGTTCAGTCTGAACACGGAACAACACTCGTCAATGGCAGCATCAAAGCGCGCGGGACGGATGAGAACAGTGCCGGCGGCGACGTACAACTGCTTGGCGAACGCGTAGGCCTGCTGGATGTCACCGTGGATGTTTCCGGTGCAGCCGGAGGTGGCTCAGTCTTGATCGGTGGTGACTACCTTGGTAGCGACCCTGATGTTCAGAATGCAAACAGCACCTATGTCGGTGGCGACGCCCGTATCAATGCAGATGCATTGACTCACGGTGATGGTGGCAAAGTAATTGTATGGTCTGATGATTTCACCCGCTTCCTTGGTACAGTCAGCGCACGGGGTGGCGACCAGTCCGGCAACGGCGGTTTTGTAGAAACGTCAGGCAAACTCAATCTGGAAGTGCTCGGCGGCAGCGTCGATACCCTTGCTCCAAAGGGTCAGGCCGGCACTTGGCTTCTGGATCCGAGTAACGTAGAGATAACCAATGCGCCGAACACAGGCACCATTGCCGGTGGCATTTTCACGCCTAATCAGGACACCGCCATACTCAACAATCTGGTGTTGTCTACCGCCCTGGAAACAGGCAATGTCAATGTCACCACAACCAACCCTGTTGGCACACAAGGCGGCACCATCACTGTCAGCGCACCGGTAACGCGCGCTGCAGGCACGGGTACTACAACGCTGACCTTGACCCCTGATCAGATAACCGGCGGCACAATTACCATCGCGGGTGGCGGCAGTATCTCAGGTAGTGCCAGCTCGCCCTTGAATGTGGCATTTGCTGCATCCGGTGTTGGCGCAACTGTTGCTGTTGGGGCGGCCATCAACACGTTTGGCGGCAATGTCTCCAGCACAGGCACAACCTTTACCAATCTTGGCGGTACCATCAATACCAGCGGTACCGGCACCGGCGGCAAGATCACGCTCAATCACACTACTACCATGACTCTGGCGAATCCGCTGATATCCGGCGGCGGCAACATTGATATAGCCGGTGGCTCTACATATACCGGCACCAGCACGATTGATGCAGGTTCAGGCACGCTGACATTGCGCGGCAACACCAACACATTGACTATGGGTATCGGCAGCACAACCGGCACCTTCAATATTACCAATGCCCAGATTCAGGGTATGACGACAACAGGTGGTCTGGTATTTGGACAGACCAGCGGCACCGCAGCAATTACGCTCGGCACCAACGAAGCGGTGGACTTTGGAACCAAAAATGTATTGGTACAACAAGCTACCGGTGGCATTACTGTCATAGGTTCAGCGATCAGCGGTAGCGGTTCAATGAGTTTTGTTGCCGGCACTGGGACGTTTACCAATAACAGTGAGGTGATCACCAACGGTGCGGTCAACATAACGGCCGATCTGCTGGCTCTCAATGCTGACATTAAGGGCACCGGGCAGCTGACAATTACGCCATTTACAAAATCTCTCGCGATAGAGACAGGGCTTACACCAACTGCGGTGAAATTTGGACCGGCTGGACTGTTCAATACCACACTGATCGCCAGTAATCCCGGGCGAGTCCTTAAAATCGGTGATAAAACTCATACCGGCGACATCACTGTCATCGGCGCTTACAACCCTGGCGCTCAAACCATCGAACTTGTGACCGGCGGCGACGTCAGAGTCAATGCAGGTGGTGTGACCTCCGCAAACATTGTGCTTGCTGGCAAAAACTTTATTAACCCATTCGGTGCGGCTGCGTTGACCGCTACCACAGGTCGTTGGCTGGTCTACTCTGATGACCCTGCCTCAAATACTTTTGGCGGACTGAATAGCAATCAACTGGCACTGTGGGGCCGCAGTTACACGGCGAATCCCCCTTCGTCGATTGCGGCTGCGGGTAACCGGTATTTGTTCACCCGAACACCACAACTGACGGCGAGTGTCGCAGGTGGCACGCTTAACAAAGTCTACGGCACAGATTTGACCGGCGCAGTACCTGCCGTCTCTGTGACGGGACTGGTTAACGCCGCTGACTTTGGTAACGTCTTTTTGCAGGATAGCCTGGGCGGCACACCGACAGCGAGTTCTGCAGGATTTGCTGCTACCGCACCGGTAAATGGCAGTCCTTATGTAATCAGCGTCACCGGTATCACAACACCGGTTGGTTATGGCGCCACCATTACCAATAACGGTCAGATTATCGTCACCCCATTTCTCGTGAATCTGACTGGCTCACGCTCGTATAACGGCACAAACAATATGCCGGGCTCCGCATTGGCCACCGGCGCTCTGGTAGGCACCGAGACCTTGTCCGTGTCCGGTACCGGCACCGTTGCCAATGGCAATGTTGGCAGCGGCAAGCTGGTGACACCTGGCACGCTGGCGCTTGGCAACGGCACGAATGGAGGCATCGCATCCAACTACACACTGGTCGGCGGCAATCACAGGGCCAGCATCACACCGGCTCAGATCAGTTTTGGTACCAATAATGTGGTCAAAGTGTATGACGGCACGGTCAATGCTGCAGGCAGCGCGATTATCAGCGCAGGCGCTTTGTTTGGCAGTGACTCGTTCAGCGGCGGCAACTTTGCATTTACTGACAAGAACGTGGGCATTGGTAATAAACAGGTCATTACCTCGGGTGTGAATATCAATGATGGTAATGGCGGCGCCAATTACAATCTGAGTTACGCTGTCAATTCGACCAGTACCATTTCACCGTTTGTTGTCAGCCTGAGCGGCACACGCAATTACGACAGCACAGTGAACATGTCAGGCAGTGTGTTAAATACCAGTGCACTGGTCGGTACCGAGACCTTGACGGTGTCGGGTGTTGGCACAGTAGCGGATGCCGGCGCAGGCACCAATAAACCGATTGCATTGGGTTCATTGGCTCTGGGCAACGGCAGTAATGGCGGACTGGCCAGCAACTACACCTTGAGTGGCGGCACACATCTGGGCAGTATCATTGGTGTGTTTTTGGGTATTACTGCCAATGATGCAACAAAAACTTATAACGCCTCGGCATGGACAGGTGGTAACGGCGTCACCTACAGCGGATTTCTCGCGGGCGATACTGAAGCCAGCCTGACAGGTACATTGGTGTACAGTGGCACCTCACAGGGTGCAATCAACGCGGGCACTTACGGCATCATGCCGGGCGGTCTCAGCTCCAACAATTACATTATTAACTTTGTTGGCGGCACTCTGAATGTCACGCCAGCCATGCTCGGTATCGCCGCCAACACAGCGGTCAATATCTATAGCGGTCAGGGCTGGACAGGCGGGAATGGCGCGGTCTACACCGGCTTCCAGGGTAGCGATACTGCCGCCAGCCTGAACGGCACGCTGGTTTATGGTGGCACTTCACAGGGCGCTATCAATGCTGGCAACTACAGCATCATACCGGGTGGCCAAAGCTCACCGAATTACGCCATCAGCTTCAGCAACGGTAACCTGATCGTGGCGCCTGCGTCACTGGGTATCGTGGCCGATAACGCCAGCAAAAGTTATGGCGATGCGCTGAGTTTTATTGGCAATGAATTCAGAAGCAACGGTTTAAAAAATGGTGAATCCATCGGTCAGGTTACGCTGGTCAGCTCAGGTGCCAACCCGATTGCCAGTGTCAACGGCAGCCCTTATCAGATTATCGTAATGGATGCGCGCGGCGGTACGTTTAACCCTGCAAACTATGACATCAGTTACTTTAATGGAGCACTTGAAGTCATTCCGGCCGAGCTGCTGGGCATCACTGCCAACTCCGCAGTCAAGATCTATGACGGCCTGAGCTGGACTGGTGGCAATGGTGTGAAATACACCGGCTTCCGAGGTGGTGATACCGAGGCTAGTCTCACTGGCACAATTGTGTATGGTGGCACCTCACAAGGTGCAATTAATGCTGGTACCTACAACATTACGCCGTCAGGCCAGAGCTCAAGCAACTACACCATCACCTACCGGGATGGCAGTCTGGTTGTAGCGCCTGCCTCTCTGGGTATCGTTGCCGATAACGCCAGCAAGGCGTACGGCGACACCTTGATCTTCAGTGGAACCGGGTTCAGAAGCAATGGTCTGCAAAATGGTGAAACCATTGCCTCGGTGACACTGGCGAGCACTGGAGCAAACTCACTGGCTACCGTGAATGGCAGTCCCTACGCCATCACAGCCTCAAATGCCTTTGGCGGCACGTTTAACCCGTCAAACTACCGCATCAGCTACTTTGATGGTGCGCTCCAGGTTACGCCCTCCAGTCTGCTGGCAGTCGCTGCGCATTCAGCATCAAAAGTCTACGATGGCCTGGCCTGGACAGGCGGCAATGGCGTTGTGTACAGCGGCTTCAGAGGGACAGACAGTGCAGCCAATCTCAACGGTACGCTGGCTTATGCAGGTACCGCGCAAGGGGCAACAAACGTCGGCAACTATAGCATCGTGCCATACGGCCTGAGCTCACCGAATTACGTGATCACCTACACAAACGGCAATCTCGCCGTCACCCCGGCAACACTGTCCATCACAGCGCTGGACATCAGCAAGAACTATGGCACGGCAAGCACCTTTACAGGCAGCGAGTTCCGCAGCACCGGCCTTCAAAATGGAGAATCCATTGGCCGGGTTGCTCTGACCAGCACAGGTGCAGCCGCGGGTAGCGGTGTCGCTAACAGTCCTTATGTGATTGTGGCAAACAGCGCAACAGGTGGCAGTTTTAGTGCTGCCAACTACAACATCAACTATGCCAATGGCAGTCTGCGAGTGATGCCGATTCCATTGTCGGTTGTAGCTAACTCCCATATGAAGGTCTACGGCACTGATGACCCTGCGTTGAGCTACACGGTAACGGGGCTGATCAACAATGCGCAACTCGGTGTAGTTGACACACAAGCATCGGTATTGACAGGTGCGCTGGTCAGAACCCCCGGGGAGTCTGTGTTTGGCAGTCCATACCGGATCAACGTCGGCACCCTCGCCTCAAACCGCAATTACACACTGGGCTTTACGCCCGGCAATCTGGTGATCACACCGGTTCCGGAAATCTTTGCCGGCCTGATCCATAACCAGCTGTATTACCGTCCCGGCGACTTCTGGCACATCTCGCTGAGCCCGACTGGTGCAGACAAAGGCTTTGACGTGATGCGCGGCACCGGCACTGCCGAGTCACGCCAGAACAAAGACCTGAACGACTGTGATTCTTTAACCTCAAGTGGCTTCTGTGAAACCTGGGCCTTCCCGCAACAACAGGAAAGTGAACAAAAATGAATATATCAACTGGAAAGAACCGGTTTCACCAACACGCATTGAACCTTAAAAAGTCAGCAATGAGCGTCGGTATTACCACACTCTTATTGACCGCGTCGCCTGTTTTTGCGCAGGCCCCCGTGGAGCGATTTGATATCAACCGATTCGTAGTAGAAGGCAACTCGCTGCTACAGCAAGAGCGCATTGATGCCATCCTGCAGCCGTACACAGGCACACAAAAAGATTATTCAGACGTACAACGGGCAACCACTGCACTGCAGAATTACTACAGCAGCGTTGGATCCAACATCGTCTGGGTTGTTGTACCTGAACAGGATCTCGACAACGGCGTTGTCCGGTTGCGTGTGGTTGAAGCGCGTATTGGTGCTGTGAGCATTGCAGGCAATGACTCCTTCGACAATGACAACATCCGCGCCAGTCTGCCGGCTCTGGTAGAAGGCACTTCGCCCTCTACCGAGGCAATCTCAGCCAACATCCAGCTCGCCAATTCAAATCCGGCAAAGCAGGTTGACGTTATGCTGCGACCGGGTACACAGGAAGGCCTGGTTGATGCCGTGGTCAATGTGCTTGACGAGAACGCTTTTAAAGCGTTTGTCACACTGGATAACACCGGCAACCCGCAAACCGGCGATTATCGTTTGGGTGTTGGCATACAACACGCCAATCTGTTTAACAGCGACCACGTCGGCACTCTCAGTTTTGTGACCTCACCGGACAACATGGATCAAGTTCAACAGTATTCGGCCAGTTACCGGGTGCCGATGTACAAGCTTGACGATTCACTGGACTTTATTGCCGGGTACTCGGATGTCGACGCTGGTACAACACAGACCGTAGCCGGTCCGCTGGCATTCTCGGGCAAAGGCGCGGTGTATGGCTTCCGTTACAATCAGTTGCTGGCCAGACAAGGTGAATACTCTCACAAGCTGGTGTATGGCATCGATTACCGCGCGTATGAAAACGTATGTTCATTGGGTATCTTCGGTGAAGCCGGTTGCGGCCCCGCAGCGGTGGATGTCACCGTCAGACCCGTCAGTATTTCCTATAACGGAAGCTGGGCTAGACCGGGCAGAGCAGCAGACTTTTACGTAGGCTATGCGCACAATCTGGCAGGCGCCAGTAACGGCGACAGTGCTGATTTTAACGCAGCGCGTCCCTCGCCCACTGGCGGCGTTGGCGCCTCATCGCAGTATGATGTGATGCGGGCTGGCGCGAGCTTTGTGCAGGCCTTTGCTGGTAACTGGCAGTATCGCGTGGCATTAAATGCGCAATACACAGCAGATGCCTTGATTACCGGCGAACAATTTGGCACAACTGGCGCCACTACAGTGCGCGGTTTTCTTGAGCGTGAGATTGCGCGAGACATCGGCCATGTTGTGAACGTCGAAGTAAACACACCAAACTTGATGGGCACCTTGATTCCAGGCAATAGCAATCTGCGCGCCCTGGCGTTCTATGACGGAGCTCGCAGCCGGAACAACAAGCTGGGTGGCGAAGATCATAAAAAGTCGTCTATTGGCAGTCTTGGCTTGGGTTTACGTTGGAACCTTCAGCGCAATCTCAACGCTCGCATTGATATCGCCAAAGTCGTGGACGGCGATGGCAGTCAGAAACGTGGTGATTACCACGGTCACTTCTCTATCTATCTGGGATTCTGAAAACAGCAAAGTTAGTCATTTGCAATAAGGAAAGGAGGCCGCAGCCTCCTTTCCTTTTTTTTTACAGTCGTCTCAAGGTGTTTACATTTCTGCCTGCCTGTCTTTGGCAACCTGCATCACTTCATCCAGTGTTGCCATAAATTCAGGTACTTTAATCGGTTTGGTCAGATAACGGTAAAAGCCCGCTTGCAAACCTTTTTCAATGTCCCGGCGCATGGCATTGGCACTGAGCGCAACAACAGGAATATTGCTCGTGCGGCTATCCTCGGTCAGAATTTCAAGTGCCCGAATACCATTGATACCGGGCAAGTTTATATCCATCAAAATCATGTCAGGCAGATGCTTCAGTGCCATTTCGACACCGGAAATACCATCGGTTGCGCTGATCAGTCGAATGTCCGGGCGACGGGTAATAAGGTCTTCAACCAGCATTAAGTTGGCGGGATTGTCCTCAACATACAACAAGGTGCACTGCCGTTCAGCTGATTGGTTTTCCAGACGCACAACGGGCACCAGCGACAACTCTATCTCTTGTGGTGCATCGCTGAGCACAAACTCTACCCAGAATCGACAACCCTCACCTACGGTGCTCTCCACATCAACAATGCCACCCATCAATTCAACCAGTCTCTTGGTCATCACCAGTCCGATACCGGTGCCTTCAATGACGCCCGTCTCCTGGCCCAATCTGTTAAACGGCTGGAATAGCTGAGCGAGTTGCTGAGAAGTCAAACCATTACCGCTGTCTCTTATGCTGACCTGAACCCGCCCTGTCGCTAACGTGTCACAACTCACCACAACACTGCCTTCGCTGCGATTATATTTAATCGCATTAGACAGCAGGTTAATCAGTATTTGTTTCACGCGCGTGCGATCGGCATTGATAAAACAGGGTGTTTCGAATTGCGGGAACGTTACGGTAATTTCTTGTTCCCTCGCCTGAGACTCAATCATGGCCTGACACTCGAGCATCACACTTTCCAGTGCCAGTGGCTCCAGCGACAGGGATAACCTGCCGGATTCCACCAAGGCGAGATCCAGGATTTCATTAATCAGATCCAGCAGATACCACCCGGCTTTCAGAATCTGATTGATGCTGCGTTGTTGTGCTTCACACGGGGCCGGGGAGCTGGTCTCCATCAACTGAGCAAATCCAAGGATGGCGCTGAGTGGCGTTCTCAGCTCATGACTCATGCTGGATAAAAACTCTGATTTTGCCAGACTGGCTTTTTCGGCAGCGGCTTTTGCCAATTGCAGCTCAGAGGCGACCTGACTGCGTTCAGCTTCGATCTGTTTTCGCAGTGTATTGTCAGTACCAATCAGCAGGTAACCAATAATGTCGTTATGAGCGTCGCGCAATGCAGTGACTGACACGATGGCAGGCAGGCGACTGCCGTCTTTGCGGATATAAGTCAGTTCGTAAATGTCCTCAATGCCGCGCGACGCCTTGAATACCAGTGCTTCAAAACCTGGTTTTATGTCTTTGCCAAATTCTACACTCAAGGCTTTTGCCCGGGCGATGATCTCATCAGGATCTGATATCTGCGAGGGGGTTTTCCTGTTGATAACATCTGCGGCGGCGTGACCCAACATACGCTCCGCACCCATATTAAACAGTTGAATAACACCGTGTTCATCGGTTGCGATGCTGGAGAAATTCACACTGTTGAAAATGGCATTCTGTAAAGCACCGGCTTTCAGAAAATCTGTTGCTTTTGATAAGTCTTCGTCACAATCTGGCTGAGGCGCTGCCAAATCAAAATCACCTGGCTTATTTGGGTACACGGCCACTCCCTTGTTGAGAGATTGTATGGGAGTATCTGATGTGCGTTCGGCTTTCTTCCTGCCGCAACAAAACGTCATGCAGCAAACGCGTCATTTCCTTTTTTACTACGCTGTAACACTCGCATGCAGCATCTTCCAAACCTTTGCGGTTCAGAACAGAAATATGACCACGACGTGATTGGATATACCCTGCGCGCTGCAGGTTGCCCGCTGCCTCGGTAATGCCTTCGCGCCGCACACCCAGCATAGTGGCCACCAGCTCTTGTGTGATGACAAGATCATCTGACCTTGTGCGGTCTAGTGTCAGCAGTAACCAGCGGCATAAACGCTGTTCAACAGAGTGGTGGCGATTGCAAGCAGCCGACTGACTCATTTGAGTCATCAATGCCTGAACATAACGCAACAACAAACTTTGCAGAAAATCACCGCGGGCAAACTCTTGCTTAAGCAGCCGCGCGTCTATGCGATAGGCAGCCCCTGCCGTTTGAACTACTGCTGAACTGCTGGTGGTGTCACCGCCCATAAAAACCGCCACTCCAACCACCCCTTCGTAGCCCACTCCTGCTGTTTCAGCCGAAGCACCCGACGCGGTGACGTAATGCAGCGACACGATGGCTGATGTCAAAAAGTATGCATAATGAATTGGCTGACCGGGTTCGTACAACATGTCACCCAGCTGCAATTGCACCAACTCCAGCATAGGTTGTATGCGCGAAAAGTCCTCGGTTGGCAAAGCGCCTAGCAAATGATTCTGGCTAGGATAGCAGACACATACTGTACCGCTATTTGACATCGCTTTCTGGATAGTCATTTTGTTTCAAAAACCTCCAGACCAATTCCGCGATAGCCAATATAACCAGCCTTTTCATTAAACATAGGCTGACCACTTACTCTGAAATACTGCACCGAACCATCACTGTGTTTTTGTGTGATCAGGAAATCCAGAAATGTCTGTCTTGCCGCAATTTTTTCATGCAACTCTCTGCTCTGTTCGACATCCCAACCAACGAGTGGATCGGTGCTGTTTTTGCCAAGATGAGAGCCTACCTGAATCCCCAGCATATCGAGCACCGGGCCTGATACTTTCAGAAAATTACCATGTACATCGTGTTCCCAATACCAGTCTGCCGCCAGCTCGGTCAGACTTTTGAAGCGAGCCTCGCTCTCGCGCAACTCGGCCGTACGCTCAATGACAGCTTGTTCCAATGCCTTGTTGTATTGAGACAATCGCTTGTAGAGTAGACGCACTTCGAGCACGTTACGGATGCGAGTTTTTACTTCCACCAGATCAAATGGCTTGCTGATGAAATCTTTGGCGCCGGCATGAAGCGCTTGCATTTTGTGCCCGGGCTGAGCCGTCAATACAATCACTGAGAGATATGGATCTTCTTCATTCGTCTTTAGGGCTTCCATAATCTGAAATCCATCCATTCCAGGCAATTGCAAATCCAGCAGAATGAGATCGTATTGATGTTGACGATGTAGCGCACACACTTCAAACGGATCCATCGTTGACGAGACATTGGTATAACCGGCGTCAGCCAACAGCAATTCCAACAATGTGACATTTGCCTGCTGATCATCAACAATCAGAATACTAGCGCCTAGAATATCAATGTCCTTCAGCATCTTGTTCTATTTTCTCGTTGTTAACGTCATTAATATTTCCACTGACATAAGCATTAGTGTCATGCGCCATGCCAGTTGTGGATCGTGATAGGTCTAGCAAAAACGCCAATAGCTCTGGCGAAAAATTTTTCTGACTTTTCTAGTATTTTTTGCGGAATGTGCGCAAACAGCCCGACCCCCGGCAATTAGACAGCAACATCGAAATAATATCCATTCTTATCACATATAAAGTGTACCCCTTACAGAAGCTGCACTATGTATGCCAGCGCACATAAGCACAATTTTATTGCCCCCCCTTCTCCTCTATGTGTGCGTCAGCGAACTGAACCGCTTTACCCAAAACATCAAACTATCCGGGTGTTATTTTTAAATCACCGACAAATACCGATTCCGTATTTGTGTGTCCCAACAGGATGATCAGCATGAACAAACCAGCTCTACCCAAACAAATATCCACGGCAACTTTTCGCTTGCTGTTAGCGGGTTCCTTCTTGCTGGCACTGGCCGCTTGTCAGAGCGCCCCACCACCTACTCAAAAGATGCAGGCGGCACAACTTGCCATTTCCAGCGCGGAACAGGAGCGTGTAGCGGACTATGCACCGATAGACTTGCGATCTGCCCATGAAAAACTGTCAGCCGCGCGTGATGCGATACAAGCAGAAGACATGGATCGTGCTGCACGCCTCGCTGACGAATCACGTGTCAGCGCTGAACTCGCCAGTGCCAAGACCGCCGAAATGAAAGCCAAAGCTGTCAATGACGACATGCAACAGAACATCAATGCTCTCCAGCGCGAAATACTGCGCAACTCAGGAACTTCACAATGAACACGTCAATAATTAACCTGTCCGGACATGCAACCCGCGTTCGGAAATTGCTTGGCCTGGCTGCAGCAACATTGGTGTTAGCGGCCTGTGCCAGTGCACCTGTTGCTCCTGAGGGCATTGCCGAAGTGCGAGCAAAACTCACGACACTGCGCTCACACCCAGAGTTAGGCACCAAAGCAGCGCTTGAAATCCAGGCCGCTGAAGCAGCCGTGGCTGCCGCTGAGCGACCACGCGACGATGCAGAACTGGCTAATCACCTGTTGCTGATTGCAGACCAGAAAGTCGATATCGCCTACGCACTGGCACAAAGCCGATTGTACGAGGATCAACGCGCTGCACTGAGCAGCAGCGGCGATGCAGCGCAATTGGCTGCCCGCACGCGCGAAGCTGATATGGCTCGTAATGACGCTGCCAATGCACGTAACCAGGCAATGTCTGCACGCAGTGACGCCAATTCCGCACGCACGGCCGCCGAGATTGCTCGCGATCAGGCAGCAATTGCACAGGGCGACGCTGACGCTGCACGCAGGGCCACTGAGCGCGCGCGCAATCAGGCCGCAGCTGCTCGTTCAGATGCCAACTCAGCACAGACTGCCGCTGACATTGCATCGGATCAGGCGGCCATGGCCAGAAACGAAGCCAATATGGCGCGCACTGCAGCGGGTGTCGCCAATGAACAGACGGCAGCTGCCCGCAGCGATGCCACTATGGCGCGGGCAGAAACCGAAGAGTTACAGCGTCAGATTACCGAGCTGAATGCACAGATGACTGATCGAGGCTTAGTAGTAACACTGGGCGATGTTCTCTTTGAAACCGGAAATTCCGAGTTGCGTGGTGGTACACCGCAGAACCTGAATAATCTGGCCGCGTTTCTCAACCGGTTTGAGAACCGCACTGTTCAGATTGAAGGGCATACCGACAGCGTCGGCGATGACAGTTCCAACATGGTATTGTCCAGACAGCGCGCCGAATCCGTGCAGGCATATCTGGTACGCAACGGCGTCAGCAGCAATCGTATTGTGACAAATGGTTTGGGAGAAGGCTCTCCCGTTGCAAGCAATGAGTCTCCCACCGGTCGTCAGCAAAACCGACGCGTGGAAGTCATCATTTCAAACCCCGCTCAATAATGGCTTGAACACTCTCGCTACAAAGCTGAACCGGAACACCGGTTCAGCTTTGTTGCCGGGTTACACGCACGACTTCCTCAAGACTGACCAATCCACTCTCTGCCCAACGCATACCATCATCCCGCAAGGTACGCATGCCCTGTTGCAAGGCGTAGTCGCGCAAACTTTGTTCGGAAACGCGATCATGAATCAGACGACGCAAATGTTCGTCCACGCTCAGAAATTCGTAAATGCCGGTGCGACCGCGATATCCAGAGCCTTTGCACGCGGGGCAGCCCTGCGCGCTGTAGAGCGTGGCATCGTCAGATAACACCCCTAACTCATGCAAGGCTACATTGTCCGCACTCAAAGGCTTGCGGCATTCCATGCACAAGCGCCGCACCAGGCGCTGCGCGCCAACACCCAACAGACTGGTGGCCAGCAAAAACGGCTCCACACCCATATCAACCAGACGCGTCACAGCACTCACCGCATCATTGGTGTGCAGGGTCGCAAACACCAAATGCCCGGTCAGGCTGGCCTGCACAGCAATTTGTGCCGTTTCCAGATCGCGTATCTCGCCAATCATCACCACATCAGGATCCTGGCGCAGAATGGTGCGCAAGGCGCGGGCAAAGGTCATGTCGATGCGCGCATTCACCTGAACCTGACTGATGCCATCCAGTGCATATTCAATAGGATCCTCGACTGTCATGATATTGAGCGCGCCGGCATCCAGTCGAGAGAGCGCCGCATACAGTGTTGTAGTTTTGCCTGAGCCGGTCGGGCCGGTAATCAGCACGATGCCGTGAGGTTCACGGATCATGCGATCCATACGTGCAAGCGTATTTTCATCCATACCCAGACGTGACAGATCCAGTCTCCCGGCTTGTTTATCCAACAAGCGCATGACCACTCGCTCGCCATGGCCGGCGGGAATAGTTGAAACCCGAACGTCTACCGGTTTGCCCGCAACACGCAGGGTAATGCGACCATCCTGAGGCAGGCGCTTTTCGGCAATATCCAGCTGCGCCATGATTTTAATACGCGATACCAGTGCGCCGTGCAGCGCCTGCGCTGGCTCAATCAGATCACGCAAGGTACCATCAATACGCAATCGCACCACAGAACGGGTTTCAAAGGCTTCGATATGAATATCAGACGCACCTTCTCGCAAGGCTTGCGTCAACAGCGCGTTGATCAGACGGATCACCGGCGCATCGTCCTGGCTTTCCATCAGATCCTCAATACGCGGCAATTCCTGCAACAAACGCGATAGATCCATATCCTGTGCAAGATCACCGGCCAGCTCTGCTGCCCCCGCGCTGGCATCATTGTAGGTTGCAGCCAGCAGTTCATCAAAATCACCCGGTTCCAGCTGACTGACCTGAATCGGCACAGCAAGAATCCGACGCAATTCCGCCAACGCCGAAGAACTGGCACCTTTGCGCAGCGCCGCTACGGCCATGGATGTGGAGAGCTCAGTCACTACCACGCCATGCGCTTTGGCAAAGGCGTACGGAACCTTGCTGGTTGCGCGGCTCATGGCAGAACCAACGTGGCGGAAGACTCTGTTGGCACAGGCGTTGGTGCCGGCAGTACCGGGTTCTCCATATCAAAAAGAATGCCACCGGTGCTTAGCGCTGCGGCTTTTTGTTCCCCGATAATGTAGTCATAACGCTCACCGGTAAATACATCTGCACCACGACTGTCACGCACCAGCGTTGGTCGCAAAAAGATCATCAGATTGGTTTTGCCCTGTTGACGATTCTCGTAACGAAAAAGACCGCCCAGCAAAGGAATGGAACCCAGCACCGGCACACGCTGCATACCCGTAGTCACGTTGTCTTGTATCAGTCCACCGATAACCACAATCTGTCCATCGTCGACCAACACAGTGGATGCCACTGCGCGCTTGTTGGTGATGACACCGGCCGGGTTGGATTTGTCATTGATGCTGGAGACTTCCTGATAGATCTCCAGTCGCACCGTACCGCCTTCAGAAATCTGCGGTTTTATACGCAGCGTCAAACCAACATCATGACGCTCAATGGTCTGAAACGGCGATGGCGTCACCGATGCGCCACTTAATGCAAACTGACCGGTCACAAATGGCACGTTCTGCCCGATGATAATTTCTGCTTCTTCGTTATCCAGTGTCAGCAACGTCGGTGTCGACAGAATATTGGCATTGGCATCTGTCTCCAGCGCGCGGATCAGGACCGAGATATTCAACAATTGATCAAACCCCGGCAGGCTGATGCTGCCATCCACTACACCGACATTCAGCCCTGCGCCAACCGAGGCCGGATTTACCGAAGTACCAATAATATTCTGACCGGTACTGCCAAAGTTTGTGCCACCAAAGCCCTGGGCACCCGTTTCACCCAATGCACCGAGACTCTGCCACTGCACACCAAACTCAGCGGCACGATCGGCGGTCAACTCTACAATCAGCGCTTCGACATACACTTGTGCGCGGCGCACATCCAGTTTGTCCAGCGCAGCGCGCAGATTATTGTAGATGGCATCGGGCGCTATTATGATGATGGAGTTGGTCGCGGCATCCGCCTGAATAATACCGGCAGTCGACTGCCCGTCCGTTGCCTGCCCTTGCACAGGCGTGCCTCCCGGAAACTGCGAGGCTGCTTCACCCTGATAAATGGCACGCAGCGTTTCCGCCAGTTTCACGGCTTCAGCATTTTTCAGATACACCACATGGATATTACCCTCGACACTCGTAGGCGTATCCAGCATGGCAACAAAATTGCGCAGACGCACCAAGCGTTCCGGATCACCGGAGTTCACCAACAGGCTATTGGAACGCGGATCCGCCACCACGGCAAATCGCTGAGTGGGCTCAGCGGTCAATCCACCCTGCACGGATTCCGGAAACAGTTTGTTGATGGTCTGTGCCATATCCACAGCAGAGGCATGCAATAAAGGAATGGCTACCGGATCATGACTGCCGGGTTTATCAATAGCGGCAATCACCTGGGCGATACGATCCAGATTCCCCGCATAGTCGGTGATCACCAGCGAGTTGCTGTTCTGGTAAGCATTAATAATATTGTTAGGGGCAATCAACGGTCGCAGTATCGGCACCAGCATCGCAGCCGATTCGTATTGCAGGGTAAACACGCGCGTGACCAGTTGGTCACCCGAACCTGAGGGACGAGCACCCGCACCGCTGACCGGGCCGGAAAACAGCCGTGCATCTGCTTCAGGGACAATGCGCACAATGTTGCTATCCTCAATCACCGCGTAACCATGCAGGCGCAAGGCAGACAAGAAGGTGCTGTATACCGTGGAGCGCGGCACAGGCTGGGCAGAAATAATATTGATGGCCCCGGTCACCCGCGGGTCAATAATAAAATTACGGCCCGTTAACTCGCTGACGACACGCACAACACCCTCAATATCGGAGTTTACAAAATTGAGCATCACCAGATCATCTGAGTTTGCAGTATCCTGGGCGTGTGAATCCCCCGGCGTTGTTAACAAAAACACCACGGATAACAACAGCATTGCGGGTAGGTAGCGTTTAAACACGATCGGAATGACCTTCTGGTGGATGTTGCCGGCAAGAGGAATGATGACCAGTGTGAATGCTAGGCAGTATGGTCGTCCGGGTATGTGCGCCAGCGAACAGAGCAATCGCAGCCATCCGCCATAATGACCACCATTCTGGAAATTCCGGTAAAAATCCTTGAACTGTAGCGCCTCTGCCAGTCTGAACTGTGTGTCCGAACACCTTACCTGCGTCCGTCGCATGCACGTGCGCCAGTCGGGCTTTACCTTGTTGGAAATTATGGTAGTGGTGCTGATTATGGGTTTGATTGCGAGTCTGGTGAGTGTGGTTGTAGCACCGGATCAGCGCGGTCTGCTGAATGTCGAATCCCAACGCCTGGCTCAATTGCTGGATCTTGCAACAGCGCAAGCGCGTGTGACAGGCACATCGATGGCTTGGTTCGCGGACGCATCAGGCTATGGGTTTGAACAGTTAACACCCGATCGCGCCTGGCAGGCAGTGACTGACAACGATGCTCTGCGTACACGGCAACTGCCAGCCGGCGTCAGTATCAGCGGACTGCTGCTAGAGAACAACCCGGTTACCGAAGATATGCGTGTTGAGTTTCCCGCTTATGGGCAAACCTCTGCCTTCACCGTGTATCTGAGCAATGGCCTTGCACGCAGCGAGGTCAGTATCTCACCTGTCGGTATCGTAAATGTCGTGGTACACAGTGGGAATGACAATGCAACACGCTGACAAACTCTCTCAATCACTCTCCCGGGGTTTTACGCTGGTGGAAGTACTGGTCGCCCTTGCGATTGTGTCCGTCGCGCTGCTGGCGGCCTTGCGCACCGCCGGACTCGGCACGACACAAAGCATAGAACACCGCTCGCGCTTGCTGGCGGGATGGGTCGCAGAGGACAGGTTGGCCGAGCACCGTGCACTGGCCGCCTGGTTGCCAAGCGGCATCACCCGTGGCACACAATCGCAAGCCGGACTCACTTTCTACTGGCGCGAGGAAGTGATTGCCAGCCCCAACCCGGCGTTCCGGCAACTGGACATTTTTGTGTTTGCAGGTCCGGAAGAAGATCAGATTCTGGCACGCTTTACTGGCTTCTCTGTGAATCCTCCGGTCAGCAACTGATGCGGCAGATCACAGATATACAGTTTGCCGCTGACATAAAAAAGTCGCGTGGTTTTACCTTAATTGAACTCTTGGTGACGTTGCTTTTGCTGGCAGCATTGGCTGTCATGTCCTACCGCAGTCTGGACGTCGTGCTGTCTGCTCGTGATCGGGTTAATGAAGAAACGTTTAAATGGCAACAACTTGCTGCCTTTATGAATCGTTTCAAGCAGGATGTACAACTCGCTGCGCCTTATACCATTCGCCGGGCTGACACCCTGCAAGCGGCATGGCATGGCCGCGTAGCAGACAATAGCGCCTCTGATTCAACCAGCACTTCGCGCACAGACGCCATGCCGACAGCCCCACAAGCGCTGCTGGAATTCAGCCGGTTTGCATCCATAGCCGGTCAGGATCGTCTGCGCCGGGTGGCCTATTTCCTGAATGAGGCTGATGAAATTGAACTATGGTTATGGCCGGGACTGGACATGTTGCCGTCAACCCCTGTTGCGCGTTACGTGGTGTTGCCCGGCGTCAGCGATCTCGCGTTTGAATACATGAATGCTGACCTGATCTGGGTCCCGGTGTGGCCTGTGTTGCCGACTGATGCGGACATACCGCGTGCGGTGCGCATGCGCCTTGAATTGCTCAGCGGTGAAGTCTTGACCCGCACCTTCTCGCTAAGCACATGAAACCTCACATCCGTCAGCACACCAATATCAAGGCTCTTTGTAAAAAATTGCCCGCAAAAAATACACAAAAGGGCGTTGCCATTATCATGGCGATGGCGGTGGTGACCATGGCCGCGCTCGCCGCCACCACCATTATTGTGCTGCAGAGCACCTGGGCCAGACGCGTGCAATTGGCCAATGAGCACACGCAGGCGCAACTGCTGATACAAACAGGTCTGGATTGGGGACGCGCAGTGCTCAGTGACGACCTGCGGGTCAGCGCCGCAGATCATGCCGGCGAGCCCTGGGCCATGGTGTTGCCGGCTGTAAGAGTGGATAACGGCAGTTTGCTGGGTCATATCGAGGATCAACAGGGGCGGTTTAATCTCAATAATTTATTGCAGGATGGCAGCATCAATGCAAGCCAACTCGATGCCTACACACGTTTACTGAACCTGCTGAATTTATCGCCGGTGCTAGCTTTGACATTGGCAGACTGGCTTGACACCGATCAACAAGAGCAACCCGGTGGCGGCGCAGAGGATGCTTATTATCTGGCACTACCTGCACCTTCGCTGGCCGCCAACCGGGCGATGCAGGACATTGCTGAGCTGGCAGATATTGCCGGATACGACGCCGCTGTGCGCGCCAGACTTCAGCCATTTGTCACGGCACTACCGGGATTTGCTGCCTTGAATGTCAACATGGCCAGCACAGAAGTGCTGGCTGCGGTTATTCCTGGATTAGGACTGGATGGGGCGCGCGCGATCGTGGTCAGACGCCAACAGGCCTGGTTTCGCAACTATGCGGATTTCCACAGTCAGTTGCCCGCCTCTTTGCGCAATACCGCCGGGGTGAGTCTATCGGAAGATTATCTTACCGTAAGCAGTCAGTTTTTTATCGCATCGGCGCAAGTCAAGTATGGTGGTGCTCAGGCGCGTGGATCAGCCTTGCTGGCACGCTCATCCAGTGGCTGGCCACGTGTCCTGTGGCGCAAATCCCAGTAACAACCTTGCCTGCTACAGCATCCATGATCCAATATCAGCGGCATTACCCTCTCCGCCGCTCTGCGCGTCGGAACCAAAACTGAAGATATCAATTTCACCGTACAAACCTGGGTTCAGGTAGGCGTACGGGGTGCCCCAAGGGTCCAGCGGTAATCGCTCAAGATAACCACCACTTTTCCAGTTCGTGGGGACCGGGCTACCCGTTGGGCGCGTTATCAACGCCTGCAGGCCCTGCTCTGTGCTGGGATAATTTTGGGTGTCCAGCCGATACAGACGCAAAGCCTGCATCAAACTGGCAATGTCCTGGCGCGCTGCCATTACCCGTGCGTCGTCCGGCCTGCTGATTATTCTGGGCACAACCAACGCACCAAGAATGCCAAGAATCACCACTACTACCATCAACTCAAGCAAGGTAAACCCTCGCTCAGGCCTGGATTTGTTTCTGAACATAGACTGCTCCTCGATTAGAAGCGCACAGTGCCGCATTCGGACAAATGCCTCTGTTCGACAGCGCACATACGGCAGTCCGCATTGCCCTTAACATGCTTGCCATACTTTGAAGAGTTTCCCCGTGAACAAAACGCTCCCCCTACAAACAACACTGGTGTATCTGTTGACACTGATGGCTTTGATCTTGCTATGCCTGGTGCTGGCATTGCGTTTATGGCTATGGCTGGCACCCTTGCCGGAAGCGTCTGCCCCCCCTGCACTGCTCAGCAATAACTCCATACAATCTGCCTACGGATTATTTGGCATAGCGCCTGACACCGCACAATCCATCAGTCTGCTGCCTGTCTCAACAGGTCTTGCATTCCGCTTGCTCGGCATTGTGGCAGCGCAAGGTGAAGGCGCTGACTATGCAGTGGTGCAGGTTGCACCGGGCAATATTGTTGCGATCACGGAAGGCCAGGAAATTGTCCCGGGCGTGCGCCTGACCACTGTTAATAACGATCATTTGGTTCTGGAACGTGCAGGTGTGCGCGAGACCTTGTCATGGCCACAACCATGAGCACTGTGAACACACTGCTGCGTCTGCGGATCACACTCAGGGATGAAGCGCTGCGCTGCGAATGGGCATTACTGGACAACGAGCGTATGCTGTCCATGGGGGAGGCTGCACTCGCTGATCTACCGACACATCAAGGCAGGGTTGAGGTGGTATTGCCAGCCGCTGATGTTTTCATCACAACACAGGCCTTGCCCGAGAACGCCCGAACCCAGGGTGAGGCCGTCTTGGCCTATGCCGTAGAAGAACAGACCGCAGGTGATCCGCAGACCAATCAGGTGAGCTGGCTGGGTGTTGATCACTCCGGCATGCACACGTTGGCGGTTGTCGATAAACTTGCGTTGCAGCGTTGGCGAACTGCGCTGGCTGCCGTGGGTGTCCGCTCATTTGTGCTACGCTGCGAAACACTGATGTTACCCCGCGCTGACGCAACGTGGAGCATGGCCTGGAATGGTATCGATGGCTTTGTGCGTAGCGCCGATCATGATGGCTGGGCGACAGACTGTGGAGACAGTCAACACCCGCCGGTATCCTTGTTGTTGGCGGTCGCGCAACATTCTCCTGACGCCATCACGCTATATAGTCTGATCCCCGGTTGCAAACCCGATTTGTGTGCATGGTCTACTCAACTGGGTATACCCGTTAATGACGCAGGTGCTTGGCACTGGTATTTGCCTGTCAGCAACGCGGGTCCCGATCTTTCGCAGCAAGCACAGCGCTGGCAATTTTTTGATGGCCTGCTACCGCGGCTGAGACCGGCACTTTGGCTGGTGGCATGTGCTTTGCTTTTCCTGGGCGCCGCCATAGCAATCGATCAGATTCGGCTTGAATCCGAACAACGTGAACTCAGCGCTCAGATGACAGCGCGTTTCCGCAGCGTCTTCCCTGACGCCGTCGCTGTAATTAATCCGGCATTACAGATGCAACGACAACTCACGGGCCTCAGGCAGCTCAACGGCATTGCCGACAACAGCGATTTTTTACCGATGTTGCAGCACCTGGCACAGGCCACTCAATCGCTGCCAGCCGGCCTTTTGCGTTCAGTTTCCTGGGAAGGCGGGCGCATGACAGTGGAATTTGTGGGCATCAGCGACAGCGATGGACTGCAAATGCAAGCGCGTCTGCAATTGGCGGGGCTGCGCGTAGAACAATCACCTGGCAGCGCTGCGTTTATATTAATTATCAGCCTCGCTTAAACAGCAGCTTTACCTTTTGGGACTCTTATTCAGTTGAACATGTTAGCAACAGCAACAAAATCCTTAAGACAGCGGCTAATCACACAATGGTTATCACGTTCCCCCCGCGAACGTCGACTGCTTACTTATGCGAGCGCTACCCTCACGCTCAGCGGCTATATCTGGATGCTGGTCGCCGGCACGCAGGCGGGCGCAACACTACGCAGTAACTTGCCAGGCCTACGTATGCAGGCAATAACCTTGGATCAACACGCCAATGAAATCGCGCAGTTACGCCCACTACCAAGCCAGGCATCCTCCAATACCAGCCTGCTCATACTGGTGCAGAGCATGGCTGAAATTGCCGGCCTGTCAGACAGCCTGTCGACACTCGAAGCGCTGGACATCAATCGGGTTGCTATCGAAGTCGGCACCATCTCTTTCCCATTATGGATTGACTGGATAAATACCCTTGAACAACAGGGCATACGGGTCGAGCGCATCCGTATGGAAACGCTGTTAACACCCGGATTTGTCAGTGCAAGCGTCACGCTGCTGCGCGTCAGTCAGTCATGAAGAAATCTGTTTTCCTTGCTGCATTCAGTGTGATGCTCGCGGGTGCATTGTTATCGACAGCACCCGCCACATTATTGGATGCTGGCTTACAAAGTGCTAGTGCAGGCCAACTGCGTCTTGTGTCGGCGCAAGGCAGTATCTGGTCAGGTCACGGACGGCTTGAGATCCGGAATAGCGACGGCGCGGCCGTCTATTCAATGCCATTGCAATGGGAGGTTAATAAACCGCGCTTGCTGATTGGCCAACTTTCAATCGCTTACCAGCTCACACAACAAGCCCTGCCAACCCAGGTGCTAATGAATTTATTTTCAGCAACCGTCACCGACCTGGACGTGGACATTCCGGCGTCTGCGCTGGAGGCGGCATTACCCGCTACCAAAGGATATGGCTTGGGCGGCACACTGAATCTGAACAGCAAACGTCTGCGTTTTACACGCGATAACACCGAGGGTGAATTCATGCTGCGTTGGCAGCATGCCAGCTCAACCTTGGCACCGGTATCGCCGCTAGGCAGCTTTCAATTGCAACTTGTTGGTGAAGCCGGACAACTGCAGTTTTCTGCTTTGCTTGCAACACTTCAGGGTCCTTTGCAACTGGAGGGTGCTGGCACCATCAGCGCAAATCAACAATCAGCAATGCAGGTCACCGCCACGCTTCCGGAAAGTCACTACGCTGAGCTTGCGCCATTTATGCGACTAATTGGCGTTGAAACCGCGGGTAATCGCTTTGTTCTCGATTTATAAATTTTTGGAACAAATTCATATTCTGTGCAATCAATACTGAATGAGCGCGCCTATTGTTCTTCAGCGCACAGAGTAAAGGCTTTGACTTAAGCATGATGCAGCTTATCGCTCCAGATAAAAGTCATCTGGCGTAAAAATTTGTAGTGAACAGTTACAGGATTTCACAATGTCTACAAACCTACGGCTGTTGCTCGGCAATCGCCTTCTGGACAAATTACCTGCCACACAGCACAGCAAAATTATGGCGGGTTGTGATCTCGTCATTCTGTCTACAAGCCAGATTCTGTGTGATCAGGAAAAAAATCTGACGCATGTGTATTTCCCGCTTACTTCTGCCATAGCCATGATGATTGAAGTCACTGAACATCCACCTCTGGGTATGATTCTGGTGGGCAATGAAGGCATGCTTGGAGCTAGTCTTGTGCTAGGTGTGCGAGCAGCCCCCTTCAGAGCAGTTGTGCAAGGCAAAGGCAATGCGTTACGCATCAGTGTCGCTGACTTCAACACACTACTGGAAGAAAACCCGGACATCGCAGAAGTGCTTGGTCGATACCTGTTTGTTTTGATGGAACAGTTATCACAGACTGCAGCCTGTCACCGTTTCCACGAAGTGGAACCACGACTGGTGCGCTGGTTATTACTGACACACGACCGGGCACAAGGCGACAGCTTTAACCTGACACATTTATTACTGGCAGAAATGCTGGGCGTCCAGCGCAGTGCAGTAACAATTGCCGCCGGTATCCTACAACAGAAAAATCTGATCAGTTATGCACGTGGTGTCATTACCATTGTTGACCGCATAGGATTGGAAAAACTTAGCTGCGAGTGTTACGGCCTGTTAGTGGCTGACTATCAGCGTCAAATTGCCTGACGGAGTAAAAAGCAACATGGTGCGTTTAAAATTTTCGATCACTCTCGCTTACCAGATTCAGGACCGGCCGTGTGACTTTATCTTTAATATTCAACCGGCTTTCACTGAGCGCCAATGCGTATTTGATGAAACGCTGACCGTCAGCCAAGCAGTGCCAATCCATGCGCTCGTCAATGATGCTGACGGCAGTCGCTTTTTGCGTCTGCAAGCCAACGCGGGGTCATTGGAAGTCAGCTATCAAGGCACCGTGGATATCAACCACTTTCAGGAAGATCCCGCGGTGCTCAGAGAAATGCCGGTTGCAGACCTGCCTCTGGATGCCTTGTCTTATGTCTACCCCAGCCGCTACTGCCAGTCGGACAAATTACGGGCTCTGGCTAACTATGAGTTTGGTCACATGTCGCCGGGTTACGATCGTGTATTGGCCATTCAACGCTGGGTCAATAATCGCACACGCTTTTTAACAGGAAGCTCTGGTGGCGCAACGTCCGCGTTGGATACCCTGGTGGATCATGCCGGCGTATGTCGCGACTTTGCACACCTGATGATTGCCATCTGTCGCGCCCTGAATATGCCCGCAAGATTTGTGTCAGGCATCGACTATGGCGCCGACCCTAGTCTTGGCCCTACCGATTTCCATGCTTACGTGGAGGTGATGCTGAGTGGGCGTTGGTACCTGTTTGACCCGAGTGGTGTCGCACCACCGATGGGTTTGATCCGCTTGGGAACGGGTCGCGATGCCGCTGACATTCCGTTTGTGACGGTGTTTGGCAACGTGTTTTCGGAAGCTCCACGGGTGATAATTGACGCGATAACGGACCCGTCGGCAGGTTTGCAGCTACCTGTTTATCAGCGTTATGCCTTGTCGAGCGCGGGTCGATCATGCAGTGCATTCACATCGTTTAACGGGGCAACAAGCTGATTTCGACCGCCTCCAGGGTGGACTGATAATTCAGCAGATAATCCCCGCCCAGCGCAACAGCTTGTTGCGCGTGATGCAGCGCCAGCTCACCCTGCCCTTGCTCCAATAGAATCTGGGCAAGGTTGTTGTGTGCCGGCGCGTAATCCGGATGTTCCAACAACAAGGCACTGAACTGCTCGTGTGCATGACTGGGTAGCTGCTGACTGTACAGCAGGTTGCCGTACCCCATACGCAGATTGATATCCGATGGCCAATGCTGAAGACCACTGATGTAGGCGCTCGCAGCCAGCTCGGACGCATTATTTTGCTCAAACGCTGCCAGGGCGCTGAAGTAAGCGGCCGGCTCACCCATCACCGGCATATCGCCCGGTGACAAGGTCAGGATCGCCCAATGCTGGGCTCGTGCCCAGGTGCGCTCAAACGTCGCTAAGGACATGTCGTAGTTTTCAATCATGCCTGAATTGAGAATGATCCTGCCGGCTTGCACATCAAAGCCTTTGACCACCGCAAAGTGCCAACGTGGATACCACTTCAAACTGAGATTTTGTAACACCAGTACTGGCTGTCCAGCCGCCACTTCACTGAGTAGCGCTTCCAATGTAGGCGTCAGCCGATAGGCGAGGCGACCCAGACTACGAGTCGCCGCCACCATCTCCACTTGAAATGAACCTTCGCGCGCTGGCACATAGACCAGCGGCACCAGTTGCTCCGGAGTTACGCTGATGCCACTGGCTGTCAGCACGGTTGCCAAGGCTGCTGGCCCGCACTGATACAAATCCTGGGCAAAAAAAGGCACCTGGCTTAGCAACACAGGTGCCGAAAGTGACGCATTAACATTCTGCCTGAGTTCAGTCCGTAGACCCGCAGATTGTGGAGCAGCAAGGCAGGCACTCAACAACAACGTCAGAAACAGCAATACCGGTAGTTTTAGAGCCATTGTTGAACACCTGATTCAGCGCTTAGATGCCTGGAAAAACGTCAGTCGCACCCAGCAGGTCAAGCAATACAAAAATCAGGATCACACCCAGCACAAGGCCAACCGCGCCATTTGCGCCCGCAGGCAGCATGTCCATCTGGTTTTGAATCTGTAGCAACTCACTCTCTGTCATGTTGTTGATACGCGCATCAACATCGGCTGCGCTGACGCCATAACCGAGCATGGCATGACGCACGTCATCACGCGCCATAAAGCTGCGCACATCATCACGTTGCATCTGGATTTCAGCCTGCATGGCCAGCGCAGGAGTACCCACCATGTCGGCCATCACTGGTGCTTGAAAACTGACGGCCGTGAGTGCCAGTGCAACTGACAAGATACCGGGTGTGCGTAACATTTTTGTAATTTTCATATGCGAAATTCCTTTTTAAAACGGGGAAACCGGAAGCGGTCAGTGTTGGCAACTACTTTTCTGCCTGACACTAAATTAGCAGAATCCCTTTGGAGTTCCGTTCGGTAGAGCACAGAGCGGCGCCTCATTTCCCGGTCATACTGCAATGACTGAAAAAACACAGAATCAAAACAAGTAACTCAAATTCAAATAAGTGGATATTAATAACATGCGAAAAATTTCATGGTACCTGACCGGCTTACTGGCACTCTCTGCACTTGGGGCGTGTGTTCCACAGGACACTGCCACGGCCGAAGCCGGCGCAAAGCCTGCTGAAACAACACCTTCCTTTGTTGTTGAACAGCGGGCGCCAGCACCCCTGCCAGCGGTCTGCAGCAACTGCGGTACTGTGCGCGCCATTAATACCGTGTCGCAGCAAGGCCAGGCGACCGGCGCTGGCGCAGTGATTGGTGCGATTGTGGGTGGTGTTGCTGGCAATCAGGTTGGCGGTGGCTCAGGGCAAGACATTGCAACCGCAGCCGGTGCGATCGGCGGCGCATTGCTGGGCAACAACATTGAAAGGAATCGTAATGCTGTTGCCTACCACGAAATCGTGATTGATATGGAAGGCGGCGGTCAACAATTTATCAATGTACAAGACACCATGGGCATCTATGTGGGCGTCCCGGTACGTGTGCAAAACGGCAACATCACCATACGCTAATACTGACGGTGTTATTGAGCTAAGGGCAAACTCAATACGCGGGGTTTGCCCAGACTGTCTGCGTCAGGATTGTAGGCCGAGTCGGCATCGCCGAAGCGTTCGAGATATCGCTCCAGCGCGTCGATGTCTAATACTCCAGCAAGGCGATCGGTACCCACACCCAGTGTTGAAAATCCGTCCCCACCATCTGCAATAAAATTATTGACCGTTACCCTGATTGGCAGATCTGCATCCAACAACTCGCCAGCCTGCACCAGGCGTCTGCCGTTAAGTGACATCTCAATTATTCTGTTGCACTCAGGCGCGCTCTCGTCAAACTGATAACTGAAACCTGCGGACACTTGCAGGATGGTGCGCTGTCTGCGCCCCAGACACCCTGGAAACTGCTGTTCCAACACGTCTTTTAGTTGCCGTGCTGTATAGGTCATGGTGACCAGTGAATTGCCAAAAGGCTGCATGCTGTAAATCGCACCATAAGTGATGTAACCCGGATAAAGCTCGGCACTCATGTTGGCGCGCACACCGCCGGAATTCATCAACGCCAGCTGCGCGCCGCCGGTTTCCGGAGATTGTGTAGCTGCCAACTGTGCATCCGCAACCATATTGCCCGCATCACTTTGCCCGTTTGAAGGGTCGTTGCTGCGGGTCACTGCAGCTGACATCACACCAATGACTCTGTCTGCCAGGGGCTGAGCCAGATCACTGTAGGCATGAATCAAGCGCGTGATGTCCTGAACCGGCATAACAGACTCGTCTTGCACAACAAGTACGTTTTTGAGCGTGATATCAACGATATCGCCACTGACATCATCGATCAGGACGTCAATATCTGTGACAACAGACGCGGAGCCTTGCGCGTGGGTGACAGGAATCAGACGTCCAATACTGTTAGGTATCCTGCAGTTATAGGCCACCGGGCTGTGACCGGTAATCACCAGGTCAACCGCATCATCGAGCTGAGCAACAATCTCAGCGATTGGCATCACCAGATCAGACGACATGATGTCATCCAGACACGTGTTGTATTCGCCAAACGCCGTTGGTCTTAATCCGCCTTCGTGAATCAATACCACTATGGCTTCAATTCCACGCGCCCGAATCTCCGGTACCAAGGCGTTGATGGTTTCCGCTTCATCCTTGAACTGTAAGGTGCGTATCCCATCCGCCAGCACAACATTGGGTGTGCCTTCCAGGGTCAGGCCAATAAAGGCAATTTCATGATCACCAAACGCTTTTGTGCCATAGGCAGGAAACAAGGTATCGCCCGTTTGTTCATTCACCACATTGGCAGCCAGAAATCCGAACTGAGCACCTTCAAAAGGTACCGGGGTCCCCACAATGGCGCCCTGGCAGGTGTTGGCATCATCGGGATGACAGCCACCATGTTGCATGCGCAGCAACTCATCCGTGCCTTCGTCAAACTCGTGGTTGCCAACCGCGTTGAACTCCAGACGCAGTCGATTCATGACTTCGATGGTTGGTTCATCATGAAACAATGCGGATACCAGCGGACTGGCGCCAATCAGATCACCGGCAGATACCACTACGTTGTACGGGTTTTGCGCTTTGAGCCTGTCGACGTAGGCTGCAAAAAAATCCACTCCGCCAACCGGCACGTCGGCCACATTGCCAGCACTGAACAGATTGCCGTGAAAATCATTAAACGCAATAATCTTGACCTGGGTATCGGCGACGGCAACAGGTGCAAGCATGGCCATCGCCAAAAAAACACGGGTAATGATGCTGCATTTGGGCATAATGGACTTCCGGCAATAAAATGGGTGCAGCCGCTACGCAATGAAAATTATCCAGAGACGCGAGGGTACTGCATGCGTGATAGCAATTTTGTGACAAAGCCTATGACAGGAATGGCTTCGATACCAACAAGAATTTTGCGGCAGACTGCTTTATTAGCGACTGCCATGTTGTTTGCTCACACGATTATCGCCCAGGCCCCTCACAACCCACTGCAGCAAGCACCTTCCCTGATCGAACAACGGGCACTGTACCAACAGGCTCAGCAGGCGCAGGCGCGTGGGCAAACCAGTGAGCTGCGCGACCTGATGACACAGCTTGAAGATTACCCGCTGCATATCTATCTGGAGTACAACACCTTACGGCCTGCGATGGCCGGCTGGGCCCGAACAGGAAACAACGAAGGGTTTGCCACGGTCGATGGGTTTCTCACACGCCATCGCGACTCCTATCTAGGCAACCGTCTGGAGCGCGAATGGGTGTCGGCGCTGGCCGATCATGCGCGATGGTCTGATGTTGCGCGTTACCATCGCATGGAAAACACCAACACCACCCTGACCTGTCGGGCGCTGCGTGCCCAGCTGGAATTGGGCAACACCGCTGCACTGGTGGACGTTGCGCCGCTGTGGAATGTGGATTATTCACAGCCCAACGATTGTGACCCGGTGTTTGAGGCGTGGCTGGCACAGGGCTTTCTCGAGCCGCAAATCGCTTGGCAGCGCTTTACCAAAACCCTGCAATCGCGGCAGTTGGGGCTGGCGCGTTATGTTTCTCGCCTGATGCCGGCGCGCGAGCGTCAGTTGTCTGAAGTATTTTTAAGAATCGACAACCAGCCGGAACGCCTGCTGACAGACTCGGCGTTGGCAGCGCAGGAACCGGAAGTCCGGGAGATAATTCTGCACGGAGTGCGCCGCCTCGCGATGGTGGACGCAACCCAGGCACTGACCGCCCTGAACAAACATCAGCAGGTTCATCAATTCAGCGCAGATGAGCTCAACGCCAGCAAACAATTTATTGCCCAGCGCGGTTTGCAACAAGGGCTGGTAACCCAGACCGAAAACTTGCTGGCCAGTGAGCCTGATCTGGGCACCGAAACGCTGGTCGGCTGGATTTTACGCGACGCCATTCGCAATCAGGACTGGCAACGCATGGCAAGCTGGTTGTCACGTTTGCCCGCGGATGCAATCAACACCGAGCGCTGGAAATACTGGCGGGCCCGCACCCTGGAACAGCTGAATGCCGCGGGTGTGGACAATGACAGTACCCTTGCCGAGGCGCAAACCCTGTACTATGAATTGGCACAAACCCGCAGTTTTTATGGGTTTTTGGCCGCTGACAAGTTGGGCCTTGCTTACGAACTGGTTGACCGACCGGTGCCCGTGCGTAACGACGATGTCAGTGCCTTGTATAACAATCTGGCAATCCAGCGCGCGCATGAATTGTATGTACTCGGCGATGAGCTCAGCGCGCGTAATGAGTGGCAGTTTGCCCAGTCCCATTTGAGCGCTGAACAGCTTGTCAGCAGCGGTGTTGTTGCCGACAGCTGGGGATGGCATCGCAATGGCATACAGGCCATGATTCGTGCGCAGTATTGGGATGACCTGCAGCTGCGTTTTCCGCTCGCCTATGGCGACCTGTTTGCCAGCGCTGCCACTGAGCTGGATGTCTCGCAACAATTGTTATTTGCCATTGCCCGCCAGGAAAGCGCATTTATGCATGATGTGCGTTCCAGCGCGGGGGCGCTGGGTTTGATGCAGCTGATGCCGGCGACCGGGCGGGAAACCGCCACGCGTGCCGGGCTGCGCATCAATGATCAGGATTTGCTGAGACCGGAAATCAATATACAGCTTGGCAGCCGTTATCTGGCACAGCTACTGAATGACTTTGACGGTAATCGGGCACTGGCAGCAGCAGCCTATAACGCGGGCCCCAATCGTGTGCGGCAATGGCTCAGACAGACCGGCACCAATCCCTTGCCGTTGGATGCCTGGATTGAAACCATCCCGTTTGCCGAAACGCGCAACTATGTGCAGAACGTCCTCGCGTTTTCGGTGATCTACGGCTACCGCATGGGCCAACCCACACGTTTTCTGAGTGAGCAGGAAATCAACAGCAACTTGTAACACCCACGCTGCTGTTCAGGGTGCGTTTTAACGGCCAAAGGCCCTCGACAAAGCCGCGGCCAACTCGGCCCGCCGGTAGGGTTTGGTTAAAACGGGTAATTCAGCTACAGCCAGACGTGATGAATAACCAGAGGTGTATAACACCCGCAATGCCGGGAACAGCAGGTGTGCTTTGGCCGATAGATCCAGCCCGGTCATTCCGGTCATCTGCACATCGGTGAACAGCAAATCAAGGTGTTGAGTGCTGGCGTGTAATGCTTGCAGCGTCTCAAGCGCTGCCTCGCCACTGGCGGCGACTAGCACCTTGTATCCAAGAGACTCCAGATTAAATTGCGCCAGCTGGCGCACCAGTGCGTCATCTTCCACCAATAAAATAGTCTCCGAGCCTCCGATCAGATCGCCCGCAGCCCCCGATATCGTTGGTGGCATTGACAGCTCGGCCGTGGTTGCGGCAGGCAAAATCAAACTGAAAGTGCTGCCCTCGCCAGCATGGGTTTCAACCACAATATGGCCACCCGATTGCTGGACAAAACCGTACACCATGGCCAGCCCCAGACCTGCGCCTTTACCTTCGGGTTTGGTGCTGAAAAACGGCTCAAATATCCGGTTTAAATGCTCTGGAAGAATACCGGTACCGGTATCCGAGACTGCCAGAACCAGATAGTCACCTGCCGGTAACAATCGGCCTTTGTATAAGGCTTCTTCATTCAACAACAAATGGTCTGTAGATATGAATAATGTACCTCCCGCAGGCATGGCATCTCGTGCATTCACACACAGGTTCAATACACTGTGTTCCAGCTGAGAGGGATCTACCATCGCTGCGGGCAGATGCTCACCAGGCTTGAATTGCAGTGACACCGATGCTCCCAGTACACGATCCAGCATCAGATTGACGCCCTGCACCAGCTGGTTTAAATCCACAGCTCGCGGGCTCAATGATTGTTTGCGCGCAAACGCCAACAGGCGTTGAGTCAACTCCGCGCCACGCTCCGCGGCGCTTACCACCATGCGTGCCAGATCTCTTTTTGGGGGATCATGCTCAAGCAATTCACTGAGCGTTTCAGCATTGCCCAGCACGATGGTCAGCAGATTATTAAAATCATGCGCAATACCACCGGTCAGTTTTCCAATCGCCTCCAGACGTTGTGCATTGCGTAAACGCTCTTCCAAGGCGACCCGTTCCGAGATATCAGTCAAGCCACCAATCATTCGAATTGGCTTGCCGTTGTTATCGCGTATCACGCGCGCGCGTGCGTCTACCTCAGCCCAGCTACCATCGGTGCGAAGCAAGCGGTAACGGGCACTCCAACTGCAGCCTTCATGCAAGGTTTGTTCAAGACTGTGGTTCACCTTCTGGATTTCATCCGGGTGCACCAAGGCTGCCCAAGCTTCCCGATTTGTTGGCTGACTGCCCAGCGCATAACCAAACAGCTCCAAAAAACCATCGCCCCACCAAAGTATATTGTGGGCTATGTCCCAATCCCAGACCACATCATTGGTAGCACTGGCCAACAACCGAAAACGCTCCTCGCTGTCGCGCAAAGCTGCTTCGGCTTTTTCGCGGCGAATGATGTCCAATGCCAGCAATCCATTGGCTTCAGACAGTTGCAGAGACTTTTCCTCCAGTTTTCGGATCAAGGTTTCACTGTAATGTTTCAGGACATCAGCTTCATCTATTCGCCCCGCACTGGCAGCGGCAACTCCCGGCTTTGCGGCCCGACTTGAAACATCGCGGACTACTTGCACAAAATTGTCTGGCTCGGCGGGTTTCAAAATAAACGCATCCGCCCCCAGGTCCAATGCCAGTTTTTCGTCTTCTTCTTGTGTATACGTCGCTGTGTACACAATAAAAGGCACGCTCTGAAGTGCCGGGTCGGACTTCCAATGTCTGAGCAAGGTGTAACCATCCATCACTGGCATCAACAAATCGGACACCACCAATTGCGGCACACACTGTCTGGCAAGCACCAGAGCTTCAGCACCATGGCGTGCCACTTTGACGTGATAGGCATGTGCTGTGAGCAAAGCCTGCAGGTAATAGCGATTCTCCTCTTTGTCATCGACAATCAGCACATAACTCACAAGCACAACTCCCGTACCATGCGTTCAACGTCAGCAACAAAGGTTTCCGGATTGATGGGTTTTTCAATATAAGCATTACACCCGCTGGCCAAAGCCCGTTCGCGATCGCCTGCCATTGCATAAGAGGTCACCGCAATGATGGGCGTTTTTGCCAGCGCAGGAATCTGTCGCAATGCCAATGCAACGTCATAACCATGCATGGTCGGCAGCTGAATATCCAACAGGATGACATCGGGTTTGCTGTGTTGAGCCTGTTGGATACCGGAGGGCCCATCATTGGCAGCGTCAACCTTGTGACCGCTTTTCTCCAATAAAAAGCGCAACAGATAGCGATTTTGTTCGTTGTCCTCAATCATCAGTACCTGCAGGCTCATGATTTGCCCTCTGTATCGAGTGGAAGCACAAAACAAAACTCGCTGCCTTGCTGCCATTCACTGCGCACGCTGATCGAGCCACCCATCAGTGCGCTGAGTCGGCGACAGATCGCCAGACCCAGCCCGGTGCCCTCATGCTCACGTGTGAGTCCGGCATCAATCTGGTTAAACGGCTGAAACAAGGTAACAATATCTTCTTCGCGAATACCGATGCCGGTATCCGTCACTGTCATCTTGCAGTGCCCGTTGGCAATCACGGCGCTGAGTGCAACACCGCCATGATCCGTAAATTTGATAGCGTTGCTGAGCAGGTTCAACACCACTTGTTCCACTCGCCGCTTGTCGCCCTTCAAAACGCCGACATCAACTGCAATCGCCAATTGCATGCTTAGATTTTTGGGATCGGCTTGTGGTTTGACGCTGGCAAACACCCGCTCCAGAGACTCTCTCAGGTTAAATTGCTCGTGGCGAATCTCCAGCTCACCGGCTTCGATTTTCGACAGATCCAACACATCGTTGATCAGATCCAGCAAATGGCGCCCACTGCTACGCACCATGCCCAATTGTTTTTTTTGTTCATCATTCAAGGGGCCGGCCATTTCCTGTAAGACAATGCCGGTAAAACCGATAATGGAATTCAGCGGGGTCCGCAGCTCATGTGACATGGTGGCAAGAAACGCGGATTTCAGACGATCCGCTGACTGAGCGCGCGCTACTGCAATCTGCAGCTCGTGCGTGCGGTCAGCGACTTTCCGCTCCAGCGACTCATTCATCTCACGCAGTGTCGCTTGCTGTGCCAAGCGTTCACTGATGTCACGCAGAATAGCGGTGTAAAACACTCCTTCTCGGCTGGAAACTTCAGACACGGCGGCTTCCACCGGGAATATGTCGCCGTTTTCCCGCACGGCGGTGGTTTCAAACCTGCGCGCACTCAAATGATCGATGCCCGCGGGCAACAGCCTGTTGACTGAACGACCCAACACCTTGCGGGCATCAACAAGAAACATTTTTTCAGCGGCGCTGTTAAACGAATTCAGACGCCCGGTCACATCCACCGTAATGATGGCGTCCATGGCAGAATTAATGACTGCAGAGAGTTTGGCGCGACTGGCACCCAGGCGTTTCTCGGATTCCTGCAAGGCGGCAAAGGTGCCGTCCAGCGCCGAGAAAAATCGCCAAAGCAGCAGTAGCAACAATAAGGCAGTAACAATCACAAACCCGGTGCCTTTATAGACACTCAGTCGTGCAAACGTTTCGGGATCCGGGAATAAGGCAAACAACAGCAGGTCTGAGAAATAAATCCACAATAACGAGATCAATGCATAACCGCCCGCAATCAACCATGCCCGCGAGCGTAAACGCCATTTGAATCGTTTTTGTTTACTGGATGGCATCCCGTCGCCTCGGCCGCTGGCAGTCAACGTTGCAGATCATCTGTGATCACTTTCTTGTTGTTATACCAGCTTGAACGCCCCTAAGCCACGACCGGATGACAGAGTTATAACAAAGTGTGGCGCTGACTGGAGCAGCGGCACACTCACGAGTATATTAGCCGGGCTCTGGCTTTTGCACTCAACCCGATTCTGGAACTTTATATGTTGGCCAACCGCAACACTCGCCTGTTTACCCTGCTTGTCAGCCTGTTGTTTTCCGCATCGTTCAGCCACCTGCTGTCTGCACAACCTGCCCGGCAACCAGTTGAGGGAAACCCGGTCAGAACACCGTTTTCCACCGATGTGCAGCCTGAGTGGCTGAAGCAGGTACTACCCGGTGCAGACAGCTTTTCTGAAAAAGAAGGTGAGCCGCCGGTGTACCGCGGCTATCGGCTTAACCCGGACAATGGTCAGCAGGAGTTAGTGGGTTACGTGTTCCTGAGCGCGGACGTTCCACCGGAGGAGCGCGGCTACAGCTCGCCATTGGACATGTTGATTGGCCTGAATCTCGACAATCAGGTCAGCGGTTTCAAACTGCTGGACTATGTGGAGTCCTATACCAACACGGTGGGTGACTTTGCGGCTGATCCGGTTTTCCAGGCACAGTTTCAGAATAAACATGTGGCCGACGAGTTTCGCCTGATGCGGGATATTGACGGCATCGCGGGGGCGACTGTCACCAGTTTTGCCATTACCCGCGGTGTGCGAGAAGCCGCACGACGTGTTGCCGAAGCTCACAATAACTTTGTGCCAGGTAATCCCGTCGACAGGGCACGCACTACGCGCGTGCTGGAAATCATGGGCGAGTTCAGCTGGCAGGATCTGCTGGATCAGGGCGTGGTTAAACAACTGGTGATGCCGGTACCTGGTGGCAGTCAGCTGGAACTGACTTTTACCTACCTGGGACATGAAGCCCTGGGTGAGTTTTTTATTGGCCGCACCGCATACGCGCGTGCAGAGCGCGATGCCAGCGCCCGTCTGGGTGGCGCACAAATGATGCTGCTGGCCGTCGGCGGTGAAGGTTTCGGGCAGTTCCGACAGGATCGTCTCACCATTCAACAGGGTGATGCCCCCACCCGTCGTGTATTGCCCAATCGCCTGGTGACGGCGGGCAACGCCGATGAAGGCATGATCACCAATCGCGCTGAATTTGCAGGCGCAATTGTGTTGGATGACTGGATAGATCCAACCCAGCCCATCAATTTCACCTACCAGCCATTGGGCAGTCTGGAACCCTACGAGTTGAGCTACCAGACGGTAGGGCTGGGCTTGCAGCTGGCACAAAAAGATCCCATTTTGAGTGAGCGCGAAATCGCCAGCATTCTGCGGGCTGAAAACAGTGTCATCCTAAAATTCTTTAACGATCCGCCGTGGGGTGTGACGCCTTGGGACAAAGTGATTTACCTGACGCTAGTGTTTGCTTTGGCCTTGGCCGCGTTTTTTACCAAACGCGCCGCCATTCGCTGGACTGCGCTGAGCGCCACGCTGGTTTACCTTGGGATTATCGACGGCGGATTTTTGTCGGTGTCACACATCACCGGAGCTGCCACTCAGGGGCCATCCATTTTCCTGAACAATCTGCCGGTGTTGATGATTGTGGTGTTTACGCTGGTGACCACTTTGATCTGGGGACGTCTGTTCTGTTCAGCGCTGTGCCCGTTTGGTGCCGTGCAAGATCTGATTACACGCTTCACCCCCAAACGCTGGCTGGCGCCTTTGCAAAAATCCATCAAAATTCCCAAGGCCTGGCACTTGAATGGCCTGTACGTGAAATACGCCATTCTGGCGTTTATCCTGGTGATGGCGGTCGGGTTTAACAATGTAAAGGTGTTCCCGTACTTTGAACCCTTTGGCACGCTGTTTTTCCTGAGCGGCTCTGCGGTCCTGTTTGCCATCCTTGCGGCTATTCTGCTGGCCTGCGTGGTCGTGCCACGGTTTTATTGCCGCTATGTCTGCCCACTGGGAGCGGCGCTGGGCGTGGTTTCACTGGTCAGCCCGCTGCGTATCAAACGCGTCAAGCAGTGCAGTGTGTGTACTGTGTGTGAGCATGCCTGCCCCACCGGCGCCATTCAGCGCGAAAAAATTGACTTCAAAGAATGTGTGCGGTGTGATGTGTGTGAAGACAAACTGATCAAGAAGGCTGGATCCTGCCGTCACGACATGGATCGCATTATCATCCGTCACAAGGAACTGCGTCCGCAGTAACAAGGTTGCCAGCATGAGTGATACCCCGGTCACCCTGGAGAATATTGATCCGCTGCTGTTGCAGAATCAGCTTTGTTTTCCTCTGTATGCGGCATCGCGGCTGGTGACGCGACTGTACCAACCCATGCTGGAGCCCTTGGGCTTAACCTATCCGCAATACATAGTGCTGCTGATCCTTTGGGAAGACGGCCCGAGCACGGTGTCACACATCGGCAAACGCGCACAATTGGCCACCAACACCCTGACGCCGCTGCTGAAGCGACTTGAAGCCCTGGCCCTGTTGACGCGTGAGCGCAGCAGCAAAGACGAGCGGGTAGTCAATATTGTTTTAACGGCGGCCGGCGAGGATTTGCGCGCGCAATGTGCCTGCATTCCGATGGAGATGTTCAAGCAGGTCGGGTACCCGATTGCCGACAGCCTGGCTCTGAAACGTCAGCTGGATGCGTTTCTGCTGCATCTGGAAAATCTGACGCCTGGTTGCTAATTTATATCGCACACGATATTCTTTTGCACAGCTCTTCACTTTTATACATCACTTTACCCAAACAGGTTTTTTACCATGAAAAAATTGCACATGATTCTGTCTGCGTCAGCCTTGGGTGCCACCCTGGCTTTAGCCGGCGCTGCGCAACTTAAAGCCCAGTCAGATCAACTGATTGCCGTTGATGAGAGCACGTTTGACTGCATCACCGAGATGACCCCGGTACGTGGTTTTTTTGTCGACAACCTGCTGGGTAATCTGGACGCCACTCTGGCGGTGGCCAATTCCACCACGGGTGGCACATGGCCAACAGGCTCTATGGTTCAGCTGGTCCCGACAGAAGTGATGATCAAGCAACCGGAAGGCACCAGCCCGGCGACCAATGATTGGGAGTTTTTTGAACTGGCGGTGAGCGCCGAAGGTTCACAAATAGTGACACGCGGCTTTACCGATGTGGTCAATCGTTTTGGCGGCAACTGCCTGGACTGTCACATCAAGGCAGAACCACAGTGGGACATGATTTGTGAAACCGGACACGGCTGTGACCCGATTCCACTGTCTCGTGAAATGCTCACCGGTATTCAACAAAACGATCCACGCTGCGCTCGCCCGGAGTAATCCGGGCGCTTACGTGAGACTCGCTGGCGTGCTGCAGGTCTTATTCCTGCAGCACTAGCGTCACCAGATTAGGATCGGCCGCAATATCCTCTTCATAAAACGGCAGGCTGATCCACTGACTGTCTGAGTACAATCGCGTTTGGTCAGCAAAGTGCGGCGAACGCGGATCTTCCGACTGCGAGTAGGTCAAAATGGCTTTGGCATCAACACTGCCATCCTGCTGCCAGCCCACTGCCTGAATATAACTGTTGCCGTGCACAATCGGGCTGTAACCCACACCAGGTCGATATTGTGAAGTAATCACACTCCACATGCCGGCACCACCATCACCGCCGGGAATCGGGATCATCTCGCTGCCACGCGGTTCAAACTGCAAGGTACCCAGCGCGGCATCCAGTGCAATCTGATTGTCAGCGAACAACTTTTGCGATGCGGCCAGCGCCTGACGCAGTGACTGTCTGACCTGATCATTCTCCAGCGCCAGCGTCCGTGGAGTATTCACCGGATCATTAACATCAAACGGTACAGCGTACAGATCCTGTGTGCGAGCAGCCTGGCGCCAGAACTCCCGCCAGACGTGAGCACCACGACTGTCAACATCTTCGCGTCTGTCCCAGGCAGATAAGGCAGCACATGCCGCGCTGATATCAACGTCGCCGGACTCCAGCGTGACCACCGTATCACCTGTGCACAAGCCCAGCACCTCATCCAGAAACATCTCGGCACCAAAGTGGCGATGGCTGAACAACATGTCCTGCAAGTCCTGAGCTTGCATTTTGCGGCCACTGGCCAAAGCTGCTTCGATAAATGTCAGGCCGGCACGGGTGCGCAGACTGACCGCAGCATTCTCGGCGCCAATAATGGGTGAGAAACCTTGCAATGGCTGACGCGGCGTGGATAACCAATAACTGTCGTTAGCATTGTGTACATAGTCATCACGACGGATACGCGGCATGTTGTCGGCCGGCATGGCACCCGGAATATGGCTGGCCGGGGCATCCTGCCATTCGCAGTCAGGGCGGCTGCCATCCAGAATGACCAACTGACGTGAGGCGCCTTCTACCGGCACCTGACAGCGGCCGATCAGCTCGGCATCCACATTCGGTACCACACTGATATCGGCATAAAACGCCGTACCCTCACGATCGGCGGCGATGGTGTTTGTCCAAGAGACGCCTTGCAGCGTCAACGCCGCCTCCACCTCATCAATGTTGCTGGCTTTGTTTAAGGCATCGTATGTCACTGCGGCCCGGTCGTTGTAAAGATTGGCATCACGGATGGCGTACGCGCGCTCAGCTGTCCACGGCAGCTGGTTAGACACCAGCAGCGGGCCGTAATGGGTCATATAAACCGTGTGCGCCTGCATGCTGGCGCCACCTTCCTGATTGCGCACTGGCACCTCAATAGTCACCGCTTGCATATCACGGTATCCATCGCCGTAGCGATAACGCGTGGGATTGGCCGGATCCAGTTCCAAAGCATAAATCGTGGATCGCAGACCGGTAGACACCGTATGGGTCCACGCCACGTCTTTGTTAAAGCCGATGGCAATGCGGTTGGTGGTGTACAGGCTAACGCCCATCACGTCGAGTTCACCGGGAATGGTGGTATGGATCATGTGGAAACGTGAGGAACCCTGCCAGGGATAGTGCGGGTTGCCAAGCAGCAGACCGCGCCCGGTCTCGGTAACCTCGCGCCCCATGGCAACTGCGTTACTGCCGATACCGGCTGGTATATCAAAATCGCTGTCGATACTGGCAACCGGCTGACCCGGTGGCGCGGCATTGGCCATTTCGCGCTGAAAGCGGCCCAGACCATAACGAATACCTACGCCAATGGTGAGTTTATCCAGATCTCGCTCTGTGATGCTGCTGACCCACGCAGCGCCGGCACAACTTTCAGGCAGGTCCTGTCGGTGTTCATTGATGTAACGGTTGTAACCTGCAATATAACCGGCGGAAAACTCATTGGCCTTGGCGCTTTGACTGCCACGAAAACCGGAAATCATGGCGTCATCAAGCACCGCACGATGGAAAATATCACTTTGCAGATTGCCCTGTTCCTCGCCAAAGTGCCGTGACAACTCACCATTGACCATCAGCACATCTTTGGCGATGGTGCAGACCGCGTCCTTTGCGGTCGCATACGCAAATCCGTATCCAAGGCTGGCCCAGTCATCCGCTTTCACATGTGGAATGCCGTAACTGGTCCAGCGGATCTCTGAATTGAAGCGAAACTCAGGCGTTGCACTCGTGTTTTGTGTCGCCATATCGGCGCCGGGCGTCGACGGCTCCGAGCATGCTGCCAGCAAAACCAGCAAGCTTGCCAGTGTGCTTTTACGCAAACGATCGGAGCTGGCAAATGCCAGTATCGGGTGACAATTGTGGTAACGCATGGTATCTCTCCATTCTTGTTGTTGATCAAAGACGTTGTTCAGCAGCGCAATTTCTGTTTTTTACTTTATTCAGGACTGTTTATGAACCCTTTTTTACTTGAAGTCGGTCACCCCGGCAGGTGGCTTTCTGCCGTCAGTTTAGCGGCCGCTTTGTCAGCGTGTGGCGGCGCAGATCCTGCCAACGCGCCGGCAACTGCTGCAGCCGACCAGTTTATGGCCGCGTTTCAACAGCACTGCGGACTGTCTTACGAGGGCAGTATTGCCGCCAACACGCCGCCCAACCCTGACGACGCCTTTGCCGGCCAGACACTGGTCATGCATGTGCGCGAGTGTCTGGACGGCGAACTGCGTATTCCTTTCCACGTCGGCGACGATCACAGCCGCACCTGGACTATTACGCGCACAGATACGGGCCTGCGCTTGAAACATGACCATCGCCACGAGGATGGTTCTGAAGACATACTGACTCAATACGGTGGCGATACCAGCACAGAAGGCAGTGTGTTTCGTCAGGAATTCCCCGTGGATCAATTTTCGATTGATCTGTTCCTGAAAGAAGGCTCGGCAGCGTCGGTGACCAACGTCTGGGCCATGGAAATCGAACCCGGTTCTCAGTTTGTGTATGAGCTGTCGCGACCCGGCTCTGATCGCATGTTCCGGGTGGCCTTTGATCTCACCACACCGGTGGCAACTCCCCCCACACCGTGGGGGCATCCTGAACTAAACTGAGACCAGCCTTGTCACTCAGGGTTTAGCGCAGCTGGCGGAAAAACGCCCGGATATCCGCCAGCAGCAGTTCGGTTTCTTCCAGTGCCGCAAAGTGGCCACCGCGCGGCATCTCGGTCCAGCGCACAATGTTATAAGACTGCTCGGCCCATAGTCGGGGTGTCAGGTAAATCTCTTTCGGGAAAATAGCCCCGGCCGTCGGCACACTCACAAACCCCAGGGGCTCACTCATTGGCACGGCGCGGTTTTCATAATAAATACGCGCGGATGACGTGATGCTGCCTGTAAACCAATACACACTGATATTGGTGAGCAATTCGTCTTTGCTGAATTTGTCTTCCGGGTGATTATTGGGCAAATCACTCCAGCCGTGAAACTTTTCAACAATCCAGGCGGCCAGTCCGGCGGGCGAGTCATTTAGGCCCACCCCCAAGGTTTGCGGTTTGCTGCCCTGAATCTGCTGGTAAGCGGTTTCGTTCACCATAAACGCCTGTCGCTGTTCACGACGGGCGAGGTCGGCGGCAGGGGTCTGCGCACGCAGTTCAGCATCGGCAGGTGGATTGGCCAACACAAAATTGGAATGCAGCCCGATAAGACGATCGGGATAACGCGCAGCCAGAATACGATTGATGATGCCACCCCAGTCACCGCCCTGGGCGCCGTATTGTTCATACCCCAGGCGCTGCATCAGCGCCGCCAGCATGTGCGCCATTTTTTCGGGGTTATAACCGGGCTGAGACGGTTTTTCTGAAAACGCAAACCCGGGCAGCGACGGCGCCACGACATGAAACGCGTCGGCAATGTCGCCGCCATACAACTCAGGACGTGTCAGCGGCTCAATGATTTTGTGGAATTCCACAATAGACCCCGGCCAACCGTGGGTAATCAGCAAAGGGGTGGCATCGGGATGGGGTGAGCGATGGTGGATAAAATGCATCTGCAGTCCGTCAATGTCGGTGACAAACTGATCAAACTCATTCAGACGCTGTTCCTGTGCGCGCCAGTCAAACTCATGCTGCCAGTAATCGAGCAGCTCAGCGAGGTAGTCGGTGTCGGTACCATAACGCCAGTCAACTTCCTGCAATTGTTCGGGCAGACGTGCACGCGCCAGGCGTTGCTGCAAATCCACGATGTCTGCCTCTGGAACATGAATAACAAACGGCCGGACAGAAGTGTCCGCAGAGGCGCTAACAGCGGTGTCAGCCATAACGCCTCCTGCGGGCACCAGCACAAACAGCAGTGCACTCAATGTGAACATCATGCCGGCTAATGCCGGCACTCTTGATGAGATCTTCATGCCGGCAATCGCCGGCACTTTTAATGTGATCTTCATGCCGGCTATCGCCGACATCGCGCGCACCATCACTCTGATTCCTCGCCATCCAGCGCCCCGTCTATCGGACCTTGCTGGCCGAGCTCTTCCAGTTTACGGGCGCCGGCCAGAATGCCAGAGAACGCGTAGTTGCCTTCATGACAGGCATACTCATACATCATTTCGCCGTCCGGACGTCGCTGCATGGGAATCTCGGCGGTCCACGGCTGACGGAACACCGTTGGGTCGTCCAGCGTCACGCTGTATACAATTTTACCGGGCGACTCCAGCCAGAACTTTTCAGTGATGGTCAGGTGTTCACTGGCACCACGAAACGCTTGCTGCGGATGGAAATGTTTGGTCTCCACCACCAGCGTGTCGCCTTCCCAGCGTCCGACCGACTGCCCCATCCAGTGTTCCGTGTCATATGATGTATGCGGTTTGTTCAAGGGAATAATGCGGGCGTCGTGCACCATTTCCACCAGAATCACCACGTGATCCGGGGTTTGCACAATCTGGTAATTGTTGTTGTACATCACCGGCAACATGGGCGGCCCGGAGCTGGAGCTGAACGCCAGTAAACAACGTTCACCCATAGGACGCAGTTCCGGACCATCAAAGGGTTCGACGCCGGGGCGTGCCCGCCACTCGGCTATCAGTCCCTGTGGACGATCGCCCTCGACAAAGGGGATCTGGCCATCGGGCGGATCAACAATCAGCGACGTTCGGTATTCCCCGTTCACTACGGCGACATTGGTGCCTCGGTCCAGCCAGAAAAGGTTGTAACCGGCATCGGTATTGCCGTCGCTGGGGGGCGGACGATTGGGGTCGCTGGGTTGGTTGGATTGTTCAACGCGCTGTCGCGCCACCGCTTCGAACTCGCGGGCCTGATCAGGCGTTAAAAAACCCTGTAGTCCCAGCTGAGCCGGACGCTCCAGGGGCGTCTGAGTCTGATTGGTCCACAAACCCTGCAGGTCAGGTTTGCCATCCGGTGTACGGGGTAATGCCTGTTCCCCGGTAGTTGACTGTGCAAACGCCAGCGCTGCCGGCGCCAGCGCCAGCACACCAACTGCGGTCAAACGGTAAATCGTTTTGCGGAGTATTGTCATTTTTAGTGCCGCCTCGTGATCGATTCCCCTACATAGTAGACCGCTCGTTTGCCGGACACAATGCTTGTGATTCAGCAGGACATACTGCACTTGAAGCCCCCCCACAAATCAGGTTTACTGCTGCCCTGATTTATAAAAACAACCTATCAGAATTCAACAGGAAACCATTATGTCTGCCCTAGACAGCCATTCCTCCATGATGCCAATCCGAGTATTGGGCATCGCCGCCATACTGACTATCAGCGTGTTAAGCCATGTAGCGCAGGCACAACCGGGCAATGCGCCCGCATCACCTGCCACCATGGCGGCTCAGCAGGCACTGCGCGCCAGCCTGCCTTTTGAAGATGACCGCGACCGCGAGGAATCCCAACGCGGTTTTATCGCGGCACCGGACCATAGGCAGATTCTTGGCGCGGCCGGCAATGTGGTCTGGGATATCGGGCGTTACGACTTCCTGCTGGATGGCACTGACTTCGACAGCATTCACCCATCGCTGCAGCGTCAGGCCACCTTGAATATGAACTATGGTTTGTATGAGGTTGTGCCGGATTTTATTTATCAGATCCGTGGTTATGACCTGGCCAATATGACCTTGATCCGGGGCGAACGCGGCTGGATTCTGTTTGATGTGTTGCTGACCCTGGAAACCGCTCAGGCAGCGCTGCAATTTGCCAATGAACAACTCGGTGAACGCCCGGTGACCGCCATTGTGTATTCACACTCGCACATCGACCATTTTGGCGGCGTGCGCGGGGTGGTGGACGAAGCCGATGTACTGGCGGGCAATGTCGACATTTACGCACCCATAGGATTTATGGAAGAAGCCATTTCCGAAAACGTCTACGCCGGCAACGCCATGAGTCGTCGCGCATCCTACCAATATGGCAATCCACTGCCGGCCGGCCCCTTTGGGCAGGTTGACTCTGCCATTGGTAAAGCCCTTGCACGCGGCACCAGTGGTTTGATTGCCCCCACCATTGTGGTCAGCGAGGAATTTGAAGAGCATGTCATCGATGGCGTGAGAGTGGTGTTCCAGAACACCCCAGGCACCGAAGCACCCGCGGAAATGAATGCCTGGTTTCCAGACCAGAAAGTCTTTTGGGCGGCTGAAAATATCACCGCCACTATTCACAATATTTACACCTTGCGCGGCGCACTGGTGCGCGATGCGCTGGCCTGGTCCCGACAGATCAATGAAGCGCTCTACCGTTTTGGTCAGGAAGCGGAAGTGATGATTGCCTCCCACAACTGGCCACGCTGGGGAAATGCGCGTATCCAGGAAGTCATGCGCGACCAGCGTGACGCCTACGCCAATCTGAACAACCAGGTGCTCAATCTGGCCAATCGCGGCGTCACCATCAACCAGATTCACAATGTCTATAAAGTGCCGGAATCGCTGCAGCAAAGCTGGAGTGTGCGCCAGTACCATGGCTCTGAGTTTCACAACTCACGCGCGGTGATTAACCGTTATCTGGGTTATTGGGATGGCAATCCCGCTACGCTGGCGCCTTTGTCACCAGAGGACTCCGCACCACTGTTTGTCGAGATGATGGGCGGCGCAGCTGCCATACTGCCGCGCGCACAATCGCTGTTTGATGCCGGCGATTACCGCCTGGCGATGGAGATACTCAACAAACTCGTGTACGCCGAACCAGACAATACCGATGCCAGCCACTTGCTGGCGGCGACCTTTGAGCAACTCGGTTACCAGTACGAAAGTTCCAGTATGCGCAATGCGTTTTTGACTGCTGCCATGGAGCTCAGACGTGGTGTGGCACCTGCGGGGCCTGCGCGCGGCACCGGCCCTGATCTGGCACGGGCCATGTCAACCGCACAGTGGTGGGATGCTGTTGCGACACGCGTAGACAGTCAGCTCGCCGAAGGCCTGCAGTTTGTGATCAATTTTGTGACGCCGGATACTGGCGAAACCATGGTCATCGAAATGAGCAATAGCACCTTGACACATATTTCGGGGTATCAGGTCGCCAACCCGGATGCCACCATCCGCATGAATCGCAGCGACCTGATCCCGGTGATTGCCGGTCAGGCAACACTTGCCAGCCAACTGATGGCAGGCAATGGTCAGGTCAGTGGTAATGCAGCAGTCTTGCAGCAACTGGCGTCCGTGCTGGTGGAGTTTGATCCTGTGTTTGAGATCATGCCTGGTACGCGTTAACTGATACCCGGCAAACGGCTGCTTTAATGGATATAGGTCACGTGTGCCGCCAGCTCAATACTGAGCAGGCGGTAACCTGACATCGTTAATGAACCGGGGTAACGATCCTGTCCGGTTGAGGAAAACTCAAAGCGGTATTCGCGCCACCACTGCAGCATACCGCTGTCACTGCGCTTCAGACGTATCTTGTGCAGCACAATACTCTGATCCAGTAATTGTAAATCCAGCTCCTGGCAGCGCTGGCCTGCATATACCAAGGCGTAGGCTTTGGCATCGCGTGATCGCCACCAGTGGTTCAGTAGCAAAACCAGCAATGCCAGCCCGATCAAATCCAACAAGGTCAACATAAACCATCGATTATCAAGGAGCCGCTCCAAATAGTGGCTGTACCCCATTCTGAGTGAACAGCACATAGTCATTGATGCCATCGCCGTTGACATCGGTGACGCGTAGCGCTATTCCAGCACTATTTTTGTTAGCTTGCCAGTACGCTGTGTCAGCAGCTGACGGTGGCGCCACAAAAAACGAGGGTTTAAAGCGACCAGCACCACTGACCGTGATAAAGCCGGTGTTGCGATCCGTACTGGCACTTGCATTTACAGCATCGTAGAAATCAGCACTGAGCACATGCGGCAGAATCCGGTGTCTGGCTCCGTTTGCACAGGTCATGACAAACGCATGCTGCGCCGAGTTAGCGGCGGTTGCGGGCTCTTCCAGACCTGCCTGACCACATACGCCGACAGCGGCAGCAATATTATCGTAGGCAAATACGCCCACAAATCGGTTGCCCGCACCCAGATCGATCTCAATTGCCGCATCCTCTCGCTGACGCAGATTAAAGCCCGCACCGCGCACCAAGGCTGTGAAACCAACAAGATCGCTGGTCACAGGTGCCAGTTCAATTGCCACCCGGCGACCAGACACCACCAGCAAGCGGCCATCGCGCAGGTAATACAGGCCCTTGGGGACGGACGCCGGCACAATGCGGGTGTTCTGTATCGCTGCAGCGTACCGCTCACCCGGAACAGCAATGGTGATGGCGCCAGTGACTGAGTCAACGTCAACCGTTAACAGATCTGTACTGAGTGCCATCACAGAGCGCGCACTGCTGACAGTCTGAGGCGGCCCAATCAAGAACTCAAACAAGGCATCCTTTAGCGTTTCACGCGCACTGATGCCATTAATGGTGACGCCAGTGGGATTGCTGATCGCATTGACCACCGCACTGAGACTATAGCTGATGGCTGCTGGCGCACCCTTGGCTGTCAAGGCTTGTTGAAGAGTTGCCTCATCAGACTGCACGGTTGAGGCAACCTGTACAGAAACATCCAACGCAAATTCCAGTGCAGCAGGGTTGCTGCGCAATACCGCTTCGACCGCCGAGTTACTCGCCGGATCGACACCGGTCGCAAACCCTTGTATGCCCGAGCGAATGGCTTTGGCAGCCAGGTCTTCCATACTGGTCACCAGATCACCGGATAACGGTGCGCCGGCTTTTGCTGCGCCACTGACTACATCACTGGCGGCGGCGACCACTGATTTCAGTGTGTCGAGCGAAGACGCACTACTGATGAGCTTGGATGAACTGCTGAGCGCGTCAGCTGCCACGGTCTGCACAGCAGCGATCTGTTGCGGCGTCATCTCAAAATTGCGAGTTGAAATTGCACCTACAACTGCGGCGACATCCGTCAGGGACGTCAGCACCGAGTTGGCAGTGATGGCTCCACCCGCCTGCACCACGTTGCTGCCGATGCCCGCGGTGTTGCTGATGGTCTGCATGGCACTGATCGAGGTCGCCAGATTGCCCACACCACTGTTGGTGTTAGCAATCACCTGGGATGCCAGTGTGCTGGCTTGTGTCAACGCGCTACCAACCTGCTGTGACACACTCTGTGGTACGGTTGTCTGCGGTGGCAATACGATGCTGTTGACCAGCTGAGCAATTTCTCCGCGTTTCTGCTCCACAGCTGAATCCGGCAGTGATCCTTTGACATTAAGACTGATGGTATAACTGCCCGTCACGCGATTGGCGTTACCGATCGCGTAGAGCAGATAGTAAGACGGTCCGACCAAATCAAAGCGAGTGGTTGCACCTGCCGCATTACTTGGAAATTCTGACAAGGTCAGGTTGTTTGATCCGCTGCCTTTCCACATGGAGAAGATATGCGGAAAGCTCGACACCAACGTGGCTTCGACAGTGGTTCCGGCTGGCACATAAAAACTGACGCCATCAAGGAATCGGGTGATGCCATCACGGATCACCGGCTCCAGAGCATCGGTCTCTGTCAGCTGTCCATTGACCACCGCTCCAAGTACCGTGCGCACAGGCCCGTGAACTGACGATGACACTATCTGCGACAGAGGCAGAGCCTCTGACACTTTGACAGTATACGTGCCGGTCGGCGGACTGTCTGAACTGGTATTGGTAGAGGATGCCATCAGCCAATAATTGCCGGCCGGCAGCAAGTATTCAGTAAATACTGTCGACCCATTGGTAATTCGGCTGCCCAACAGCTGGGTGCCATTGCCGGCACGATAGATACCGGTCATCGACGCAAACTGAGCAGAGCTTTGCTCTACACGGAATAGCGTCTGCTCAGAGAGTGTCAGCGCGTAACGATCTGATAATCTGCCTGTTGTAAAACAGTCCGTGGCACCGTTGAGCAGTCCGGTCACGGTTTGCCCCAGATTAATGGTCGGCAGATTGTTGCTACAGGCTTCAGGCCTGCCCAGACCACCCGGCGGGGTTGTGGCCAGATCAATGGAGTAAATCCCCAGTGCTCCCGTGTTTTCACCGATGACGTACATGATGTAATTAGCCGGCCCTGGCAGCGGTGTTACTGTTGTTGTGCCGGCCGGTCCTGCGGTCTGCTGCGTGAACGTAAGGTTAGAAAAAGTAGTCCCGCTCCATTGCGCAAAGCGGTGATCAAACCCGGCATTCAGCGATGCATAAACCGTGCTGCCCGCAGGGACAAAAAAGCTGTAGCCATCCAAGCGTCTGACGAGATCATTGGCAATAGGGTCAACACAGTCTGACTGCGTGAGTTCGCCGCGCGCTGACATGCCGGGCAGCAATCGCACCGGGCCGTGCGCACAACTGCTTTGCACCTGCGATGCATCAAGCTTAGTGCTCACACTGACCGAGTAAGCGCCAGAACGTGGGTTGCCCGTGTTGGCCAGATTAGAGGAGGCTGACAACCAGTAACTGCCGGCTGGCATCAAATATTCGGTGACGACACTGCTGCCATTGGTAATGCGGCTACCGAGTAGCTGTGAGTTATCGCCAGCACGGTACAGACCCGTCATCGAGGCAAAATCAGCGGATGACTGCTCAACGCGGAACAAGGTTTCCTGATCAAGCGTCAACTGAAAACGATCGGACAGACGCCCTTCAAAATAACAGTCTGTGGCCGCGTTTAATGAGCCGCTTACTGACTGGCCGAGTGTAATGGCAGGAATACCGGATGTGCAGGCCTGCACAATACCGGGCTGTACGCCGGCAGCTGTTTCCAGACTCAAGGTATAGGTACCCAGCGCAGCAGCATTCTCACCCAGCACGTACACCAGATAGTTAGCCGGGCCTGGTAATGTCAGCTCGGATACCGAACCAGCTGTCCCGACTTTAACCTGCGTCAGCGTGGCATTTGAGAAGGTGGTGCCGGTCCAGTGCGCGACGCGAAAATCAAAATCACTGACCAGTGTCGCGTTAACCGTAGTTCCAGCCGGCACATAAAAACTGTAGCCGTCTATGTACCGGGTCACACCATCCTGAACCAAAGGCTCCACGGCATCAGTTGTCTTTAATGCGCCACTGACCGTGACACCCGGGACCAGTCTGACCGGCCCATACGCTGCAACTGATTGAATGTCGTTCAGTTCCAATGCCTGGCTGAGTTTTACCGAGTAATTGCCAGAGGGCGGCGCTGACGCACTCGTCGAGGTCGACGTTGCCACCACCCAATAACTTCCGGCAGGCAGCAGGTATTCAGTAAATACCGTGGAACCAGATGCGGTACGGCTGCCGATCAACTGCGTGTTATTACCCGCGCGGTACATGCCGGTCATGGGCGTAAAAGCCGTCGAGGTCTGCTCAACACGGAAAAGCGTTGTCCGATCCAGCGTTAACGTATAAATATCCGACAGTCGATCTCCGCTCAAACAATCACTGGCGGCATCAAGTACACCTGACACTGTCTGCCCGAGCGCAAGGGCGCCAGAGGGTGTGCTGCATACAGCACTGTTCGATTGGGCGATACTCCCTGTGGTTGTCAAAAGGCAGGAAAACAAAACGCTTAAAACGGTAACGGCTATTCGCATAACTGGCTCACATGGTGTCTATGGGCTGACGTAAAATCTCGAAATTACACTAACCAGAAAAGAATATGAATACATTCAGCTTCAAAAACTGGCTGGTGAGATGAGTAATATCTGAGACCTCGGCAGGGTTAAATCTCTTTCAGGACACCTTGCTGCGGGCAGAATCCATTCTCCCCGTCAACGTCCTTCGTTGTGATCAGCAATGCTTATAATGGCACAAGGACTGGCCATGCTTATATTAGCCAGTTGGGTTAGAGGTATTGCTGATCGACCGTTTTGTTGTAAGCTCGGCTCAACGTTACCTCATCAATCGGCACTCTGCATTGGACTACTGTTGACATGAAAAACTACCTACTTGAAATTTTTGCCGCAGGTTTGTTTATTCTGGGCGCAACAACCTTGCCCGGCGCCGCCACCGCGCAGGCACCATCCGGAGAGTCACTTATGAACGAAACCTCACCCATCGACGATATCAATTTCCAGTTTGTGCAATCCAACGGCATCCGTATGCGCGTGGCCACCATGGGTGACAGCGGACCTCTTGTGATTATGGCGCACGGCTGGCCTGAGTCATGGTACTCCTGGCGACATCAGATTGTGGCCGTCGCCAATGCCGGATACCGGGTGGTCGCACCCGATATGCGTGGTTACGGTGCGACCGATGCCCCCGCCAATGTTGAGGACTACAACATCACTGAGATCGCTGCCGACATGGTGGGTCTGGTGGATGCCTTTGGCGAAGAAAAAGCCATCATTATTGGACATGACTGGGGTTCAATTGTGGCCTGGAACACAGTCTTGCTGCACCCGGACCGATTCTCAGCGCTGGTGGCCATGAGCGTGCCGTACAGCGGCCGCGCCGCACAGTCGCCGCTGCTAAGCTGGCAAGAGGCTTATGGGGATAACTTCTACTACATTCTTTACCATCAAGAGCCTGGTGTTGCCGAAGCCGAATACGACGCGGATCCTGCAGGCCTGCTGAGCCGCCTGTATCTGTCACCCAACTCTCCGCGCGAGCCAGCCACGATTACTGATCGCAAACGCAGTGCCGGTGGCTGGATCGGGCGCATGGGCAAACCGCTTGGCTTACCTGACTGGCTGACCCAGAACGACCTCGACTACGTTGTGAATCAGTTCAAAGCAGCCGGTTTTCGTGGCGGTGTGAACTACTATCGCAATTTTCATCGCAACTGGGAAATGACTCCGCAACTGGCTGATGCGCGCGTTACGGTGCCCACGCTGTTTCTGGCGGGTGAGAAGGATGTTGTGATTGCCGGTGCCCCACAAGCCCGTCTGGAGGGCGCAATGCGCAGAGTGGTTGACGACCTGCGTGGCGTGATTCTGATTCCAGAGGCAGGCCATTGGATTCAACAGGAACGTCCTGAAGAAACCAATGCCGCCGTGCTCGAGTTTCTGAAAGGCCTTTAATGGGTGACTACTGAATACCTGTGGGTTTGCCATCAAGGCTGCGGGTATTTTTGTCTTTCCAGTATTGTTCTATGCCGTCGCGACCTTTGTTGAGCGCCCACTTATCAAGTGTGGGCCGATCACCTTGGTACTCAAAGTATGGCACTGCAAATCCGCATGAAGTCTGCACCAGCGTCACGTCTTGCACAAAAATCTGGCGTGCACCCGTATACGCAGGAAATTGCTCAACAAGCTCAGCCCATTCTTTGTCCCAGGCGTGAATCACACGCGCCGTGCCATACAAGCGCATGATCACGGGCTGTTTTTCAAAGGAACAGAACATTACCGTCATACGGCCATTCTCAAGCACATGCGCGGCCGTTTCATTGCCACTGCCGGTCAGGTTCAACCACATAATCTGTGAGTGGCTGATCACCCTGAAGCTGTCCATCCCTTTGGGTGAAACGTTGATCAAACTGTCCTCACCGGCGGTACCCACAAAAAACAGCTTTTGGTGCCGGATAAACTCGATGTGCTCATCTGTCAGTGCTTTATAGCGTTCACCCATCACATACATCCTTTTTTCGTCGGCATTAAAAACAGTGCTGACTTCACACCACCAGCGACTTCATCACACGCTGAGTGCTGCCTGTTTCTGCCAGTAACTGCGTACAGGCAAATGATGACATGGCAGGATTCATCAGCCAACCCTGAATACTGTCACAACCGCAGGATCGCAAAAAATCCAATTGATCTTCAGTCTCAACCCCTTCGGCCAACACTTCCAGACCCAGACTCGCCGCCAGATTCACCAGTCCTTTGACAATGGCGGCGCTCTTGTTGTCGCGCGCAAGCCCGCCCATAAAGCTTCGGTCAACCTTGAGTGTATGTAGCGGGTACAACTGCAATGATGCCAGCGAGGAATATCCGGTGCCAAAATCATCAATAGAAATGTGCAATCCCAGACCCACCATACGCCGCAAGGTGTCAGCAACTATGGCGGGATTATCCATCAGTGCCGTTTCTGTCAACTCAAGACCCAGCAATTGTGGATTGATTCCAGAGCAATCCAACAGGTTTTCAATCAGTTGGCAAAGCACGCCTTCGCGCCGGAAGTGCACTGCCGAGATATTCACCGATACCCGGTTGTGATACCCCATGTCTTGCCAGATATTAATCTGGGCACAAACCTGTCGCAGTATCCATTCTGTGACCGGAATAATCATGCCATTGGCTTCTGCCACCGGAATAAACTTGTCAGGCGAAATCCAGCCGACTTCTGGGTGATCCCAGCGCAGCAAGGCTTCAAAGCCGATAATGTCCTGGTTGGCTACATCGTACTGCGGCTGGTAAAAGACCATCAATTCTTGCTTTTCAAGCGCCCCGATCAACCAGCTTTTTAACTGCGTTTGCTGTTGTTGATGCAGGCCCATGGTTTCGTCGTAAAAACAGGCGGTGCGACGCCCGGCACCTTTTGCTTTGTACATGGCAATGTCTGCCATGCTCAACAAGGTCTCGGTATCATTGCCATGCAGGGGATAGTTGGCAACCCCCAAACTGGCGCTTACCACAAATTCGGTTTGCCCAAGCATAAACACGTGACTGAGCACTGACAGAATTTTGTCAACGATGGCGCGAGTCGCCTCGGGATCAGCCATGTTCTCGGCCAGAACAACAAACTCGTCACCGCCAAACCGCGCAACAGTATCACCCTCGCGCAGCACTCCAGCCAGGCGGCGTGCCACCGTCACCAACAATTGATCACCCAGACTGTGACCCCAGCCATCATTGATGTCCTTGAAGTTATCCAGATCAATCATGATCAGCGCAAAACCACTTTGTTGACGGCGCGCCTGCACCAGGGCACGTTCCAGCCGTTCCCTCAACAACGCGCGATTGGGCAGACCGGTTAGCAAATCATGATTTGCCCTGTGCAGCATCTCAGCTTCCAGCTTCTGGCGCTCCGTTACATCTCGAATAAATGCGGTAATCTGTCCACCGTGGATACCCTGGTGAAACCCCAGTGCAATATCCAAGGGCACCTCTCTTCCATCCTTGCGCCGACCAACCAGCCCACGGGTTGTCGACATGGGTCGCCCGGTGGGTGTGCGCAAATACTCGGAGCGCAAATGGCTGTGTCGATCACGCATAGAAATAGGCAACAACATCTCTATTTTTTCACCCACCAACTCTTGCTGTGAGTACCCGAACATGTCCTCGGTGCGCGCGTTCAGAAAGGTAATTTTGCCACTGGTATCCACCCCTACAATGCCATCGGGTGCATTGCGCAGCAGTTCATCCATCTGACTGGCGTAGTACTGCAAGCTCTGGTTTGCATCTCTGAGCCGAACGACAGGAAGGCTGATATTGTTCAAGAAAATGGATCGATACAAAAACACGTAAGAAATTGCTTTATAAACGTGAGCCAGAAAACTGGCGGGATCCATGGCCTCAACACTGAGCAGAAACAAGCTTTGGCTGGCAACCATCAAACCAACTGCCAAGGCCAATCCAGAGCGGTTTGGTGCGTCGATGGCACTTTTCCCCTTCAACAGCCAGTACAGTGTGATTATATGGACAACAATCACCAACATATCCAACAAGCCAGACATCAGACTGGTATTTGATAGCGGCTGAAGCACAGCGGGTGAAAATATAAACAGCAGACTGAGACCTAAAGCCCCCGTCAGGGTCACCGCCAGATACAGCGCTTTGGATAACACTGGCTTGGGAGGCTGCATATCTGGACGCGGCATCACAAATACCAACAGCGCAATGGCGGCTATCAGACCGGCGATCAATCTGAATGCCAAGGCTTTTTCAGAGGTGTTTGTGGTCAGAAAATCCGGCATACCTTGATAAGACAACATATGCGCCGTGTCAAACAGTCCTACCGCCAGAAATGCACAGGCCAGCAACACCGAAGCTTTTGGGCGCGATTCGTCCAGTACATGCCAGCCAACAATAAAAATACAGGCGCACACCACCACTGAGAACAGCATCAGCGCAGAGTGCACCCAGAAAAAATGTTGTGTAGAGACAGGTATTGAATCGGTAAAAGTCTGTAGCAGAATCCACAGGATGGGCGTCAACGCAATCATAAAACCGCCCAAACCTTGCAGCGATCTGTTAAAAATAAGCTGATGCGTCTTAGTCACTTTCACAGCCCCGCGCCAGCCAGAATACTGGCATCTGACATGTCCTTGTTGTCGTTTATTATTATTATGCGCATAGGGATTACTTTTGTGGCCAAATGAACGCAAGATTTAAGCATCTTGAATCAGTTACCACCGTCAGCGGCAGCTGATTTTGTATCAGGATTTCCCTAGAACTACCTTGACACTTTACTGCTCAATCAACTGATGCCGTAAGGCATAACGCACCAGATCGGCGATTGATTCCAGCCCAAGTTTTTGCATGATGCGAAACTTATGGGTACTGACGGTCTTGGGCGACAAAAACAACTGTTCAGAAATCTTGTTCACACTGGTGCCTGAGGCCAGCATCAGCATAATCTGTAACTCACGCTTTGAGAGTTTGTCGTGCAGTTTCACGTCGGGTTTGTTTTTGCTGGACATGATCAGACTGACCGCAATCGACGGATCAACATAACTGCCGCCCGCTGCACACTGCCGCGCAGCCGCAAGAATGGTTTCCGGCTCGCTGGTTTTGCTCAGGTAACCATTGGCGCCTGCCATCAGCGCGGCCTCGGCCACCTGGCTTTCAGACAACATGGAGAACACCAGTATCGGCAAATCAGGACGCGCGCCACGCACCTTGGCAATCAAATCAATGCCGTTTGATCCAGGCATATTCAGATCCATAATCAACAAGCGAATTTCGGGGCTTTTAATCGCCGACATCACTTGTTCGCCATCACAAGCTTCCCCTACCAATTCCATATCAGGTGCCAGCTCAATCAGACTGCAAATACCATGTCTGACGACTGCATGATCATCGGCTACCACTATGCTTATCAATTCAAACTACCCTCGTTGCTATCATAGAAAAGTCATTCAAGGGCAAGGTCACACTGATACTGCACCCTTTGCCTGGTGCACTCTCAATCGATGTCTGCCCCTGAAAATTCAGTGCTCTTTCCCTGATGCCAATCAATCCAAAATGCAAGTCAGTGCTGATCTCATCAGGCTTAAAACCTTGACCATTGTCAGTCACCGAAATAGTCAAATCATGTACATCCTGCGTGATCCACACCAGCACCCGTGTAGCATTTGCGTGCCGAACCACATTGGTCAAGGATTCTTGCAGGATACGGAAAGCGGCCGTGCGTAGCGCATCATTGAGCAAGGCCTCATCAATATTGCTCTCCAGACGTGCAGTGATTCCAGCGGGTTCAACATAGTTTTGCAGCATCCATTGGCAGGCAGCCACCAGGCCAGCATCCAGCGCCGGTGGTCGCAATCTGGCAGCCACATTGCGCACCACATCAATGGTGTTATCGATACGGATTTTTATGTCTTGAAGCTGATCATTAAAGGGTCCACTGGATCCGCCGTGTTTCATTTGTACCATCGCGGTCTGCAATCGTAACGCAGTCAAATGTTGGCCCATTTCGTCATGCAACTCTCTGGCAATATTGATCCTTTCTTGCTCACGGATTTGTTCATTATGTGCCGCCAGTTTACGAATCAGCTCGCGTGAACGCAGCAGTTTAATTTCTTTTAACTTTGAGTCGGTAATGTCCTGCACCGTGCCCAGACATTCACATTGGGTTTTGTCATCATTCCATTGAAAATCTGCGCGCTCACGCACCCATCTGATCCGTTTACCCACCAAAATACGGTGCTCAAAATCGTATACCTCGCCTTCCAGTGCGTTGCGCCAACGCAGCTGGAATGCATCAAAGTCATCCGCATGGATCAGCAATGTAAAGGCCTCAAGGGTGACAGGTTGACCCTTCGGCAATCCAAAAATCCGGTAGGTTTCAGCAGACCACTCCAACTCGCCCTGTGGCCAATTCAAACGCCAACTGCCGATGCGCCCAATCGTCTGGGCTTTCTCTAAGGCTGTTTCCCGATTCGTGAGTGCACGCTCTACCAGACGCCGCTCCTCAACCACGGAAACTATGCGCACATAAATCACCATCAAGGTAATAGCAGACAAAAGCAACAGTACAAAAGCCGCCGTGCCAAACTGTCCCTGCCGTGCGTATCCAAGGCTTGCTGTTGCGGCGGCTACGATCAGCAGGTTAACAAGCGCGGCCACCTTCACAAAAGCGCTTTGCCCAGGAAAACGTTTTTCCCATGCCAGATAAATCGGATGACCAATCAGCAAGCGGGCAAGTGCCATTGACACAAAAAACAACAGAACCGCCAGAAATGGATTGACACTGTCAGCCAGAAAATTATCAGGTGCCACCAAATCAATACTGAGCAAAAAAGCAGCAGAACGTGCCGCACTGAACAGCGTAATGGCAGTTATCAAGCAAAACGCCACTGCAATGGCAGCCTTTGCGGTGAATCTGAGCAATATCCCGGCGATTGCAGTAAGGAACAGTAACTGCGCCTCGATCGCGGACATACGACCGGGCCATAGCGACGATGCACCTTCGGTATTTATCAGAAGTCGGTACCAGCCATCAGGCGGCAACCAGTTTGATAACGATTGCACAATCACGATACTGGCCAACACGAGTGGGGACGTGATTAAGATCAGTGATGGCCAGGTTTGAGGTAAAAACCCGACTCGCAGCGTCACCCCGAATAGAAATAATACTAGAAGTGTATTTTGGCCAAGTCCTGCTACTGGCGTCCAGATAAGCCATCTATCCACGGGCACTAACACCGAAACAGCAAGCAAGACGAAACAGCTTGCGGTAACCATCGCACCTATGAATTTGGGGGACAACCAAATTGCCAGACGTTGCTCAACCCGAGACAACTGAGCATCCCATGGTCTTGATGTTTTTCTCATATACACTCTGCCGGGATGATCCACGCATGAATACCCGAGCAGGGTATATGCGGTGGCCGATTCTAGTGATATTCGGATTCAAATTCACTGATCTGCGTCATGCTTTTTATGCGGCCTCTGTAGGGCTTTGCTTATTTTTATGAGGCAAAACCCTACTGGCAATGCAATGAGTATCCCGTCTCTTAAAAAAAGTCCAAGACATTCTTTAACTTGGCCGTACGCAGCTAAAGTCAAAGCCCGTTATTGACGACACATTCAGGCAACAACAAATCGTCTGTATACAAGCTCGCCCAGAGGAGTTTTGAGAATGAATTTTATATTTGCCCCGGCCATCCACCTGCTTAACCGCGTTGGCTTCAAAACAAAATTTCTCGCCATTTTTCTGTGTGTCATGCTGCCACTGCTGTTGTTAAGCAGCATCGTCTTGCAGTCAGTCAATGATGACATAGCGTTACTTTCCAACGAGCGAGACGGTGTACAGTTCATTACCGCAACACGCTCGCCGCTGGACTTGATTCAACAACATCGAGGTTTGATGGCGACTATTGTGCGCAGTGGAGACAGCAGTGCACAAAGCCGAGCCGCCGAACTGCGCACACGCATACAGAACAGCGTGAATGCGCTGAGCAGTCACTCACTGAACAGCAGCGAATCGGTGCAAAGCAAACAGTTGATCCAATCCATTCAACAGCAGTGGGCGAGTTTAAGTGGCAATCTGACAGCACTCAATGCTGATTCGAGTTTTGACGCTCATACCCGACTTATTCAGACACTCACGGAATTGATGCAACACGCAGCAGATCACTATGAGTTGTCACTCTCACCACACCTCGATACCTATTATCTTGGTGATGCCATGGTGCAACGTTTGCCGGCATTGACTGAAGCCATGGGGCAAGCGCGCGCCCATGCCAGCAGCGCGGCCGCTGAAGGCATTCTCAACAATACACAACGCATCGCGCTCGAAATCCTGTTGGTGAACATGACTGCTGCGCTCAACGATCTTGAGCAGGGCCTGGACAGCGCATTTGCGGAAAATGCCGCGTTGTCTCAAGTATTAAACAACCTGCGTATCAGCAACAGAGATGCCATCAGCCGACTGGCAAGTGAATTGCGTACCAACATTATGGACCCGGAGTTTATTGTGGTCTCCGGCACAGAAATTTTTGATACTGCCAGCACCTCTATCAGTGCGAGTTACGCGTTGTTCGACGCCATCAATCCTCTGCTTGATCAATTGCTTTCTGACAGGCTGGGAGACGCAGAACAAATGCGTATGCTGGATATCGGGCTGGTTGTAGGCATCCTGCTGTTGCTCAGTTACTTGTTCACTTGCCTTTTTATGGCCATCAATAAAAGTGTTCATCAGATTGCAGAAATGGCCAGCGCAGTATCTTCAGGCAGCTTGAATGCGCGTGTGCAGGTTGATGCCAATGATGAGCTACGCCTGATTGGTGACAGTTTTAACAGCATTGCTTCCCAGTTTGAACAATTGATCAAGAAGATTATTAACGCAACCAACCAACTTGCATCCTCTGCGGAGGAGTTATCCAGCGTGTCGCGTCATAGTGCACAAAATGTGCTCAAACAACGATCGGATACAGACATGGTTGCTGTGTCTATCAATGAAATGAACGCCACTGTTCAAGAAGTCAGCCAAAGCACTTTACGCGCATCCACGGCTGCGGCGGACACTGACAATCAGGCTGTTCATGGTTCTGCGGTAGCCAAACGTGCTGCAACTGCAATTGAGGCCTTATCGGCAGATTTAAACGTCTCGGCTGAGGGCATGCAGCGCGTGGCTGTCGACAGCCAATCCATTTCAAGAGTGCTGGATGTCATCATGAGCATTGCAGAACAAACCAATCTGTTGGCACTGAATGCTGCCATTGAGGCTGCGCGTGCGGGTGAGCACGGACGAGGTTTTGCAGTTGTCGCTGATGAAGTGCGCACCCTGGCCAATCGCACCAAAGACTCTGCCAGCGAAATTGATGGCATGATCCGCAATTTACAATCAGGTGTGCACTCGGCGGTGACGCTGATGGAAAACAGTCGAGACAAAGCAGGCCAAGGTGTTGCCTTGGCGAATCAGGCAACACAATCACTCGACAGCATCACAGCAGCGGTGACCACCATCCGTGACATGAACATGCAAATCGCCAGCGCAGCCGAACAACAAACTGCGACCACTGAAGAGCTGAACCGGAATGTCACCAGTATTCGTGAACTGGCCGAGCAGTCAGCGGCAGGTACCGCTCAAACCACGGCGGCCAGCGATGAACTGGCAAAGCTGGCCAGTGATCTTCAGGAGTCGGTCTCGTGGTTTAAGGTATCTGCCTGATTAGGGTCGAAACGCCAAACTACATCATGGATTGCTGGTAATTCTCAATGCCAACTGATTCGATCAGTTTCAGCTGAGTTTCCAGCCAATCCACGTGCTCTTCCTCACTTTCGAGAATGTATACCAGCAACTCACGGCTGACGTAGTCCTTGATCGATTCGGCGTAGGCGATACCTTCGCGCAGATCCGGAATAGCGATCATCTCCAACTTGAGATCACACTCCAGCATCTCTTTAGTATGTTCACCAATAAAAAGCTTGCCCAGGCTTTGCAAATTGGGCAGCCCTTCCAGAAACAAAACACGCTCGATAAGCTTGTCTGCATGTTTCATCTCATCGATGGATTCTTCATATTCTTTGCCGGCCAGTTTGCTGAGCCCGCGATCTTTGAACATGCGTGAATGCAAAAAATACTGATTGATGGCCACCAGTTCATTGCCCAGTGCCTTGTTCAGGTGCTTGATCATGGTTTTGTCGGCTTTCATAAAAACTCCTGCCTATGCCAGATGAACGGCATACAAACGGCGTGTAATGGATAAGCGTATTGAGGTATACAGACTGCCTCGGACGCGCCGTAAATGTCAAGCGCCAGCAAATCTTAAGTATTTGAGATACAAGGAAAAGAAATTAATAACAAGAATGCTTATGGTTTGCTGTTACGAAGGGAGAAAATGCGTCAGGCAGCGTAAGACATGGCCCGGCACTGATCGGCAGAAGCAACTTCTGCGATGAGTTCACGTGCATAACGACCACATCGCCCGCAATCACTGGCAAGACCCAGTTCCGCTCGCAGCTCGGAGAAGGTGGTAACCCCGTCCTGACAGCGCTGGCGGATCTGTGAATCAGTAATCTGGCGGCAAATGCATACGTACATACAAACGTCTCTATGTGTGGCTGGTCTCTGTAAAGTGACGCCAGCGGTGTTGATGGACAAAAGAATAAATCGTAATGGGAATGATTGTCAATACCATCAACATTTATATCTGGATAACAGAGGTAGGTACGCGAGGGACCAAGAATTCAGAACACAGCTGTCTGGCTCCTGCACGCCAGTCTCAGGTATAGTGATGACAAACACGTTTGTGAGCCACTTACACCAACAAGAAGACAAGGCCATGACCAACCCGACACGCTGTTGTTTGCTGGCAATACTCTGCCTGATCAGCACACCTGCTGCTATCGGCCAGAATGTTGCGAACTCTGCTGTTGCCCTTCCGCGCACTGCGGAGGGCACACCTGACTTGCAAGGCATCTGGACCAACGCAACTCAAACACCGTTGGAACGCCCCGCCCGCTTTGCTGACCGCCGCTTTATGTCCGCGGAGGAAGCGCAGCAGATGCAGCAGGACGCGCAAGGCCGTGAGCTTGCCGCCGATGCCCCCAGCGATCCCAATCGAGCGCCGCCAACAGATGGCAACACGGCGGCCGCCTACAATACTTTCTGGCTGGAGCGTGGCACGCAGATCACGCAGATTGACGGAGAATTCCGTACCTCAATGATCATTGACCCACCCGATGGCAAAATCCCATTTCGTAGCGATGCACCTGAACAGAATTTTATGGAAGCTTTGCGCGACATTCATGGCGCAGACGCCTTCCTCGGTCCCGAAATGACTACCATTGGCGAACGCTGCCTGTTGTTTTACGACTTCCGCACCTCAAACTCCAGTGCCGGGCCGCCCATGATGCCCATCATCTACAACAACAATTACCAGATTGTGCAAACCGACAATCACGTGATGATCATGGCGGAGATGATGCATGACGCGCGCATTGTGCGCCTGAATTCAGCGCACTTGCCGGCTGATGTTTACAAGTGGATGGGCGACTCGGTGGCGCAGTGGGAAGGCGATACGCTGGTGGTCAGTACACGCAATATGCACCCTCAGCAATCACACTACGGTTCCGGACCCGGCCTGCAGGTTACCGAAAAATTCCGTATGGTCTCGCCCGATGAAATTGTTTACAGCTTCACCATGAATGATGAGGTGGCATACACCCAGCCGTGGACGGCAGAAATGATTCTGTACCGTCGCCCTGCGACTGAACGCATCTATGAATACGCCTGCCACGAGGGCAACTATGCCTTGCCCGGTATTCTGGCTGGCGCGCGCCGCCTGGAAACCCAGTAAGTGCTTAAACGGGGCCGCGTTCCCAAGGCCCCCAGATGGCAAAAGTAACACCGGGTGTCTGAATGTTTACAAACATGATTTCGCCTTGCGGATCAAAACAGACACCTGCAATTTCGCGATCACGGTAATCACCCGGATCACATTTTTTGCCGGCAGCAGTAATCTGTGCGGCAGTCAGCACAATATTGTTTTTGGCAAAAATATAGGATTCACCGCTGGTGGTCAGCCCCATGATGCGCTCGCCAAACCCAAAGTCATCCTCTGCACCGCCACCGTCCTCACACATCATCAATCCGCCACGAGGGCTGATGGCAATGTTGTCCGGATTATTGGCCATGGTCGGGTTGGTCGAGGCAAACAGGCAGCGCAAGGATCCGGCCACCGGATCCAACATCCAGACGGCACCATCACCAAACCCTGCCTGTCCTGCTTCATTAACGCCAGCGCTGGTGTCCACGATATAAATCATGCCTTCGAAGTACACAATGCCTTCACCACGACTCAGGCTCAATGCTCCTGCATCGCGCGCCTGCAGATAAGGGCCACTGGCATCACCGTCTGGATCCATATCGGGGTTCGCAATATCCACCCACTCAATCTGGTGGGTTTGCCCAGGTATCGGGACAAACAATTCAGTAAAACCTTGGCCAACAATTTTGGCCGCCTGCAAGCGACCACCTTTTTCCAGGGCGCCAGGCGTCTGTGAATCGTCGCGCGGAATAAAACGGTACACAGGAGAGCGATTTCGACTGTCTTCTGTCAGATAAGCAAAACTGTCACGCGGATCGATTGCGACGGCTTCGTGCTTATAGCGCCCCATGTCCACAATTGGCATCGCCGTGGTCTGGGTCGGGTCAACACGCACTTCAAAAACATAACCATGTTTGAGGCCACCTTCTGCCGTCATATCGGTGGTGGTTTCCTCGCAAGACAACCATGTCCCCCATGGGGTTACGCCGCCGGCACAATTGACCAAGGTGCCACCAAGGCTGGGCGTTGTAGAAATTTCGCGTTTGGCCTGACGGGAAAAACGAATGGTGGTATTGCCGCCCGCTGCATAGCTGCCATCCGGGCGCGCAGTCTTGCTGTAACATGCTGACGCAGGGATTAACGCACCCGTGCCAACTTCATGATTACGAATCAGAACAATCTCATTGCCCTCCAGCGCAACCACACCCATCCCGTCAAGTCGCTCAGGCACAGGTTTACCATCACTCATCAAATCACCCACCCATGACAGGCTTGCATAGGAAAAACCCGCGGGTAACTGCAGCAAGGGCAATCCGGTCACTTCATCGTTCACTGGCGAAATGGGGCCGTAAGGACTGTCAGACAAACGTGACGCGGTAGCTGCACTGCCTGATTGGTTGCTAGCCAGCGATTGCAGTGCGCTGACGACCGGGCTCAAGCCAGCAGCCATGGCTGCGGCGCCGCCTTTTAACAATCCACGTCGACTCAGACCCTTATTCGATACAACACTCATTCACATTACTCCTGAATACCGGAAACCGGCATTGCCAGCCATTGACCCATGACAAGCACTGCCAAATCATGGACAAAGTAAACCATGAAATTGTGACAAAACGGTAATAAAGACGTCCGTCCCTGATAAACATGAACCAGTCAGAGGAGCTCGACGTACAAATATTCAGCCGATCGAGTCAAGAAGTTGAGTATCCCGCCGACAGTGTCAAGGCAGGGAGCTTAAAACTTCAGGGACGTCTTTCTGTTTAGCCGCAGTCACAGGAATAGCATGCGTACTCCACATTCGATAGCTTCTTCTCACGCTACATCAAACCAAAGCCTGGCATTTTACAAACGTGCCGATATGATCATGACAGGTGTTCTCGGCGTCTGTGTGCTTTATTCCCTGGCATTGGCACCCTGGCATGGCACCTGGCTGGCGTCCATAGTTGTGAGCGGCCTAACCCTGGCCACCGCAGTTGTACTGCTCAACACCATGGCGGGTACGCGCGTGATGCGCTGCGCGATCGCTACCGGATTTATGGTGATGTCGGCGCTGCATATCCATCAAGCGCATGGCACGGTTGAAATGCATTTTTCGATTTTTGTGCTGCTGGCTCTGCTGATTTTTTACCGTGACTGGTTGCCGATCGTAGTGGCTACCGTAGTGATTGCTGTCCATCACTTCCTGTTTTTCTATTTGCAGGTAAATGGCGTGGGTGTCTACGTCACTGAACATCCCATGTTATCGATGATCTTTATCCACGCCGGTTATGTGGTGGCTGAGGCGGTGGTGCTGGTTTATCTGGCTATCCTTGCCCAAAGAGACGCCCTGCAAGGTGAATCGCTGGCTGATACCACGCATCAAATTACGGCCGATGGACAACATATCAACCTGTCTTACCGCGTGCCGTTTGACAGTCCGGTGACTGATGCCTTTAACGGTTTTCTGAACCAACTGGAGAATCTGGTCAGCGGTGTAAACAAAAAACTAGATAATATGCGCGAAATGGGCAGCGCCCTGGCTGATAAGTCAACACACGTGAGCACCAGTGCTGAGCGTCAGGCGTCGGAAAGTGAGTACATGGTGCAGGCCATGCACGAGATGAGTACTGCTACCGCCGAGGTCGCTCGCAACGCGGAACAAGCAGCCAGTTCTGCGCGCAATGCTGACCATCATGCACAACAAGGCAACCGGGCCATGCAGAACATCAAAGCCGAAATCACCTCGTTAAATGTCGACATCGATCTGACCGGCGAAGCTGTTGTGGGTGCTGCGCAATTGGCTAATGATATTCATCAAGTGGTTGATGTCATTCGGGGCGTTGCTGAGCAAACCAACCTACTGGCATTAAATGCTGCCATCGAAGCAGCACGTGCGGGCGATCAGGGTCGGGGCTTTGCGGTTGTTGCGGATGAAGTGCGCAATCTGTCTCAGCGCACTGCCCAATCGCTCAATGAAATTCAGGATTTTATCTTGAGGTTACAGCACGCCTCACAATCTGCTCGCGAGGCGATGGGCCGCAGCCAAACCTCCGTGCAACGCTGTTTGCAGGCTGCAGATGCCAGTGCCAACACACTGTCAGGCATGGCCAGTGAAATCAGCCAGATCTCTCGCATCAATGACATGATTGCGACGGCAACCCAACAACAATCAACGGTGGGTGATGATGTCGCCAAACACTTGCGGGAAGTTGATGGGATTGCGCGCAGCAATGCTGCACAGGCTGTTGATCTGAAAGCCTTGTCGTCCGAACTCAATGCGCTGAGTGTAGATCTGGATGGCCAGATCAAACGCTTCAGCACACGTCGCTGATCTACGCCGTGTTTCCAGCGATTTGTTTTTACACGTGGGGAAAGTAAAGATGTCTGCTTTACGGGTTTACTACGATGGGCTTTGCCCTTTGTGCACCAAAGAAATCAATCACATCAAACGCTTGGATAAACAAGGTTTGCTGGATATGCAGGACATCAATGCGGCAGATTTTGCCCAGCGCTTTCCCCATATCGATGCGGTCAAAGCTGATCGCATTTTGCATGGCGAATTACCGGATGGCCGCATTATCCTCGGCCTGGATGTGACCTGCATGGCCTGGGCGCTGGTTGGCAAAGGCCACTGGTTTGCGTTTATGCGCTGGCCGCTGATCAAACCTGTTGCAGATCAGGTGTACTTATACTTTGCCAAACATCGGCATCGCATTTCAGGCTGGTTCGGCAGACCGTCTGTGTGTGAAAGCGATCGCTGCCAGCCCAAGCTGTGAATATTGCTCTGATACTGGGTGATCAGCTCAGCGCGTCCATCTCGAGTCTGCAGAAACTCAGTAAAACACGCGACTGGATCGTGATGGCAGAGGTGGGTGTAGAAGCTCGTTATGTCGCACATCACAAACAGAAAATAGCACTGATTTTCAGCGCGATGCGGCACTTTGCCCGGCAATTGCAGGCTGATGGCTGGCAAGTCCATTACCATTATTATGATAGAGACAAACCAGAAATAGGTTTGAATGACGTCTTAATGGAATTTCTGGCCCAAAATCCGGTTGATCAAATTTACGTGACGGAATGTGGCGAATACCGCTTGCACCAACAGATGCTGGACACATGGCCGCAACAACTTGGGGTACCGGTTACACTTGTTGAAGACACACGTTTTATCTGTACAAAAGACGAATTTGCGCAGTGGGCGCAGGGGCGCAAACAACTGCGCATGGAGTATTTTTATCGGGAAATGCGCCGCAAAACCGGCTTGTTGATGGAGGGTGACCAGCCCGTTGGTTGGCAATGGAACTTTGACAGCGATAATCGTGAACCGTATCGCGGCGACCCCGCGATTCCGAGTCGACCAGCGTTTGTTTATGACGATATTGATACCACGGTTTTTGAGCTGGTTGACAAGGAGTTTGTCAGTCATCCCGGCACACTCACACACTTCAACTGGCCAACAAACCGCGAACAAGCCTTGCAGGCGCTTGCGGGATTTATCGATACCCGGCTGCGCTGGTTTGGTGATTATCAGGATGCCATGCAACAGTCGCAGCATTTCATGTTTCACAGCCTGATTTCTACCAGTCTCAATTGTGGGTTATTGACGGCGCTGGAAGTATGTCAGGCCGCAGAACGCGCATGGCGCGATCAGTTGGCACCACTCAATGCTGTTGAAGGCTTTATCCGACAGGTCATCGGCTGGCGAGAGTATGTTCGCGGCATTTACTGGATGAATATGCCTGCATACGCCGAACAAAACAGCCTGAACAACACCCGTAATCTGCCTGATTATTACTGGACAGGCGAAACGCGTATGGCGTGTATGAAAGCCTGTTTTAAAAACACGTTTGATCACGCATACGCACACCATATTCAGCGTTTGATGGTGACCGGAAATTTTGCCCTGCTCGCAGGTGTCATACCAACGCAAATCTGTGATTGGTATCTGGCAGTATATGCGGATGCTTATGACTGGGTCGAGTTGCCAAATACCCTGGGAATGGTGATGCATGCCGATGGCGGTTTGTTAGCCAGCAAACCCTACGCGGCATCTGGCAGTTATATCCATAAAATGTCTGACTACTGCCGCCACTGTGAGTACCAGGTTAAAACATCCACGGAACACAACAGTTGCCCGTTTAACAGTCTGTATTGGCACTTTGTTTCACGCCACGCCGATCAGTTCGCCAGGAATCCCCGCATGAGCATGATCTATCGCAGCTATGAGCGCATGAGCGACGACAAAAAGCAGGCGCTACACCTGCGGTCTTCCTATTTGCTGGAGCATATCAATGAACTCTGACACGACTGCCGATCGCGCTGACAAATTGGATGATGATATTCAACTCAACAATAATTTTGCATCCAAGGCATTGGTCATCGGCGCTGGCAGTGCCATTGCTCAGGCATTAATCACTGCCATGATTGATCAACACACGGTGAACAACATTATCGCCGTGAGTCGACAACTGCCCGTACCCGGCAAACGCGCCGTCGCCGGAAGCGACGTACAGGTAAGTTATCTGAGCTGTGACTACTCCGCTGAAGCGATCAGGCAATTGGGCTCCACATTGCCTGGCCCGTTCAGTCATGTTTTTATCTGTACGGGCGTATTACACAATGAGCACATCAAACCTGAAAAACGCATCGAGGACATTGATGCTGTGCAGATGGCGGAACTGATGCATATCAACAGCATTCTGCCCGCACTCTGGTTACAAGCCCTGCTGCCGGTTGTGAAGAACTCCCCGCGCTGTGTAGTGAGCGTTTTCAGTGCGCGCGTTGGCAGCATCAGCGACAATCATAAGGGCGGGTGGTACAGCTACCGTGCATCAAAGGCCGCGCTCAATATGGTGATCAAAACAGCGGCCATTGAGTATGCCCGGCGCGCCCCCGGCGTCAAGTTGTTTGCCTTCCACCCCGGCACAGTGGATACCTCACTGTCCCGGCCGTTCCAGAAAAATGTGCCTGCAGACAAACTGTTCACACCTGAATTTGTGGCAGCCCAACTGCTGACAATCTGCTCTGCCTTGCCAGTGGATGGGGAAGCCTCCTACCTTGACTGGGCGGGCGCGGCCATTACCTGGTAAAGAGATAGCAGACGATGTCGATCCCAAGAAAACAAGTGGCAGTGATAGGCGCTGGTCTTGCCGGGCTAGCCTGTGCGCACCATCTGCAAACAGCAGGGTACTGCGTGACCGTGTTTGAAAAATCACGAGGCGCGGGTGGGCGCATGAGCACACGTCGGTTTGACATCAGCGCGGATCAAAACCCTGTGTCCACTTGGCAATGTGATCACGGCGCGCAATATTTTACCGCCCGGGATGCTTTGTTTATTAAACAAGTGGACGCGTGGATCGCCCTAGGTGTAGTCAGTATCTGGTCACCCATACTGCACAGCTTTGGTGTTAAACCCGATCTGCAGAGTCAGCATGCCGGCAAATTAACACGGTATGTCGGAGTACCCGGCATGAGCGCGCCGGCTCGCCAACTGGCCAGAGATCTGTCAGTCCGTTGTGAACAACGTGTCGTGTCCATAAAAAAGCAGGCAGATCAATGGATGCTGGCTATCGACAGTCAAAACAACTTGGCAGGCCCGTTTGACCAGCTTGTTATTGCCTTGCCTGCGCAACAGGTGGATGATTTGCTTGCCGCGTCGACTGATGTGCCATTAGCCTTTGTCGAGCAGGCACGCGCATCAACTCAACAACATGCGCTCAGCCCTTGCTGGGCCCTGATGCTGCATTTTGCGGAACGCTTACCCTTGCCATTTGATGCAGCATTTGTGAATCCGGACAACAGCAAACCTGTCCTGAGCTGGATCTGCCGAGACAGCAGCAAACCCTCGCGGCCTGTTGGTGAAAGCTGGTTGTTGCATGCGAGCACTGGCTGGTCTTCACAACAGCTTGAGACTCAGAATACCGATGTCATTCAGGCCATGCTCGCTGAATTTAATGTTATCTGCGGCCTGAACGCCGATCGGCATGTCCCGATACATGCCAGCGCGCACCGCTGGCGTTTCGCGCAAGCGCAACAATCGCTGAACGCGCCAGGTTTTATCTGGCAACCGCAAACCGGTCTAGGTATTTGCGGCGATTGGCTGAATCAAGGCCGCGTCGAAGGCGCCTGGCTCAGTGCCTATCATCTGGCGCAGGCAATACTCATCGGCAAATGATGTGAATGCTTAAAAACAGGCACTATCTACCAGCAATCAAGGCTTTTTGCAGGTATTCACACCCAGAACGGTGTACAGTGGACAAAAGTTCAACAGCCCTGTCAGCAAAGGCACTAGCCCGATCCAGCCCCAAACGCCGATAGTCCCCATCAACGTCAATGCTATCAGAACCGCTCCAGCCACAATTCGTACGGATTTATCCGCTACACCCACATTTGCTTTCATAGAATTTTTGCTCCAGCTCATTTTCTGTTCATGTTTTGTTCATGTGCTCTGACCAATACTAAGCTACACCTGATTACTTGCAGTGTTATTGATCAGAAACAAATCAATACTGATTCACACGCTTGCAGGCAGATCACACACACTAAAGGAATGCCATTATGTCTACATTTATCAAATCAATTGTTTTGCTGACGTCTGCTGCCGCATTGGCGGCTTGCAGCACAATCAACCCGTACACAGGCCAACAACAAACCAGTCGCGCCGTGCAATATGGCGCCATCAGCGGTGTTGTTTGCGGGCTGGTGGGCGCTATCGACAGCGGTCAACATGCACGAAATGCGGCGCTGGGCTGTGGCGCCATTGGCGCAGGTGTTGGCGCTTACATGGATGCGCAGGAAGCAGAGCTTCGCGAAGAATTGCAAGGCACGGGTGTTCAGGTCAACCGCAACGGCGATCAACTCGATCTGATCATGCCTGGCAACATCACCTTTAACACCAATCAATATGACATACGCCCGGACTTTTTCCCGGTGCTGGATTCGGTGGCGCAGGTGCTTTACAAATTTACCGATACACGCCTGCAAGTGGTCGGCCATACCGATTCAACGGGCGCTCGTGACTACAACTACAACCTGTCAAACCGCAGGGCTGGCAGTGTATCCAACTACCTGGCGTCACGTGGCGTTGATCAGAACCGCTTGCTGGTGCAAGGTGTTGGCCCGGATCGCCCAATTGCAAGCAATGATAATGAACAAGGTCGTGCCAGCAACCGACGTGTAGAGCTGCAGATTGTTGCGGTTCCGCGCTAAGTTGTAGGTGGCAGACACACGGGCTGTCAGTCCTTGATCAGTTGCGCGAGATTGCTGGAATAAAACAAAGCGGCTATTGATACCAGCAGTGCAATACCAAACCACTGTATGGCATACGCAAAATGCCCCCGCGTTTCAACGCGGGGGATGCTCCAGTGGCGTGACAGCACCCCCGCTTGATCAGCCTCCAGTCGCAACACATAGGGATAGACTGGCTCGCCCAGCAATTGTTCCGCTTGTTTTACATTCATTCGAGGCAAACGCACAGGCCAATCCGTGTCGGTCACCTCCCCTGCGGGCACGTCAAACTCCGGCACGTGTATTTGGGCAATTAGCGTTTGCTCGCCACTAACACCGGCGGGTACCGCTGGCCGACCCAGATCGGCGCCGGCCGACATCCAACCACGACTGACCAACACCAATGACCCGCCATTAGTCGGTCTCAGCGGTGTCACCAGTTCATATCCGGCGCGCCCCTGAAAAAACTGAAAAGCCACCAGAAATGAAATGTCATGCTGATATTCACCGGAGAGTTGCACCCGGGTCATATTGCCGGGCGCCGGGTCGGGACTCTGGGCTGTATCAGACTGCGTAGTGTTTGCCACACTGTCTGCCACACTCTCTGCCAAACTGTGCAAAGCACTCAGCGCAACCGGTTCCGCCACGGCACGCTGTTGCATCGCCATGGCCAGAGCACGCTTTTCATCCGCTCGATCCAGTTGCCAGAAGCCCAGGCTGATAAACATGCCCAGACTGGAGCATAGGCAGATAAATACCAGCGGATGAAAGCTGATTGTCAGTGTGCCAAACCTGATGGTGCGGGAACGAATGCCGGCGATATCCACGTCCTGCCCTCTTATTGTTGTTATGTCTTAAAAATGCTTACTGCGGAATACTGATATCCACCGGCTGCACATTACCAAAGCGCTCAAGTTGATCACCCAGCTCAGCGGCATTGCCTACGACCAGTATCCGCAAGGTATCCGGTCTCAGGTAACGCTGTGCCACCGACTGCACATCAGCCACGGTGACTTGCTGAATCTGTGCAACCAACTGCTCAAAAGTATCTGGCGGCAACCCTGCGTAATCATTATTCATACGCTCACGCAACACTGCACTGATACCGGGGTACTGGAACACCAGTGTGTTGAGGAATTGGTCCTTGGTATCACGTAATTCCGCATCACTGATGGGTTCGTCCTGAAGACGCCTGATCTGAGCAACAATGGCCTCAATCGCAGCGGCGGTGGAATCACTTTGTGTCATCACGCCAGCACTGAAAGTGCCGGGAAAATATAAGCCACTGCCATAAGATCCGAACACCGAGTACGCAAGCCCGAGTTCGCTGCGCACCACCTGCATCAAGCGGCTTGAAAAACCGCCACTTAACACTCTGTTCATGACTTGTAAGGCCGCATAGTCCGGACTGTCACGCATACCACCAATGTGTCCGAGCAGCACATAACTCTGATTCACATCTGGTTTATCCACCAGAAAAATGCCCGAATCAAAGCTGTAATCCACGGGCGGGAATTCCAGCAGGCTCTCATCGCCGGACGGCACCACGGCAAACGCGTCACTTAACAGTGCTCGCATCTCAGCGACATCAAAATCACCGGTCACCCCGACCATCATATTGCGCGACACAAATGCCTGCTTGTGAAAATCCAGCACATCTTGTTGTGTGATGTTACTCAGCGTTGCGTTTTCTATGCGCCGTGCGTATTTGGATTGCTGCCCATAAATCAGTCGCTGAAACTCTCGATTGGCGACACTGCCCTGATCATCATTGCGACGCGCAATACTGCTGCGCTGCTGCGTAATGGCCAGTTGCAAACGCTCCTCAGGAAATGCTGGGTTGACCAACACATCCAGAAAAACCGGCAGTAAAGCTTCAAAATCATCGGCCAGCACATTCATCCGCGCCGAGCCCGAACTGAATCCGATTTCCGTTTCAATTTCAGCCGCGCGATTCTCCAGCATTCGGTTGAGCTCATTGTCTGGGTAGTTCACAGAACCACCACTGCGCATGACGGCACCGGTCAGATTTTGCAACCCCACTTTGTCATCAGGCACCAGAATTCCGCCAGTGCGTACCAGTACCGTCAGATCGATAAGCGGCAATTCACGGTCTTCAACCAGATAAAAACGAATGCCATTTTCAAGCTCAAAAATCTCCAGCGCCGGCATGTCAAAATTATTGATCTCGGGATACTCAAAAGCTTCCCAGGGGTTGGGAGCAGATTGCGCGTGAGCAACAGCAATACTTGCCAGCGTCAGGGCGCTGGTTATGGTCAGTCGCCGGAGGCCAATCAACATCATTTGTTTTATCATCATGACAGTCATCACTCCTGCTGCACGCTGCTGTTGTTGATCATGCCAACGGTACGATTGCCAGGCACCAGATACAGTTGGGCAACACGCTGCAAATCAGCCAGTGTGACTGCCTCAAGATCCTCCAGGTACGAAAACGCCTCACGCCAGTCTCCGCGCTGGGCATGCGCCTGTGCCAGCCCCAGCGCCAACCCCATGTTGGAGTTAAGCCCCCGCACCACACCTGCACGCGCATTGGTCACCGCGCGATCAAGTTCTTCCTGGTGGATATCACCCTGTTTGGCCTTTTCGATTTCTTCATTAATGACCTGTTCCACAGAGGCCAGTGACACACCCATATTGGGCACGGCAAACGTCACAAATAATGAGGGAAACCGCGACCCCGGGAATCCGGTCAGCGCCTGCACACCAAGTGCCAGCTGCTCATCCTGCACCATGCGTTGATAAAGTCGGGACGTTCGTCCGGCCGACAGAATCTGACTCAGCATTTCCAGCGCCGCCGCATCAGGATGCCCGGCAGCCACCGTTTTATAACCGGCGATAAACAGCGGCTGGCTTTGCTCTTCAATCACAAAGCGACGCTCACCCCGCTGTGCAGGCTCGATGGTTTTAACCGCAGGGGGATGTGGCGCCGCAGGCATGGCTGCAAAATATTTTTCCGCCAACGCCCGCATTTCCTCTGTTTTGACGTCGCCGGCAATTGCGATTGTCATGTTGGAAGGCACGTAATAGGTCTCAAAAAACCGCTGGGTATCCGCAATGGTGGTGGCCGTGATATCCGAGGCCCAGCCAATCACCGGATTACGGTAGGGATGCGCGGAGTAAGCAACACTCAGAAACTCCTCCAGCAGACGGCCTTGTGGGTTGGAATCTGTCCGCATACGCCGCTCTTCCATGATGACGTCTTTTTCGACATAAAACTCGCGGAATACCGGGTCCATAAAGCGTTCGGCCTCCAGAAAAAACCAAAGCTCGGCTTTGTTCTGCGGCAAAGAATAAAAGTAACCGGTCGCGTCCGCACTGGTAAATGCGTTCAGGCCTACCCCCCCTTCACGCTCGATAATCTGGGAAAACTCTTCACTCTTGATATAGGAGCCAGCCTGTGTCTGCCATTGTTCAAAAGTCTGCCAAAGTGAATCCAGCCGACTCTGATCAGGCGCTGTTGAGTATGATTCTGCAAGCCATGCGCGATAGGCATCGTCCATACGCTGTAAGGCCTGCTGTTCCGCCTCGTGATCGTTTGTGCCTATTCGACTCGACCCTTTAAACGCCATATGTTCAAAAATATGCGCAACGCCGGTATTGTTGACCGGCTCATCAACTCCACCCACATTCACAAAGGTCACAAACGTGGCAACCGGCGCGACCGGTCGCTCAATCACAATAAAGTGCAAACCATTATCCAGCGTAAACTCACTGACCCGCTCGGCAAAGGCATCAAGATCCTGCGCAGCCAGCGTCAACGAAACCGTCGCCAACATCCCCGCCATCAACCCTGTCACTACTCTTTTCATTTCGGCTCCCATCCACAACTTTCCCGCGCGGGGCAGCTATTTGCCACTCCCCATCAGAATTATGCCTGCCAGCACCAACGCTGCCCCAAACACCTGCACACTGGTCAATGGCTCGGAAAACACCAGCCGACCAATCAGCAGCACAAACAATACCGAAAGACCGGTATACACTGGATAAAGTATAGACACCGGACTGCTGCGCAGCACAAGAATGTAATAAAAGAATATAAATCCGTAGACAGACAGGGCCGCAAACACGGCTTTCCAATGCCCCAGCAACATGCTTATGTAGTTATCATGCGGCTGGCTGGAGACCCATTTCAGGATGCCATGAGAGGACGCCAGCAAGGTGGCCAGCACAAGTGCGTGCATCAGCACAGCGGCATACTTAATCATGCAAGGTACTCTTGTGTCGGTTGATCAAAAAATTCGGGCGCCGTTTTACTTCATCGTAGATGCGGCCAACATAAATTCCAATCAGCCCGACACTGAACATCAGTACACTGCCAATAATCAGAATCAACAAAATGACGGTTGTAAAACCATCCACGGCGCGCCCGGCCAGCTTGTCAGCCAAGGCCATGCCACCAATCACGATGCTGAGCAGAAAGGTCAAAGCGCCCAGCGCACTCACAATCTGTAAGGGAAAGGCCGTAAATGAGGTAATGGAGTCGATGGCATAACGAAACAGGGCACCACTGCCCCAGGCGGAACGTTGCCGCGTTGATCGTGGCACATCAAAGAGTATCTGCACAGTTTCAAAACCCAGCCAGGCCACAAGGCCTCGAAAGAATCGACCGTGCTCTGGCAGATTGCAGCAGGCGTTAACCACCTCTTTGTCGAGCAACTTGAAATCTGTATGCCCGTCGATGCCAAGGCGCGTAAAGTAGTTAAACAGCCGGTAGAAAACGCGCGCCAGGGTGCTACGCATAAAACTTTCATTGCCACGCGATTCCTTGACCGCTTCCACCACGCGAGCGCCGCTGCGCCAGTGCGCCACCATATCGACAATCATCGCTGGTGGGTGCTGCAGATCGCTGTCCATCACGATTACCGCATCAAGGTGCCGGGTTGCCTGCAAACCTGCCGCAATTGCCGACTCTTTGCCATAGTGGCGGTTCATACTTAACAATTGCACCCTTGAGTCTTGCGAATGCAATTGCCGCACGATGGCGCCGGTGTCATCGTGTGATCCGTCATCAATCACCACCAGCATAAACTCGGTATCGGCGATGGTGTCTACGGCCGCACGAATCACGGCCAGATTGGCAGCAATGGATTGAGCTTCGTTATATGCCGGAATAATGATCGCGATCGCGTCCACTGCCTTACTCCCTGACCCAATTGATGGCAATCCCATTGTGTTTGATCAGAAACGCGTCTGAATAACTTTGCCATCCCTCTGGGGACTGGTATCGCACAAAGAAACTGGCGCCTTCGGCCAGAATCGCACGCATCTGCCCTTGTGGTGGCGCGGGTATCACCCCGATCCGATCCGAGACCAGCTGATAAACGCCGTCGGTATAAGGGCCGAACTGCCATGTAACAGTGCTTTGTTGATAGTCAAACTGCACAGACATTGGCGCTAGTGGGCGCAGGCTCGCCTCCAGTTGCTGACGACGCGTCTCTGCATCGGCGGACTGATCCCGCATACATTGGCATTGCGGATCATAGGCAAACAGAGCTTTGCCATTGGCCTGAGCGAGATAAATATCGTCGACCACCACAACGGGCGAGGTCCCTGAGCTGATACCTTTTTTAAGCTCAACAAGCCCGGTCACAAACCATAAGGCGGGCAACACCTCCGCGGAAGGTTGGTAGGCAACCGAATCATTCTGCTGCCACACAAATTCACCTTGCACATCAAACGCTTTGCCGACATCGGCCATGGCCTGGCGTGCCGGCAGTGCATGCACAAGACTGAGCACGGCCAGCATACCCAGCCCGGCTAATAACCATGGCCTTGATCGGCCATCCGCAAAACGTCCCGCAAAAAAAGCCATCGAAAAACTCAACGCTGCCCACAAGGCAAACAGGTAACGATCGGCCTGCACGATACCTGGCGATTGCACCAAGGGCGCCAGCGGCAACAGCACCAAGGCCGCTGTCAACAGGCTAAACAACGGCCAGACACTCGGCACGTGGCTGTGCGAGGTTTGCTGAGAATGCCGGTATTTTTGCCGCAAGTAATAGCCAATCAACAGCAGATACAGCAGCACAAACAACGGCCATGTGCCGCCACTGAGCAGACGCGGAAAGCTGAGGTAAGAGGCAACTACCTGTTGCAAAAATGCAGCGCTGAAGTAGCTGGCGCTGTCTACGTAACCGCCGGTGACCGAGGGCAACATCCAGTTGCGCCATACGGCATAAAACAACAGCACCCCAAAAAACGGCGCGCTGGCACGCACGCGCTTTTGCCATGAGGCTTCAGGCAGACACAGCAGCATGGCCGGCAGCGGCACATACACTTCCTTGGCCATCACCGCCAGCACGTAGGCCAGCACAGCCAGTGTCAGTATGCTCAAGGCACCGGTGCGCAGGTAGCGTACAAAACCGTAAAGCGCCAGCAAGGCCAGTACCAGGCCCTCGGCATAGTGGCGTGTCATCAGCTGTTCGGCGACCATCATGGTGGGCAATCCACATAAAAACAGCACGCCACCGGCGACCGCAAACCTGAACTCGCACCATAAACGCAACAACACAAACAGCAAAAACGCAGCTGCAGCCAGCAAACTCAATTGATGCAGATAAAAAAACCAGGGCGACATACCGGCCAGAATCAGATCGATCTCCATCGACAGAATCAGCAAAGGCGTGAGATTGGCAGGCGAGAACTGCTGCCACACGGCAGGGTCCAGCACATCCTGCACGATGGAAAATTGATGCGCATGCAACAGGATAGAGGGGTCATCCCAACGCCAGCCGGCTGACAACACGCCCGCATTTAACAGGACTGCCAACAACAGCAGGGATGCCGCGATTGCGAGCAGTTGCAGGGGCTTGCTCATTGTGCTGCTGCCATAAAATTGTACCCGCGCATTAAGTCATCTGGGTTAAAGAACCAAGATGTTCGCATGCGCGATAACGCACCACAAGCCTGTGGCTGAACTCAAGCAAATTCACATTCTCCGTCCATCTGCCGATAAGCTTTGGCTATGGATTGAAACTGGTGTCATGATGAGCTGTGAGCGTAAAACAAGATTCTCGCGGCCAGTGAATTTAATGGCAGTAAAGCGGTCAAAGCAGCGGGTAAAAATAAAAAAGAATACAGAATCCGGGGGCCAACCGGTGCCACTTGCTTGTCATGTGTTTTGTGGTAATGTGTGCGCCTTTTTTGACCCCGGACACTAACCGGAACCCTCCCCAGCCTGTTCTGACCAGGTGTTTTCCCAGGATATTTGAACATGAAAATCGGTGTGTTATCCCGCAACGGTAAACTGTACTCAACGCGTCGACTGGTTGAGGCTGCCAAGGAGCGAGGGCATGAGGCACGGGTGATTGATGTTCTGAAGTGTTACATGAACATCACAGCCAACAATCCCACCGTTTTTTATAAGGGCATCGGCGATCCTGAGGCCTTGGAGTTTGATGCGGTGATCCCGCGCATCGGCGCCAGTGTCACCATGTATGGCAGCGCTGTGCTGAGGCAATTTGAGGTAGGAGGCACTTACTCTGTTAACGAATCGATTGCGATTACTCGCTCGCGCGACAAACTGCGTGCGCATCAGTTGCTGGCACGTCGAGGTATTGGTCAGCCTATCACCAGTTATGCGCATTCGGCAGACGCCACCACCGATCTGATCAATTCTGTCGGCGGTGCACCGCTGCTGGTCAAAGTGCTGCGTAGCACACAAGGTAATGGCGTTGTGCTGGCAGAAACCCGCAAGGCGGCTGAAAGCTTGATCACCGCGTTCCGTGGGCTGGAAGCCGACTTTCTGGTACAGGAATTTATCAAGGAAGCCTCTGGCACCGATATCCGTTGTTTTGTTGTGGGTGACAAAGTGGTGGCAGCCATGCAGCGCACGGCCATGCCGGGTGAGTATCGCTCCAATCTGCACCGCGGCGGCTCTGCCAAGGTTGTCAAACTGCGCCCTGATGAGCGCAAGCTCGCTACCAAAGCGGCTCAGGTGATGGGTCTGGATGTGGCCGGTGTTGACATCATTCGCTCCAATCACGGACCACTGGTACTGGAAGTGAATTCCTCACCGGGACTGGAAGGCATCGAAAAGGCCACCGGCATGGACATCGCAGGCGCCATCATTGAGTACATCGAAAAAGATTGTCTGCGCGGCCCCAACAAAATGCGCGGCAAAGGCTAAGCCTTTTATACGTCAGGCTGCCGCAGAAAAGCGGCGGCGCAGCCACTTTTCCAGCTCGACAATCAACAGCACAGCGACGCCAAAACCAAATACCTGTATGCCTTGCAGCAGGCTGAGTGGTTCAGAGCCAAACGCATTCCGCATAAACGGTGTGTAGGTGAAAAACACCTGAAACACCGCAACCGCAGCAATTGAATACAGGACCGCCGGTGTGCCCAGCATGCCTTGGAAACTGATCGAACTCCCGTAGCTGTAACGCACGCTGAACAGATAAAACATCTCCATCATCACCAAGGTGTTCACCGCCATTGTTCTGGCCGTTTCCAGCGAAGCGCCTTGGGCCTGTGCCAACAGGAATTGCCCGAACACTCCAGCAGTAAAAACTACCGAGACCAGTAAAATTCTCCACACCACTTGCACCGACAACATGGATTCACCTGGCTTTCGCGGCGGGCGACTCATGACACCAGGCTCTGGCGGCTCGAACGCCAAGGCCAGTGCCAGCGCGACTGAACTCACCATATTGACCCAGAGAATTTGTGCGGCCGTAATCGGCAAGGTCAGCCCAAACAGAATAGCAATCACCAGGCTCAAGGATTCGCCACCGTTAATTGGCAACAAAAAAGAAATCACTTTGCGCAGATTGTCATAAACGCTTCGGCCGGCGCTGATGGCTACCACTATCGAAGCAAAATTGTCATCCGCAAGCACCAGTTGTGAGGCTTCGCGTGCTGCCTCACTGCCCTTTTGACCCATGGCAATGCCCACATCAGCCCGCTTGAGCGCTGGCGCATCGTTTACACCATCACCCGTCATGGCCACAATCATGCCTTGAGCTTGCAGGGCCTTCACCAATCGTAATTTGTGCTCCGGGCTGGTACGTGCAAACACATCAACGTCACGCACTGCCGCAGCCAGGGCCTGGTCATCCATGAGTTCGAGTTCAGCACCGGTCAACACCTTGTCTGCATGTTTGAGTCCGATCTGACGGCCTATGGCGGAGGCTGTTCCGGCATGATCACCGGTGATCATCTTGACCTGTATGCCGGCCTCATAACACAAGGCGACGGCAGCAATGGCTTCCGGACGCGGCGGGTCCATCAATCCAGTCAGCCCCAGTAAGGTCAGACCTGACTCAACGTCAATGTGATCGACCTTTTGCTGCGTGTTTTCGACCGGTTTTACCGCAAAGGCCAATACCCGTTGCCCGTTGGCCGCGATTGCTTCCGCCTGTTGATGCCAGAAATCACTGTCCAATGCGACAGTTTGGCCAGCGCGATCAAGTTGATGGCTACACATAGCCAAGAGCTGTTCCGGAGCACCTTTAACAACAATCAGTCGGCTGCTACCAAACGCAGATTCGGCCGGACAGTCGTGCAGTGTCGCCATAAACCGGTGACGTGCATCAAACGGCAGACTATCAATACGAGGCCATGAGGTTTTGATGGCAGCCTGCTCAAGCCCGGCTTTGGCCGCAAGCGCCAGCAACGCAGCTTCCATGGGATCCCCCATGATCTGCCAATGCCCGACGTCTTTTTGCTGGAGCATGGAGTCATTACACAGCACCGCTGCCAAGGCCAACTGATCGAGCAGCTTTCCTGTCTCAGAAGTGCCTGAAAGTACTGATTGCCCATTCGTATCAAGAATTTCGCCATCCGGTGCGTAACCGCTGCCGCTGACCTGCAAGGTGATATCAGCCAAAGCAAGGCTGGCGACCATCATTTCGTTGCGTGTCAATGTCCCGGTTTTGTCGCTGCAGATGACAGAAATGGAACCCAGCGTCTCAATGGCGGGCAACTTTCTGACGATGGCATTACGTTTGGCCATGGCCTGCACACTGATGGCCATGGTGACCGTCAGAACCGCCGGTAAACCTTCAGGAATCGATGCCACGGACAAACCGACCACAATCACAAACAGCTCGTCGAACGGCATGCCCTGAACGTAGTATCCCCATGCCAGAATCAACGCTGCGGCCAGTAAAATGAAACCGGTCAACCAACGCGACAGTTGCGCAATCTGCTTGAGCAACGGCGTTGACAGCTGTTCAACATCACCGAGCAGATGACTGATGCGGCCCAGTTCAGTGTTTGCCCCCGTCGCCACCACAACGCCAGTGCCTTGACCAGTATTGACCAGGGTGCCGCTGAACGCCATACAACTGCGATCACCCAAGGCCGCGGCCTGCGCAACCGGTTCAGTCGATTTTTCAACAGGCAGAGACTCACCGGTGAGTACCGCTTCTTGAAGCGTCAGTGTATTCACCTGCACAAGTCGCAAATCAGCCGGTACTTTATCGCCCGCTTCCAGCAGCACCAGATCACCAGGCACCAGTATTTGTGCATCGATGGTTTGCCGAACTCCATCGCGAATCACGGTTGCACGCGGCGCCAACATGTCACGAATCGCTGCGATAGCTTTTTCAGCCTTGCCTTCCTGAACAAAGCCGAGAACGGTATTGACCAGCACCACAGCAAGAATAACGCTGGTATCCAGAAAATGGCCCAATAAGGCTGTAATGCCAGCAGCGGCAATCAGGATGAGAATCAGGAGATTATTAAATTGTTGCAGAAATCGACGGACAGGGCCTGCGCGCGACGCTTCCGGCAAACGATTTTGCCCTGCTACTTCAAGTCGGTGAGCACTGTCAGCTGCACTGAGGCCGGACATACCGACGCTGAGTTCTGCTAACACAGACTCAGCGTGGTTTGTATAAGGACTTTCTACGGTGAATTTGCTTGAGCCTGAGTCGGCTGCCATCAGCCATTCTCCGACTTAGCCTTATTGCGCGGCAACGGGCGCCGGAACAGCGATGTTCATCAACTCTGCTGCGATCGTGCTGCTTGCAACACTCATCGCGCGGTAAATTGAGGTACGGTATTCACCCGCTGGCACTGCAACCCACTGATCAGCTTCTTTGTCCCAGACTTTAGTGATCTGACGATCTGCAGTCTGGTAAGCCAGCATGATGCGACCAATACGGGTCAGCGTCACTTCCTGCTCAACACCATCCACATCCATCACTTCAGTGTAGGTATCGAGTGAACGGCCGTAAGCGCCTTCAGCCTGGTACAAGCCAATGAGCAGACTCAATTTCTGGGAAATCGGTGCTTCCGGGTTATTGATCAGGTTGCGGATACGTTCTATCTGATCACGACGGGCCTGCAGTTCAAACGGCAGATCAGACTCGACGAACTGCTCAATGCTGCTCATCATTTGATCGATCAAGCCGTTTAAGGGCGAGTTCGCATCATCTGCTAACACCGCTGCATACTCTATGTTTGCAGCCATCTCGCTGATCAACTGTTCCTGACGTGCAATGCGTTCACGTAGCTGGGTATTGGTCAGGATCATGGCTTCAAGCGACGTGTTAGCCTGCTCGAACTGCTCCTGCACAGAACCGGTTTGTGCAAATGTCTGGGTGCTCAAGCTTGAGCTCAGCGCGGCCAAGACTACCGCAGCTGCGGCCAGGGGTCGGCGGACCAATGACCTTGAAACGTAATGCAGGGAATTCATAATTATTCTTCCTCGTTGGGGAGCCACATCTTAAAACAGATAGCGTGGCGAAAACAACCCGTCTACCCGCTCCTGCGTCAAACTACTCACGTGAATTGTATTTCGCGGAGCGCCCGTTCTACGGGCTTTCCAGCGCGCACGCACGCGTTTTTTAATTCAAATATGGTGGCAAGCGGCAATGACATGCTTATGACAGGACGCATGATGCTCAAGCACGGGCATTTGTTGACTGCAAAGCTCGGTGGCCTGCGGACAGCGAGTATGAAAACTGCAACCCGACGGAGGATTGATCGGCGATGGCACATCACCATGCAACACGATGCGCTGGGTCTTGTGGTGCGGGTCAGGCACAGGAATCGCTGAGATCAATGACTTGGTATAGGGGTGCTGCGGATTTTGATAAATACTTTCACCCGGCCCGGTTTCCACAATCTTGCCCAGATACATAATCGCAATACGATCAGAAATATGTTTGACCACAGCAAGGTCGTGCGCAATAAACAGGTAGGACAGCTTGAGCTCCTGCTGCAGGTCAATCAACAGATTCAGAATCTGACTCTGAATCGATACATCGAGCGCCGATACCGGCTCATCACAGACAATCAATTTGGGATTCAGCGCGATAGAGCGAGCAATCCCGATACGCTGGCGTTGCCCGCCAGAGAACTCAAAGGGATAACGCGTCACAGAACGAGCGGGCAGCCCCACCAGATCAAGCAGATCCGCAACGCGTTTGCGGCGGGACGCGCCATCACCCATGGACTGCACAATCAAGGGTTCTTCCAATATTTCGCCCACCGTGTGGCGCGAATTCAAAGACTCCATCGGATCCTGGAAAATCATCTGGATATCGCGACGAATCGGTTTTAAAGTGCGCGCCGGCAAGCGCGTAATGTCCTGCCCCTGAAATATAATTTGTCCTTCCGTCGGCTGATACAGACGCGTGATACAGCGACCCAGGGTCGACTTACCGCAGCCTGATTCACCCACCAGCCCCAGGGTTTCACCCGGCGCTATGCTAAAACTGACGCCATCCACGGCCTTATTAAATTTGGCGGCGCGCAGTAACAAACCTTCACGCACCGGAAAATGCATTTTGAGGTCACGTACTTGCAGTATGGCTTGGGTATCGCTGCTCATGCTGTTGTGTACCCCTGTCGGTCAACCGGCGGTAAATCTCGCCACCGCACGCAGGCCAATTGGTGGGTGGCACTGATATTTTCAATCGGTGGTTGCGCCAACACACACTGATCAGTTCGGAAGGCACAACGATTTTCGAACCGGCATCCTTCAGGCAAATCCAACAGTCCTGGCACCATGCCTGGAATAATCGCCAGCCTGGCTTTTGGCGGGGTATCGAGCCTGGGAATCGAGGCCAGCAAGCCTCGTGTATAGGGGTGGGATGGTTTATCGAACACATCTGTTACCGTGCCTTTTTCTGCCACTTTACCAGCGTACATCACCACCACATCCTGGGATGTTTCCGCTATCACGCCCAGATCGTGGGTGATCAGAATCACTGCCATGCCCATGTCGCGTTGCAGTTGCGCAATCAACTCAAGTATCTGCGCTTGAATGGTGACGTCCAACGCAGTAGTGGGTTCGTCAGCAATCAACAGCTGCGGCTGACAGGCCAATGCCATGGCAATCACCACACGTTGACGCATGCCGCCAGACAACTGGTGCGGATACTCACCCATACGAATATCCGGGGAGGGAATGCCCACTTTGTCGAGCATTTCCACTGATAAACGCAAGGCTTCCTGTTTGGTGATTTTTTTGTGCAACAGCATCACCTCGGCCAACTGGCGCCCGATGGTGTGCACTGGGTTCAGGGCGGTCATTGGCTCCTGAAACACCATGCCAATTTTTGCACCGCGGATTTTGTGCATCTGTTCCAGTGTCATTGACACCAGATCCTGACCTTGAAACAAAATCTGTCCGCCGACAATCTGCCCCATGGGTTGAGGCAACAAACGCATAATGGACTGCGCTGTCACACTTTTACCGCAACCGGACTCACCCACAATGCCGAGCGTTTCGCCAGCATTGACCGAAAACGTAACATCGTCGACCGCGCGAACGCGGCCCTCGTCGGTTTCGAACTCTGTAATCAGGTTCTTGATTTGTAAAATCGGGTCACTCATCAGGCAGCCTTATTGCATCCGGTACTGATCATACACACGGATTTGAGGCTCGAACGCCTGACCAGCACGACGCGCCGCCAGCGTTTCCTGTTTTAACTGCTCGTCTATCCAATGCACATGCAGTTCGGTCGCCAATGACGGTGATTTATGGTTAAAAAACTCAGGGTACTTGACCCAGCGCCAATGCCCGACCCTGTAAAAATCTTGCACAAAACCGGGGACAAACGAAGCGTACTCGTACACAAACTCCTGCATGCGATGCGACAAATCACGCATTTCATCCACATCGTTTGAGGCCACAAACTGATCAATCATCTGGTCCAGCTCATAGCTGGCCAACGCTTCCATGTTGTTTGTCTGCACTTTGATCTTGCGGTCAGGGTTCACGCTGCCGTCCTCCAAGAAGGCATCATCATAGGCATTGTCTGAATGATAGTAGTCCCAGAAACGTGCGTACATTTCAGTACCGACGCCCAAGGCAACAAACCCGATGTCGTGTTGCTTTTCCTGCACCTTTTGCCAACCGGCAGTCTGATCCAGTACTTCTATGCGGAACTCCAGACCGGCTTTAGCCGCTTCTTCGCGCAGAATAGTCAGGATGTCCGCAAAGGTGGTGTAGCCCGTGGTGATTGTAAATGCCAGCCGCTGCCCCTGCTCGTTCACCAGAATGCCATCCGGCCCACGTGTGGTGAATCCAGCCAGTGCAAAGTGCTCCAATGCCTTGTCGATATCAAACGGTCGCGCACGAATGGTCGGGTGCGAGAAACTGCCAAAGCCGTCATTCGCGGTGTGCATGCGGGAATAGTCACCACGAAAGAAACTGTCGATCACCAGATCCCAGTTGCTGGCGTACTGAATACCAAGCCGCACGTTCTGATCATCGAGCATTGGTCGAGAGGTGTTCATCCACAAGCCATAGTTGGGACGTGGACGCTGGTTATAAAACACTGATTTGTGGATATAACCGTTGGCAACATCCGGGTCGGAATCTGGCAATTTCTCATACCAGTGTTCCGCCAGGTTTAAGCCAAACTGATCAATATCGCCGCGCTTGAAGGACTCAAAAACATTATTGGAATCGCGAATAACGTTCAGTACGATGCGATCGACGTTGTAGCGATTGGCGAAATACTTTTTGTCCTTCGCCCACCAGTCCTGCTGGCGGGTCAATGTCACAGAGCGGCCCTGGATCAGATCCTCATCATGAATGACATAGGGCCCGGTTGTGGGGACAAATCGCCACTGGTAACGCTCCACAAAATCGGGACCCAGTTCCTTGTAAAAGTGCTGTGGCTCTGGTCGCAGATCCAAGGCCTGATAGGCAAAGTCCGGCTTTTTGGTGTTCATGGTAACGGACAGGGTATGGTCGTCGTACTTGGTGATATTGCTGAAGGTAATGTTGTAATAATTGTTGTACCAGGGCGCAACAATGTATTCCGAGCGATTAAAGAAAAACATAAACATGAAGTCATCAACGGTGATGGCTTCACCATCCGACCATCGTGCCGCGGGATCAAGGCGTGCGTACACAATGCCGTTTTCCTCATCCAGTGCCCACTCGCTTGCCAGCGCCGGATAGAAATCGTAATCCGTGTCCGGGTGTTTTAACGCCAGCGGCAATGTGACGTCATCCAGAATCCAGGTGCGGAACGCGCCGTTGGAATCAGGCCCGACATAACGCAAGGTGCGTGGAAAATCCTGGATGGATCCATACTGTGTGCCACCTTTTTTGGCGTCAGGCGAGCCCAGATCCGGCAGGCCTTCGCCGCGCTCCCAGACCAGATCTGCTGGCAAATCAGCCAAGGTTTTGAACAGGAACAGATCTGGGTGCGCAGCGTAATAATCCAGCACTTCTTGCGTATTGTCGCGGACTTCAGCCTGTTCGGTGGCACCGCCACACGCTAACAGCGTTGCCGCCAGCACCACACCCGACAGCATATTGCGCACGGTTCTGATCATGTTAATTACCCTCCAGACAACACAGCCTTTAAAAACCCTGCCTTGTGAGCAGAGACATCATTTGTACACAGTAAACTTTTTAGGATCGAACGATTCCCGAATGGCTTCACCAATAAAGGTCACCAGCGTCAGCAGCACAACCAGCGTGCCAAAGGCCGATGTCACAATCCAGGGTGCAGTGCGTAAATTGGCAGTACCCTGTTTCAGCAACTCACCCAGACTTGGCGTGGGTGGTGGCAAACCAAAACCCAGAAAATCCAGCGCTGTAATTGCGGTAACAGCAGCAATCACCGTAAATGGCATAAACGTGACCAGAGTAGCCAGCACATTCGGCAGGATATGCTTAAAAATAATACGGGTATTAGAGGATCCGATCAGACGCGCCGACGCCACATAATCGCGCACCTTTTGTTTATAGGTTTCCGTGCGCATGTAATAGGTCATGGACGTCCATGAAAACAACACCATGACTGTCAACAAAATTGATATGCGCGTAAAAATCGAAAACGTCGCCGGGATGACCGAAAAGATGATGATGACCATGTACAAAAACGGTACGTTGCTCCATATCTCGATAACGCGCTGGAATAACAAATCAAATAGCCCGCCGAAATACCCCATGGCAGCACCGATGGCGATGCCAATCACGTAGGTCGCCAGGGTAAACGCCATGGCAAAAAACAAGGCGGTACGCGTGCCATAAAACAAACGCGCGAGGATATCGCGACTGGTGGAATCGGTCCCCAGATAATGCTGATATTCCGCTGATGGCGCTTCCGGCCGGAAGATACCCGTGGTGGAGTGGTTTTCATTGGGGCTGTAAGGCACCAGGGGCAGCAATACCCAGTTGCCGCTATTTTCTTCAGCGAAGCGCTGTTTTAACTCGCGGTAGTTGGTTTCATAGGTGTAAGGCAAACCAAAGTCGGTGCCCGGATGAAACGCGCTATAGGTGGGGAAATACCATTCACCTTCATATTTCACCACCAGGGCACGATTGTTGATCAGCAACTCGCCCACCACAAATAGCCCCAGCATCACCATCAAAATCAAAAAGCTGTAATAGCCGCGCTTGATCTGCCGGAAGCGTTTGAGCTTTTTTATGGTCTGTGGGTTCAGTCGCAACATGTCGTCCTCAGTTAAATCGAATGCGAGGGTCAACCAGCGCGACCAGAATGTCTGAAATGATATTACCGATCAGCAGCAGCAAACTGGCCAATAACACCACGCCCATGACCACAGGGTAATCCCTGTCCACAATGGCGTTGAGGCCCAGCAGACCAAACCCGTCAATATCAAAGATGGTTTCCACCAGAAATGAACCCGACACCAGCAAGGTGATGTTCTGACCAAAGGTGGTGGCGATAGGAATCATGGAATTGCGCATGGCGTGGCCGGTCACTGCTTTTCTGAACGACACGCCTTTGGCGATGGCCGTGCGGATATAGTCCGCTGCCAGATTGTCCATCAGATGATTTTTGAGCAGCAGCGTCACCAGCGCAAAACTGCCAACCAGATAACAGATCAGCGGCAACACCGAATGCTGAACCAGATCAACGACCTTATCCCAGGGGCCAAGTTGATTGAACTGCATGCTGACGAACCCGCCCATCGGAAACCATTCCAGCTTCACGGAGAAATACAGCAGCAACAGCGATCCCAGGGCATACCCCGGAATGGCATAACCCACAAAAATCAGTATAGAGCTGACGTTATCAACCATGGTCCTGTGTTTGATGGCCTTTAGCACACCTAAGGGAATACAAACGAGATACGTCAGCACCAGGGTCACCAAACCGTAATACAGGGACACCGGAAAGCGACTACTGATGACCTGAGTGACCGGCTGATTGTAGCGATAGGAGTTGCCCAGATCGCCCTGCAGTACTTTGCCCATCCAGTCCACGTAACTGGCGAACATGGGTTTATCAAAACCGTAATACTCGCGTAAACGATTCAGCTGATCCTGTGACAAGGCCATGCCCTGACCTGCCTGACTGGCACCACCGCCACCGCTCATCACACTCATCTGCTGCGATTCCATGATGGCGCGCTCAAGTGGGCCTCCCGGTACCAGGCGAGTGATCAGAAAAACAATGATGGTGACCCCGATCAGTGTCGGGGGGATCAGTAACAATCGTCTGAGAAAGTAGTCACGCATGGTTGTGGCGGTTGTCCTCAGGACACTGCGTCGGTATACAGATGACAGGCAACCAGTCGGTCTTCATTCACCAGCGGCAACAATTCTGGTGTTTTTTCGCGGCAGACCGGCATTACCTTGGGACAACGACCGGCAAACCGGCAACCGGCGGGGACATTCACGGGGGAGGGAATCTCGCCTTGTATGGGGGTGGATAAACGCTGTTTTTCACGGCCGGGATCGGGTTCAGGATTAGAGGCGATCAGAATCTGTGTATAAGGATGTCGCGGTTGAAAATACACATCAGCGGCCTTGCCTATCTCCATCACTGACCCCAGGTACATCACCGCCATCCGGTCGCTGATATAACGCACCATGGACAGATCATGCGCAATAAACAGCATGGTCAGCCCCATCGATGTTTTTAAATCATTAAGCAGATTCACCACTTGCGCCTGCACTGAGGCATCCAGTGCCGAAATCGGCTCATCACAGACCACAAACTCCGGCTCCATGATCAGGGCGCGAGCAATACCAATACGCTGGCGTTGCCCCCCGGAAAACTCATGCGGGTAACGCGAGGCATGCGCGGCATGCAGCCCTACACGTTCCAGTGCTGCCGTCACTTTGGCGCGCACCTCATTCACCTGAATGCCCGGTTTCAGGCGCAACCCTTCGGCAATGATTTCACCAACGGTCATGCGTGGATTCAACGAGGCATACGGATCCTGAAAAATCATCTGCATGACATTAGCCATACGCAGAAAATCTTTTGGCCGGTAATGTGCAGGTAATTCTTCGCCTTTGTAGACCACACTGCCAGCCGTTTTGTCATACAGCCCCAACAGCGTCTTGCCCAACGTGGATTTGCCGGAACCGCTTTCGCCAACCAGACCCAGTGTTTCGCCTTCAGCAATACTGAAACTGACACCATCGACCGCGTGAACACGTTTACCGCGGCCCATGTCAAAATAACGCGTGAGTTTTTCCAGTCTGATCAATTCACTCATGCCTGCACCTCGTCAACGCGTGCGGCTGCCTTTTTATACAAACCCTCTGATGCGCCAGTAAGCTGCGGATGTTGTTGCCAGCAGCGCGACAAGTGGCCCTCATCCAGTGTAAAAATGGGTGGATTATCCGACTGGCACACACGCATGGCGCGATCACAGCGCTCACAGTACGCACAACCTGCGGGCGGAGAAAACATATCCGGTGGGCTTCCCGGGATGGGACGCAAGCGGTGGTCTTCGCCACCCGAATGGCTGGGCATGGCCAGCTTCAAACCCAGGGTATAGGGATGCGCGGAGCGGTAAAAAATATCTTCAACAGAACCTGATTCAACAATCTGGCCGGCATACATCACCGCCACCCTGTCAGCCATACGCGCCACAACCGACAAGTCATGGGTAATCAACACAATCGCCATGCCGGTTTCTTTCTGCAATGACTGTAGCAGATCCAGAATCTGCGCTTGAATGGTGACATCCAGTGCGGTGGTCGGTTCGTCTGCAATCAATAAAGAGGGTTTGCAGGCAATGGCGGTGGCAATCATCACGCGCTGCAACATGCCTCCTGAAAACTCAAACGGGTACTGTTTGGCACGTCGTGCGGCTTCTGGTATGCGCACCAGATCCAGCAACTCTATGGCGCGACTGAAGGCTTTGGAACGGCTGTACCCACGATGAACTTCCAACGTTTCAGCTATCTGATCGCCAATACACATGGTCGGGTTCAGGGAGCTCATGGCATCCTGAAAAATCATGCCAATTTCGTCACCACAAATGGTTTTGCCATCAAGTTTGCGCTGGCCCAGAAATTCCTTGCCACGCAGTTTTGCAGATCCGGCAGTGATACGACCGGGTGGCATCGGAATCAATCCGGTAACGGACTGCATCGCCACGGACTTGCCAGACCCTGATTCACCCACGATGGCCAGCGTCTGGCCGGACTCAACCGAGAAGTCCACGCCGCGCAAGGCTTTGACAATGCCGCCGTAGGTATCAAACTCGACGTGTAGATTACTGACCTCCAGCAACGCCGTCATACCGAATTCCTCATTTTTGCATCCAGCGCGTCGCGCAGTCCGTCACCCAGCAGGTTAAATGCCAACACCGTCATGCTGATCATCAATGCCGGGAAAATCAGTTCATGCGGGTGAGTGAGCATGGTCTTCAAACCTTCATTACACATGCTGCCCCACGACGCGGTGGGCGGCGCCACACCCATGCCAATAAACGACAGGAAGGCTTCCGTAAAAATGGCGGCGGGTACCGCAAAGGTCAAGGTCACCAGGATGACACCCAGTGTGTTAGGGATCATATGACGCCAGATCAGGTATTGATGAGAGCCCCCCAGCAGGCGGGCAGCACTGACGTAGGCTTCTTCGCGAATCTGCAGAATCTGGCCTCTGACCAGACGCGAGGTCGCGGGCCACGACAGAATCACCAGCGCGATCAACATGGGCACAATGCCGCTTTCGCCCGGCCCGATGCCAAACACCACCTGAAACAGAATCATAAACAACAGGAAGGGCAGCGCCACCACAAAGTCGGCAAAGCGCATCATCACCTGATCAACTTTGCCGCCAATAAACCCGGCAGTTGCGCCGAACAACACCCCAATCGCCACAAACATCAGCGGCGCCAGCAGACCAATAAACAGTGAAACGCGGGCGCCGGCCATCAAGCGCGCCAGCATGTCACGGCCAAGATAATCGGTGCCCAGCGGATGCAAAGATAATTTGATTGCATCACCAATCTGTAATGCGTCGGGATCTTCAACCAGTCCACGGGCTGCTACTTCGTCACGCGTGATCACCCTCAGCACATCGGCCTCAATGGTTTGTGGTGTTCCAATACGTTGACCGATGTCATCCAACGCAATCACTGAGTAGAAATACCGTCGTGCGCGCAGATCAAGCCTATCCTCGTACCAGTGCAGACCATCGCGAGTAATGGAAGCGATTGGTAGCCCCAAAACCAGCTCGCTTGGGGGTTCGTAATGATTGCGATAAATTGTGTACGCTGACGCTGAGGGCACGGCATCCCAGAACAGTCGAACCTGTTGTGTTGTGGGCTGAGCAGCCAGGCGTAAGCCGTTACCCTCACCAAAGCCCTCATCAATACTGACGCCGTCCCAGCGCTCAAACGGCTCAACCAACACGGCGGCCCTGCTTGCCAAAGGCCCCTGACTGATCTGGTCGATATCCTGTAACGCCGGGTCAACACGCCAGACCAGCGGCCCTACAAACGTGAATAGCATCAGGAAAATGATGATGTACAGCGACACAATGGCCCGACGGTTGGCTTTTAATCGGGCCCAGGCGTCCTGCCAATAGGAACGTGAAGGTCGCACGATGCCGGCGGCCGGCGCTGAGGGTGGCAGCGCTTCAAAATCTGCAGGACGCAAGGTTCGGACAGGTTGGGCGCCTGCCACAGTCTGATTGTTTGTCAACGTTTGGTTAGTCACATCGGGCCTCACTTCAACCTGACCCGCGGGTCAATCCAGCCGTAGACAAGATCCACGAGGATCACCATAAAGACCAGAAATGCGCCGTAAAACACGGTGGTACCCATAATGACGGTGTAATCCAGTTGCTGTACCGCTTGCACAAAGTAGCGACCTAACCCAGGCACCGCAAACACCAGTTCCACCACAAAACCACCGGTCGTGATGGATGCAATGGCAGGACCCAACACCGTAATAACAGGCATCACTGCGTTGCGAAGCTGGTGACGGGTAAAGATCCGGGCAGGCGGGACGCCTTTGGCACGCGCGGTGCGCACGTAATCAGAACTGATAACCTCCAGCATGGAGGAGCGCATCAATCGTGTCAGGTAGGCCATGGTACCCAGCCCCAGCACCAGTGCGGGTAGCAACATGTGCGACACCGTTCCCCAGCCAGCCACCGGCAGCACCGAGAACCCCATCATGGCATTCAGATTCACCAGCGACAGCTGACCGAGCGCGGCAAACACAAAACTTGGCACGGAGATGCCCATGATGACCAGGAACATAATGATGTAGTCCGGCAACCGGTTGCGGTACAGCGCGGTTAACGCCCCCATCAGGATGCCACCCAACGCTGCAAACACCACAGCCAGCACACCCAGCGTGGCGGAAACCGGGAAGTGCTCCCGGATAATGTCATTCACTTCACGATTCTGCTGGGTAAATGAAATGCCAAAGTCCCCGCGCATCATGTTGCCCATGTACACAAAGTATTGCTCAAGCAAGGGCTTATCCAGCCCATAACGCGCCTCAAGATTGGCGCGGATGGTTTCATTGGTGGCCCGATCACTGGACAAGGGGTCACCAGGCACGTTGTGCATTGCCAGAAACGTAGCGGTTGCAATAAACCACACGGTGACAATGCCTTGCAGAATGCGTTTGACGGTATAGCTCCACATACGGTGTTATTCCTCAATCCATGCGTAAGTGAAATCAATTTCAGCGCCGATGACCCGCCGGATCAATCCACGCAGGCGAGGGTCTGTCACGTACACGTAACCACGCTCGTAGTTGGGGATGATGACCACGTCTTCATATAACAGGCGTTGAATCTCCCCAAACGCATTCATACGCTCAACGGTATCAAGTGAACTTTGCGCAATACGCACCTGTGCATCCAGAGCGTCACTGGCGTAACGTCCGCGGTTATTGAGATTCCAGGATGAGAACAGGTCTGCAAAGGTCAGCGGGTCGTCATAGTCCGGCCCCCAACCTGCCATCACCATGTCAAATTCGCCGGAGGTCATTTTTTCGAGGCGCTGGCGGAAAATTTGCGCATCAATAATGACATCAATACCCAGATTACGTTTGAAGACTTCCTGATAGTACTCGGCCTGCATGCGGGCGGTCGGGGTATCGCCTGTTAATAGTGTCATTTGCGGCAGCTGATCGAGACCCAGTTCATCAAGGGCCATTTGCAGATGTTCACGAGCCAGCGCAATGTTGCGGTTGTAGATCGGTGCGGGATATTCATCGCGCAGAGAATCTTCAACGCCGCGCAACCAACCCGGAAACAGGCTTTCGCCGGGCAGATATCCCGGCAGCTTGATCACACGATTCACCAGCTCGCCAGAATCCTGGGCCAGATAAAACGCCTTACGTAAATTGAGGTTTCGGGTCAGGCGCTCATCCCGGTGGTTGAACTCGATAAAAAACACCGTACCTTCCTGGAAGCTTTGAATCTGCCAGCCTTGCAGCATGGCCTCTTCCAGCATGGTGGACCCCAGGTCGGCCATCACAATCTGATTATCTTTAAACAGGTTTAGCAGGGTATTCGGGTCAGAGGTCATGTGCGCAAAATTGATGACTTCAATGCGACCTCGATTGTCATCCCAGTAATAGGGGTTGCGTTCAAGGCGCAAACTGGAGCCGTGCACCCAGCTGGTCATCACGTACGGCCCGTTATAGAGCATCTCATCTGCATCCGCCCCGTAACGACCGTTGGTGGCATTATAAAAATCTTCGCGCGCTGGCAGGAACGTCACAAACGCGACCATTCGATCAAAGTAGGCAATCGGTGTTTCCAGCGTTACTACCAACGTGCGGTCATCCGCGGCGCGCACGCCCAGCGACTCCAGCGGCAATTCGCCATTGTTGATCTTTTCGGCGTTCAGAATGGGGTAAAGGATAAAAGCGTATTGAGAGCCTATGGCAGGGGATACCGCATTGCGCCAGGCAAACACAAAATCATGGGCGGTGACAGGCTGGCCATCACTCCAGCGCGAGTCTTCCCGCAAAAAGAAGGTAATTTCGCTACCGTTCTGCTCCCAACGCTCGGCAACCCCACCCTCCAGATTGCCCAGCTGGTCATACCGCAGCAAACCTTCCATGACATGATTCAAGATCATGCCACTGACCGCATCCGTGGCGATCATGCTGTTCATTTGGGGAGGTTCATCGCGCAGGTAGGTGGTAATCGTATTCGCTTCAAGGTCCACTGCAGTGCGCGAGCCGCCAGCCGTGCTGCTGGTCAAGCCCGCCAGCCAGTTCAAAGCAAACATCAGTGCAGCAACAGCGAGCAGCGCGATAACAGTGAAGACAATAAGTTGGCGGCCAGCGGCGCTCAAAAGACGGTTGTCAACAGAACTATCGGGTTTCATGGTTGTCATAAACTCAGGTTGTCACAATCCCCGAAGCATAACTCAGCACGATTGCCAGCGTCGATAGATTTGAACAGCTTCAGAAATAGGGAAAATTACCCTTGGTCAAGTCAAAACTTCCCGCTTTTTACCCGGATTGATCCTGTACTCTCAAATCAAGAGGGGTACAATTGAAGGCGTAAACAGGTTCGATCGTTTTGCATTACCATTATCTTAAGAACCACGTCTGCGTGGGAGATTAATTCACTAGCCCCTACTGGAGCTAATGGGAGTACAACACAATGAAAAAGATTTTTTCAGCCGTCGCGATTACTGCGGCAGTCCTGACGTTGACGCTGGCAAGCGTGGACGTCATGGCTTCCAGCAGCAAGAGCAAGGGCAGCAGCGCTTCAAGCAGCCATACCTCCAGTGCGAGCAAAAACTCCACCAAAGATTCAAAGTCAGGCAAAAGTGACAAGTCAGGCAAGAGTGATAAGTCAGGCAAGAGTGATAAGTCAGGTAAGAGTGACAAGTCAGGTAAGAGCGACAAGTCAGGTAAGAGTGACAAGTCAGGTAAGAGCGACGATTCAGGCTCCAATCCGTTACCTCCTGTCAGCGCCGAGAACTGCGCGATCTATTACGCCGGTCAGCACACCGTGGCGGGCAGCGTTTGTCTGACCATCAACAACGGCATCGCCTACGTTGATTACGTCATGCAAAACGGCTGGACCCTGCATGAGGCGCACGCTTGGATTGGGTCTTCATTGTCCAGCGCTCCTCGCACTGGCAGCGGCAACCCGATCCCCGGTCAGTTCCCCTTGAAAGGCCAACCGACTGGCGTACAACAGTTCACTTTTAGCGCACCGCTGTCATCACTGAACATTAATATTGACACGGTATGCAGCAGCAACTTGTTGGTCGCCGCTCACGGCGTCGTTAAAAAGGGTGGCAAGACTGAGTCCGCTTGGGCTGGTGAAACTCGTTTTACCAATAAAGGCAATTGGGCTACCTATTTTGGCGTGACGCCTGATTGCGCACCGCCGCCTCCGCCGCCACCGCCGCCTCCGCCACCGCCACCGCCGCCGCCACCGCCGCCGCCACCACCGCCGCCACCACCGCTGCCGGCAGGATGTTATGCGTTTACACCACCACTGGAAGCAGTGGGGGCTCAGGCATCGTCGGCATTATTGCTTGAAAATACTGACGGGCTCTTGTTGGGATTCCTGGAAATAAATAGAGATGCTCTATTCAGCACAACATTGAGCTTGTATTTGGCGCCACTGGAAGAGGGCTATGAAGTAAGATCAGCCAACTTCTATGTTGGTCCAGCGGGTTCTTACAGCGTGGGCGTGCCCTATACTACCCAGTGGACTGGCGTCTCGTTCGGAGACGAGTATGTGTTTGAAATCTCCGGTGATGGGACTCTTGATTTAGTAGCGGACATGGTACTGTGCCAGAGCACCGCAGCCCCGCTCAATCCGTCTTAACGGAAACCGGTAAGGCGTAAAAAAAGAAGGGGGGCAAATTGCCCCCCTTCTTTTTGCGTCGCGTAGATCTAAAAACAAACCTGCTTTGGCTGTGACTATCACAGCCACCCCGTTGTTTAGGCTCTCAAATCATCCACAAACTTCTTCACGCCATCAAACCAGCTGGTCTTTTTGGGTGATTGTGAACCCTCTGATTCGCCAATGGTCTGGAATTCCTGCAGCAGTTCCTTCTGACGACGCGTCAATTGCACCGGTGTTTCAACGACTACACGACACAACAAGTCGCCAGCGCCGCCACCGCGCACCGAAGTCACACCTTTGCCACGCAACCTGAACAGTTTACCGGTCTGAGTTTCTGCAGGGATCTTCAACTTGACGCGACCGTCCAGCGTTGGCACTTCCAATTCACCGCCTAAGGCCGCATCCACAAAACTGATCGGAATTTCGCAGTGCAAATCACGGCCGTCACGGACAAACAGCTTGTGCTCACGCATGTGAACCTGCACGTACAAGTCGCCCGGCGGGCCGCCATTGGTGCCGGCCTGCCCTTCGCCGGTCAGCCGTATTCGGTCGCCTTCATCGACTCCAGCCGGCACTTTAACCGACAGGGTTTTCTGCTCTTCCACCTGACCACGACCATGGCAGGTGTTGCACGGATCTTTGATCTGTTTGCCGCTGCCATGACAGCGCGGGCAGGTCTGCTGCACAGAGAAGAAACCCTGCTGCATTCTGACCTGGCCAACGCCGTTACAGCTTGAACAATCCACGGGGGCAGACCCTTTTTTGGCGCCACTGCCATCGCAGGTGCTGCAGGTCACTGCCGTTGGAATACGAATCTTGACGGTAGTGCCTTTAACGGCATCTTCCAGATCAAGTTCGAGGTTGTAACGCAAGTCAGCGCCTTTGCGCACACCGGCACGCCCGCCACCTGCTCTGCCACCGCCAGCACCACCAAAGATGTCGCCAAAAATATCACTGAAGATATCCCCGAAATCACCCGCTCCGGCGCCACCGCCACCCTGCTGATTGACACCGGCATGACCAAACTGGTCATAGCGAGCCTTTTTCTCCGGGTTGGACAATACTTCGAACGCCTCGTTAGCTTCTTTAAAAAGCTCCTCGGATTCCTTGTTGTCCGGATTACGATCCGGGTGATGTTTCATGGCAACACGACGGTAAGCCTTTTTTAAATCGGCTTCCGTCGCGTCGCGGGGAACGCCCAGCACTTCATAGTAGTCTCTTTTCGACATAGTCCTTCAGCCAGGCTTATTTATCGTCTTTCACTTCTTCAAACTCAGCATCAACGGCATCGTCTGCGCCGCTCTCTGCGTTGTTACCCGCTGCGCCTGCACTGCCGGCGGCACCCGCACCTGCACCTTGCTGCTCGGCATACATTTTCTGGGCCAGCCCAGAAGACGCTTCCGTCAGTTCTTTGGTGCGCTGCTCGATCTGTGTGATCTCACCAGCTTTCATGGCATCTTCCAGCGCAGTGATGGCGCCTTCGATTTTGGCTTTCTCGGCATCATCCACCTTGTCGCCAGCATCAGCCAGTGTTTTACGAGTCGCGTGGATCAGACCATCGGCCGTATTACGCGCGGTCACCAGCTGCTCGAACTTTTTGTCTTCAGCCGCATTGGCTTCTGCATCCTTGATCATGCGCTCAATTTCTTCATCCGACAGACCGCTGGACGCTTTGATCACAATGGACTGCTGCTTGCCCGTGGCCTTGTCTTTAGCGGACACATTCAGAATACCGTTGGCATCCAGGTCAAAAGCCACTTCAATTTGCGGCATGCCACGAGGAGAAGGAGGAATGTCGCTCAGGTCAAACCGTCCCAGAGACTTGTTCTGGTTAGCCTGTTTACGCTCACCCTGCACCACATGGATGGTCACAGCGGTCTGGTTGTCATCCGCCGTTGAGAACACCTGTGTCTTTTTGGTCGGGATAGTCGTGTTCTTTTCGATCAGCACGCTGGTGACACCACCCAGGGTTTCGATACCCAGAGACAGAGGCGTTACGTCCAGCAGCAGTACGTCATTCACTTCGCCCGACAGAACCGCCGCCTGAATCGCGGCACCCAGTGCTACTGCTTCGTCAGGGTTCACGTCACGACGCGCTTCCTTGCCAAAGAATTCAGCTACTTTTTTCTGAACCATCGGCATACGCGTCTGACCACCGACCAGAATCACGTCGTCAATTTTGCTGACATCCAGGTTGGCATCCTTTAACGCCATGCGCAGGGGTGCCATGGTGCGCTCAACCAGTTCTTCAACCAGTGATTCGAACTTGGCGCGGGTCAATTTCTGCACAAGATGTTTTGGACCTGATGCATCCGCCGTCACGTAAGGCAGGTTGATTTCAGTCTGCTGCGCAGAAGACAACTCGATCTTGGCTTTTTCAGCCGCTTCTTTCAAACGCTGCAGCGCCAGTGCATCATTACGCAGATCCAGACCGGTTTCTTTTTTGAATTCATCTGCCAGGTAATCAATCAGACGCAGGTCAAAGTCTTCACCACCGAGGAAAGTGTCCCCGTTGGTAGACAGCACTTCAAAGGTGTGTTCGCCGTCAGTCTCAGCAATTTCGATGATGGAGATATCAAAAGTACCACCACCCAGGTCGTACACAGCAATGGTGCTGTCGCCGCCCTTTTTGTCCATACCATACGCCAGCGCCGCCGCTGTTGGCTCGTTGATGATACGTTTGACTTCCAGGCCTGCAATGCGGCCAGCATCTTTGGTTGCCTGACGCTGCGCATCATTAAAGTAAGCAGGCACTGTCACTACCGCTTCGGTAACTGGCTCGCCGAGGTAGTCTTCAGCCGTCTTTTTCATCTTTTTCAAAACTTGTGCAGAAATCTGCGGAGGCGACATGTTTTCGCCGTTCACGCGCACCCAGGCATCACCATTGTCAGCCTTGGAAATTTCGTACGGCACCATTTTGATGTCTTTCTGTACAACGTCGTCTTTGAACTGACGACCGATCAGACGCTTGATCGCAAACAGTGTGTTCTTCGGATTAGTCACCGACTGACGTTTGGCCGGCTGGCCTACCAGGGTTTCACCATCTTTGGTGTAGGCGATGATCGACGGGGTGGTGCGATCGCCCTCAGCGTTTTCAAGCACTTTGGCCTTGCCACCTTCCATAATCGCCACACAGGAGTTGGTGGTACCCAAGTCTATTCCGATAATCTTGCCCATAAATTCATCTCCAGTGATGTCACCCAAAACCGCTAGCGGCCGGGGATACGTATTCAATTAATTAAAAAAACAGATTTGTATCGATGTTGAGGCTCTATATTTGGCTTGAGCCTCACAATTTCAAGGGCGGACATAAAATTTCAATGTCCGCTCATGCCTTGATATCAATGCTGCCGGTTGGCGCTCGTGCGACCATTACCATGGCCGGACGCAGTACCCTGCCATTCAGGCTATAACCCTTTTGCATCACAGCCAGCACACTGTCCGGCTCTGCTGTTTTGCTCTCCACCATACCGATTGCCTGATGGAAAAGCGGATCAAACGGCTCGCCCACAGGGTCCAGCACGTCGACATTAAATTTACGAAGACAATCCACAAAACTCTTGAGAGTCAGCTCGACACCCTGCTTGAGGGCGGTCAGCAGTTCATTTTCCTCAACACCCGAGGCTTGCAGCGCACGCTCAAGGTTGTCAATAACCGGCAGCAACTCTGACAACAAACGCTCCTGACCGTATTTATGTGCTTTCTCAACATCCTGCTCAGCGCGACGTCTGATGTTTTGCGCATCGGCATGCAATCGCAATACCTCGGTCTGGTGGCCGGCTATCAGCGCCTCTGCCTCAGAAAGTCGGAGCAAGGCCTGATCCAGCGTCATCTCAGCGCCGTCAGTATCCTGATCCAAGTTTAAATCTGAATCCCTGTTTTGCTCGTCTGCCTGCCCGGCGGTGTGATCATTCATTGGGTTAATCTCTTTATGAAGTTCATTGGTCTTATCAGTGTCATTCGTCATCGCGCAGTCCTTATCAGCGTGGGCCGATACCTGCTCAATATGGGGACACCATGTTATGATTCAAGGCCTCAAAAAACCACATGCGGGAAACCTGATATCCCCGGCATGAAAAAACACCGGGCTGAGGCTGTCGGTGGCAACTATAGTACTAAAACCATGCTGATCAATTTGTCCATACAAAATTACGCCATCGCCTCTGCTCTGGATATTAGTTTCAGAGCGGGAATGACGGCTATTACGGGCGAAACCGGCGCTGGCAAATCCATTATTCTAGGAGCCCTGGGTCTGGTGCTGGGGGACAGAGCAGACCGCGATGTTGTCAGGGAGGGCTGTGAACGCGCCGACATTACAGCAGAGTTTGATATTGGCGCACTGCCTGCGGCGCTGGCATGGCTGAA
>JAUYSM010000025.1 GCA_030696315.1 Pseudohongiella sp. | reverse complement strand
TAGCACGTTCGCCAGCAGCATCCTGACCAGAAACAGTCCCCAGCCTCGCTGGAAATGAAAAACCCCACTGCGCTGCAACCCTAACAACAACAGTCCTGCATTCAGGAAAGCAGCCAGTGATGTGGCAAGCGCTAAACCGGTATGTGCCATATCCAGGACAAAAACAAACAGAATATTCAGTCCCATATTGGCCACCATGGCGATGATGCCAATACGGACGGGGGTGCTGGTGTTTTGCCTGGCATAATAACCAGGCGCGAACACCTTGATCGCCATAAACGCAGTCAACCCAATTGAATAAGCTTGCAGGCTGGACGTTACTTGCGTCACATCATATGCGTCAAAGTTATCATTCTGGAACAGCGTAATAATCATCGGCTGAGCCAACAACACCAATGCCAGCGATGCAGGGATGGCGATCAGCAAAATCAATCTGAAAGCCCAATCCAGCAGTGCGGCAAATTCCTGGGCCGATTTTTCCGCATGACGCCGAGAAAGGCTGGGCAGCACTACCGTCGCAATCGCCACCGCAAAAATGCCCAGAGGCAAATCCATTAATCGCTCTGAAAAGTACAACCACGACACGCTGCCGGAGACCAGCAATGACGCAATCACTGTGTCCAGCAACAAATTGATCTGACTCACCGACACACCAAACAGGGCCGGTACCATCAGCCGCAGGATACGACTGACACCTTCATGGCCCCTGATAAACCTGGGTTTTGGCATCAATTGCATGCGCACCAGAAACGGCAACTGAAACAGAAACTGACTGATACCGGCAATCATCACGCCCCATGCCAGCGCGATTTCAGGCTGGTCGAAATAAGGACTGAGCAGTAAGGCTGAGCCAATAAGCGAAATATTCAGCAAAGACGGCGTGATCGCGGGGACGGCAAAGCGGTCGTAACTGTTCAGAATTGAGCCCGCAAACGCGGTCATGGAAATCAAAAACAAATAAGGAAAAGTTATGCGCAACATATCGACAAACAGCGCGAATTTTACCGGCTCATCCGTAAAGCCATAGGCAATTGGCCATGCAACCAAAGGGGCTGCCGCGACAACAACGACGCTGATGACCAGCAGTATCGTGCCAAGATAAGCAGCAACCACGTTGATCAGTGTTTGTACATCAGCCAGGCTGCGCTGACTGCGATATTCAGATAGTACCGGCACAAATGCCTGGTTAAATGCGCCTTCAGCAAATAACCTACGCAAAAAATTGGGGATCTTGAACGCCAGGAAAAACGCATCGGCACCATCGCCTGGCCCAAACACTCGTGCCAACACCACATCTCTGACCAAACCCAGTATGCGTGAGAAAAAAGTCATGCTGCCAGTAATGGCACTTGAACGCAGCAATCCCGGACGTGCTTTTACAGGCTGAGTTTGCGCGTCAGCTGCCGGAGTCTGCACAAGGTCATTATCATGCTTATCTGGCTCAGGTGGTCTGGAATTCGGGTCACTCACATTCAAGTCTCTTTCTCTCGTTTCAGCATTCCATTATGCTGCGCTGTGCGCATTATGGGCACCCTGAGATCAAAAAACGATACAAGAAAGCACTAAAACTTCAGAAGAATAAAACAATGGACAAGACTCAACGTATCAATCGATGGCGGGCACTCGGCCCGGGACTGGTTATGGCATCAGCAGCGGTAGGCGCATCACATTTGGTGGCGTCTACCCAGTCAGGTGCACTCTTTGGATGGCAGTTATTGTGGCTTATTGTCTTGGTCAATGTATTCAAATATCCATTTTTCAGATTTGGTGTCCAGTTCACATTGATCAATAACAAAAGCCTGATCGAAGGTTACCAACAAAAAGGCCAAGGCTGGCTGATTGCATTTACCTTGCTCAATCTGATTGCTGCTGTCGTGAATACGGCTGGCGTGTTGCTGCTCACTGCCAGCTTGCTGCAATATTTTATTCCCGGCAATCTGAGCCTGACCGTGCTTTGTCTGCTGTTACTTGCATTTTGCCTGACGATATTATTGGCTGGTCACTATCGGGTGCTGGATGGTTTGTCGCGACTGTTGATGTTGAGCCTGACCATTTGCACATTCGCAGCCTTGTTTATTGCCTGGCGCAATGGCCCCATGGCACCGGCGGACTTTGTCAGTCCATCGCCCTGGCAACTATCAGCTCTGGCATTTATCGTCGCAACCATGGGCTGGATGCCTGTTCCGATTGAACTGTCGGCCATCAACTCCATGTGGCTGCGATCTAAACAAAAATTGACACAGGTGTCGCTTACCGACGGGCTGTTTGACTTCAATCTGGGGTATTTTGTGGCGGTTATCCTGGCGGTGGCGTTTGTGGCGCTGGGTGCCTTGCTGCAACATGGCACCGAACAACCCATCGCCATGGCGAGTGCTGCATTCGCGCAACAGTTGGTATCCATGTATGCATCAACCATAGGCGAATGGTCGCGGTTGTTTATCGCGTTTATTGCGTTTATGTGTATGTTTGGAACCACCTTGGCGGTGCTTGATGGATACGCACGCACACTCAATGAATCATTTCATTTGATGTTCCAGCGGGATGACGCACCAAAACCATGGACATTAAGTGCGTGGACAGTCCTGCAAGCGGCCTCTGGCATGGCGATTATCTTGTTTTTTCAGACAGCGCTGAGCCCAATGCTGACATTTGCGATGACACTGGCATTCTTGACCACGCCGTTTTTTGCATGGTTAAACTTCAGCCTGGTTCGAGGCAGTGGCATTTCAAGTTTCATGAATTTGCTGGCATGGGCTGGTATGGTCTACCTGACTGGGTTCAGCCTGCTTTACCTGATTTGGTACCTGTTCTGGCGCTGATTATGCGCCAGAACCCAGCGTCATGACTTAAATCAAATTACTTGTTTAGAACCCGCAGCATCCATGCGGTTTTTTCATGGATACGCATGCGGTCAGAGGCCAATGCTGCCGTCGATTCGTCATTGGCATCCTGAGCAAGCTTGAGCACCTTTCGGCATGTTTTGACCAACTGCTCATGCCCTGCCGTCAGAATGTTAACCATGGTCTTACCATCTGGCACGCCATCGACTTCTTTGATGGCACTCAAAGTTGAAAGCTCTTTGTAAGTTCCCGGTGCCGGAACATCCAGCGTGCGAATGCGCTCAGCAACCTCATCCACTGCCAGTGCCAGTTCTGTATAGTGCTCCTCAAACATCAGATGCAATTCCCTGAACTGCGGGCCTTCGACATTCCAGTGGAAGTTATGCGTTTGGAGATAAAGTGTGTATGAATCAGCCAACAAATGTTTTAGACCTTCGGCTATTTCCAGACGGTCAGATTCTTTGATTCCTATATCAATTTTACTCATATACTCCTCCTGACAGGATCAACAACAACGTCATCAGACGTTAACTGTTTGAGCTTAACACAATGACTGACCCATTGTAGAACAGGCAAGGCAGGCTGATTGAGCACACGCGCAAAAGCATGTCCGTGCTCAAATGACCCAGACATCTGCCTTGACAACAGAAGTGATAATCGGCATAGTACCGCGTCTCAAAATTTGCCACACGTTGACAGTAACTCAAGGAGCATCAGTTGGCCAACACTGCACAAGCCCGCAAACGCGCGCGTCAAAATGAAACCGCTCGTCGCCATAACGCCAGTTTCCGTTCCATGGTTCGCACTTACATTAAAAAAGTAGTGTCTGCCATCCAGGAAGGAAACTATGACACTGCAACAGCTGCTTATCAGCGCGCTGTTCCTGTGATTGATCGTATGGCCGACAAAGGTATTATTCACAAGAATAAGGCTGCTCGTCACAAGAGCCGTCTGAATACTGCCATTCTTGCACTTAAAACGGCTTGATGACGCGCTAGCAATTGCTTAGTCAGAATTCAGAATGAAAAAGGCCGCTCTCTATCGGAGCGGCCTTTTTGTCTTGGCCCTGAAAAGGTATAGCTCGGGATTTACTCAGTAAGCACCAGGTTATCCCGGTGAATGATTTCTTCATCTCCCACATAACCCAAAATGCTTTCAATCATGCGACTTGGCTGCCTGACCAATTGCTCGGCCTCGCGACTATCGTAGTTGACCAGACCGCGCGCAATCTCATGCCCCGCTTCATCTTTGCACACCACCACATCACCACGATCAAACGGGCCCTTGACCGCCACAACACCAACCGGCAACAAGCTACGACCAGATTCCCGCAGCACCTTGACCGCACCTGCATCAAGCACCAACTGCCCTTTAGCTTTTAGCTGTCCGGCAAGCCATTGCTTACGCGCTGCCATCGGCTGCTTTTCTGGCAACAGACGAGTCCCGATAGATTCGCCCTGGCTCAAGCGGATCAGTACGTCAGGCTCTCTACCATTGGCAATTATCGTACGTGCACCTGAGCGTGCAGCAAGGCGCGCTGCAGTGATTTTTGTAATCATACCGCCTCGACCCAGGCTGCCACTTCCACCAGCCATTTGCAGCAAACTGCTGTCCTCGGCCATTGCCTCGCTGATCAGCGCGGCATCAGGATTTGTTCGAGGATCCACTTCATGCAGGCCTTTTTGATCGGTCAGAATAACCAAGGTATCTGCACCCAATAAATTGGCCACCAAGGCACCCAAGGTGTCGTTATCACCAAAACAAAGTTCGGCGGTTGCTACCGTGTCATTTTCGTTAATTACTGGAACAACCCGCATGGAAACCAAGCCAGCCAGTGTGCTGCGGGCATTGAGATAGCGTCTGCGGTTGGACAGATCGTCATGCGTCAGCAACACCTGAGCAGTGTGGACACCATATTGTTTGAAGCTGGTCTCATAGGTTTGAATCAAACCCATTTGACCAACCGCTGCCGCCGCCTGCTGCAGGTGAATCTCTTTAGGACGGGACTTTAACCCTAATCGGGCCACCCCCTCCGCTACAGCACCCGATGACACCAGAACCACTTCAATGCCGCTTTGCTGTAATGCAACCAGCTGCCTTACCCAATTCTCGATTGCAGCCCTGTCCAGTCCGGTACCATTATTGGTGATCAGCGAGCTGCCAATTTTTATTACCCAGCGACGTGCCAATTAAAAGTCCTCGTCAAAGTCATCAAAATCATCCACATCATCTGGATCCTCTTCCATACGACGCTCACGGCTACGCTCGATGCTGCGCCGAATTTCGAATTCCATCTGATGATCACTGTCCTTGTGCTGCTCAAGGTAGTCGGGATCCTGAGCCAAACGCTCTCTATGCAACTCGACAGAACGCATAATGTCCTGACACAGCTTCTGACAACCAGTTCCGTCGATAGCCGCTATACGATAAACCGGAATATCCCAACCCAGCTCGTCTATAAAACGCTGCTGCAATGCATCCAAGTCTTCTGATTCAGCCATATCAGCTTTATTCAGCACCAACCAGCGCTCTTTTTTGGCCAAGGTCTCACTGAAGCCAGCCAACTCATCCACTATTGCCTTCGCTTGCGCGACAGGATCAACATTCTCGTCCATTGGCGCAGCATCTATCATATGCAGCAACAAGCGGGTACGTGATAAGTGTTTTAAGAAGCGGAATCCCAGTCCGGCTCCATGCGATGCACCTTCTATCACACCAGGAATATCTGCCATCACAAAACTGCGCTCAAGCTCAATCCGCACAACACCCAGACCGGGAACCAGTGTTGTAAAAGGATAATCCGCCACTTTAGGACGCGCCGCTGAAACAGCACGTAACAAGGTAGATTTGCCCGCGTTTGGCATACCAAGCAAGCCGACATCCGCCAGCACTTTGAGCTGCAACTGCAGGGTACGCACCTCACCATCTGTGCCTTTTGAGGTTTTGGTGGGCGCTCTGTTGGTACTAGACTTGTATCGGGTGTTACCCAGACCATGGAATCCACCACGGGCCACCAACACCTTTTGGCCTTCTTCGGAGATATCTGCGATCAATTCCTCGGTGTTTTTATCAACAACGCTTGTGCCTACGGGCACTCTGACCACAAGATCTTCACCAGCACGACCCGTACAATTGGCACCCATTCCGCCTTGACCGGCCTGCGCGATGTAACGACGCTGGAAACGAAAATCCACCAGGGTATTCAGCGCAAGATCACCTATCAGGTAAACACTGCCACCGTCACCACCGTCACCACCGTCAGGGCCGCCTTTGGGAATAAATTTTTCCCGACGAAAGCTCATGCAGCCGTTGCCGCCCTTGCCGGCTTCTACAACGATCTCTGCTTCATCTACAAACTTCACGTATATTTCCGCCCATATAAAAAAGCCCCGTCGACTGACAGGGCTTTATTTTTTTGATCCGTGGCTCAGACGAAGCAAAGACCTTACTAACAGTTATTCAGGTCTTACGCTTGCTGGGCCGGGGTCGCTCAAGCAGTCACAATACTGACAAACTTGCGATTATTTGGACCTTTAACTTCGAACAGTACTTTGCCTTCCGCGGTCGCAAACAGAGTATGGTCTTTACCAATACCTACGTTTCTACCTGCATGGAAGCGTGTGCCGCGCTGTCGAACAATGATGTTACCCGCCAACGCGTGCTCACCACCGAACTTTTTTACACCAAGACGTTTGGCTATCGAGTCGCGACCGTTACTGGTACTACCGCCTGCTTTTTTATGTGCCATTTTCTATATCACTCCAAGCCTGACTCAGGCGTTGATACCAGTAATGCGAACTTCAGTAAACCACTGACGGTGGCCCTGACGCTTACGGTAGTGTTTACGACGATTGAACTTGATGATTGTGACCTTCTTGGCACGACCCTGAGCAATCACTTCCGCGGTGACAGAACTGCCTTCCACGTAAGGAGCGCCGATCTTGACAGATTCGCCTTCACCAACCATCAGCACTTTGTCAAAGTTAATCAGCTCACCCATTGGAACTTCAATTTTTTCCAATTTCAGCGTTTCGCCTTCAACAACACGGTGCTGCTTGCCACCACTTTCAATAACCGCGTACATATCAAACTCCAGTATTAGGGAACGTCAGCCCCGGCATCCTGAACTGCAAAAAAACATCACAATTCTGCAGATCGGTAACCTTTGATTCGCAGCACCCCGGTTAAGTCCGTCGTGCTATAAGCTTTAAGGGCGGGCATTTTACGAGAAGCAAGCGCTACAGGCAAGCACTTATCAATGATTTATCGTCTTGACACTTGGCGCCTCCCCCCCTAGCATTGCCGGCGCATCAATTCTTAAGCGTACATGAGCTACGGTCAACCCATGCACAAAAATATCCGAGCAGCAGTCGCCGCCGACTTTGAGGCCGTCAACACCTTTATTGTTGAGCAACTGCACTCAAATGTGGATCTGGTCGAAAATATAGGCCACTACATTACTAATGCCGGTGGCAAACGCATGCGCCCGGTGTTGGTGCTGCTCAGTGCCCGTGCCTGCGGCGCAGAAACTGATGCGGCTATCAAACTTGCAGCTGTCATTGAATTCATTCACACAGCAACCTTGCTGCACGACGATGTCGTGGACATGTCGACCATGCGTCGGGGCCGCCCAACTGCAAATGAGCAATGGAACAACCCCTCCAGCGTGCTGGTCGGTGACTTCATCTACTCGCGCGCTTTCCAGATATTAGTCAGTATCGGGCACATTGGCATCATGCAGGTGATCGCAGATACCACCAATATTATCGCTGAAGGGGAAGTGCTTCAGTTACTCAACAAACACCGTGTTGACACCTCGGAAGCCGACTACCTGCGTGTTATCAGTGACAAAACTGCCGTGCTGTTTCAGGCTGCTGCCTACTGTGGCGCCTTGATTGCCGATGCGGATGCCAGTTTACAGCAATCTCTTAAAGAAGCAGGAATGCATATAGGCCTGGCATTTCAACTGGTCGACGACGCCTTGGATTATGACGGCAACGCAGAAGAGCTCGGCAAAAACATCGGTGATGATCTTGCAGAGGGCAAGCCAACTCTGCCACTGATTTATGCGATGAAACATGCCAGCCCCGAAGATCAGGCGATTATCCGCCAAAGCATTCTGACCGGCGGTACCGATCGCCTTGCCGAAGTTGTAGACATCGTTTTGCGTTGTGGCGCACTGGATTACACTCGGCAGCTTGCCAGACAACATGCAGACACCGCTGTCGAAAAGATAATGCAGCTGCCAGACTCCCTTTTCCGGGTCGCTTTGTTGCAAATGTGCGAACTGGCCGTTTCTCGCGCCAATTGAGCCACAGCACCTCGAAATTCTAGAGTTTCTTTTTTAGTTATGTTAAATCAATGGCGGGCATAAATTTAAGCCCGCTGTGATGACCAACAATAACCAAAAATTCTGCTCAAAGACCGGAGAGTCCCCCTGATGTTTGTTTCCGAGACCAAACCTGTACTCGACACTGTTGCTGATATCGAAGCATTTGAGAGCATGCCTTTTGATCAGCGCTTCCCAGCCGCACATGCACTGGAGTTGATCGAAAACAGTGCCAGATTGTATGGCGATGATCCAGCGATTGAGTTCTTGTTGACGGGCCGGCGCGATGAATTGCCCGCTACTACCAGCTTCCAAGCGCTTGCCAACCAGACGCGTCAAACTGCCAACCTGCTGAACTCCCTGGGTTTGCAGGGACACCAATCGGTGTCGATCTTGCTCCCAATGCTGCCGCAGTCGCACCCACTCATCCTTGGCAGTCAGATTGCCGGACTCGCAAACCCCATTAACCCCCTCTTGGAACCCGCACATATCAGCGAGATCATGCAGGCAACCGATGCTCGCATCATCGCCTGCCTCGCACCGTCTGCCTACAGTGATCTCTGGCAAAAACTGATTAAAATTTTGCCAGATCTGCCCAACGTTCACACAGTATTGGCGGTTCATCAACCCGGCTTGACCGATCCTTCGGCAAGCCTTGAATTGTCCATGCCCAACGTTCGGGTTCTCGACTTTAACGCTGCACAATCCATGCAAGTTGCTGACAGAATCGTGAATCCCAGAGTGATTACAAGGCACACATTGGCAGCTTGCTTCCACACGGGAGGCACAACCGGCAAACCAAAAATTGCGCAATTGACTCACGGCAACATGGCATATCTGGGACAATTGGCGCGCGTCTTGAACTCTCATATTGGCCGCCAAACAGCCCTATGCGGACTGCCGTTGTTTCATATATACGGTGTGATCATCCTGGGTATTGGAGCATTCAGTTCCGGCAACAGAGTGGTATTGATGACACCGTCGGGTTTTCGCAATCCCGAGGTCATCAAGAATCTCTGGCACCATGTCGCACGCTTTAAAGCAAAAAGTTTTGCTGCTGTTCCAACCGTTCTGACTGCTCTGGCTCAAATACCTGTTGGCGATGAGGATATCAGCTGCCTTAAGCGCATAAACTCAGGCGCTGCGCCCTTGTCACCTGCCTTTGAACAGCGTTTTGAGGAGCGCTATCAACTTATCGTGACCAATGGCTATGGAATGACAGAAACCACGTCGTTGATCTCTCGTGCACCCGATACACAACCCCCCGGTAGTGTGGGTTTGCGCCTGCCCTATTCCACAATCCGGATCGCATTGCTTGGTAGTGATAACGTAGCAACCGACTGCCCGATTGGACAAAGTGGCGTTGTGCTGGTCAAAGGTCCTCAGGTATTCGCCGGATATAAAGCTGCCACTGACAATGCAAACGCATGGATAGACGGTGACTGGTTCAATACCGGCGACCTGGGTTATCTGGATGATGATGGCTTTTTGTATTTGACCGGTAGAGCCAAAGATCTGATTATCCGTGGCGGCCACAATATTGATCCGGAAATAATTGAGGAACCCCTGAACAGGCACCCCAACGTGCTGAGCGCCATCGCAGTAGGTATGCCTGACCCTTATGCAGGCGAACTCCCCATGGCATTTGTGGTCTTGCAACCAGGTGCAACGGTCAGCGCCGCGGAATTATTGAGTTTCTGTGAGGCTGAAGTATCTGAGCGCGCGGCCATTCCAAAGCGGATTGAAATATTATCAACGATGCCGATGACAGCCGTTGGCAAAATATTCAGACCTGTGCTGCGTGAACAAATCAGCGCCGCTGTGCTGACAGAGCATCTCGCAAAAGCAGGCATCGTTGCTGAGGTCGCCTGTAAAGCAGATAACAAAACCGGCATGAATGCATCGATAAAACTGCACGATGCGACGCAACAATCTGCTGCAGAAGAACTACTCAGTTCATATAACGTTGTGGTTCACATGACATCCTAATCAACGACCTGAATAGTCAGCCCAGCACTGGTGGAGCGAAGTATTGAACGAGATTCAAGACGTCGCAGCCGGTTCTGGCTGGCTCGGTAGGTCTGGTCACCTAACTCCCTTATTGCTAGCGACATCATCGATAAGTCATCATACGCCTTGGTATCGCCTAACTCTCTGAAGGTCATTCCTAAAGCCAGATAAAAATCCGGCTCCAGATCATTGCGACGAATCGCTTCCTGAAAGTGATCACGTGCTGCATCGAAGTTTTTTTCTTCATAGGCCAGATTGCCCAGCATATAGTGGTAATAAGGGTTCCGGTTGTTGTAGGACTGGACCGCTCGTCGATATCGCTGAGATTTTGCAGTCTCACCAATCTCAGCGTAGTAGCGAGCAAGATTATTGACTGCGCTGGCGTTACTGCGATCCAGCAACGATGCTTTCAAAAAACTGTACTCAGCCAGAGTAGGTTGATTCAGTCTTCCCAGAGCGCTACCTATGTTATTCCAGGCCATCGCCAACGCATCGTCCAGAGCCAATGCCACACGAAACAGCTCCAGCGCCTCTTGTGTGCGCCCTTCTACCAGATGCTCTACCGCCAGGTTATTGAAATAAAGCGCTTGCGCTTGCCTATCAGTGATGACCTCGGCGGTGTGTTGTTGCAATCGAATTTCAGGTGTGAAATCAACTATGTACTGATTGCTCGGACCTACACGCCCGAGTGCATTGATATGCTCGCTGAGCACCAGCAGCTCACCTCTTCGATTCCACATGGGTCGAATCTGTACCGTTTGATAGCGCACGTCCAAACCTAAATGACGTGCCATCCCGATATACAAATTGACCAGAGACAGACAGTTTGCTCGGCGCTCTTTAAATGCTTCCGTCGCAGTAAAATTTGCTGCGTCGTCATATTGGATATCAAGAAATTCAGGCGTGAACAACAAAACCTGCAAACGTTCTACCAACGCCCAACTGGCCAGGCCAGGCTCAATATTAGCGTCCAGATAGTCAATTACCGACTGATCGAGAGCCAATAAATCAACGTCTGGTACGCGTGTATCTGTGCCGAGTATCTGTAACTCGAGCGCGTCATCCTCCCTGAATCCCGGACTCAAGCCAGCAAACTGGCAGGCGCTGAGCATAAGCAGCATTGCAACACAAAAAATCGACCGAAAATTTTTATGCACTTGCGTCACCCAGTCGGAAAATCGTTCTGAGAAAGACCGCCCGGTGTTGGGGATTATTCCAACACCGGCTCTTTATTCTGCACCAGAATAACGCAAAGCAACAACCAAAGGCTGTTTACATATTTGGATAACTTGGGCCGCCACTGCCTTCAGGCACTACCCAGGTGATATTTTGAGACGGATCCTTGATATCACAGGTTTTACAGTGCACACAGTTCTGGGAATTTATCTGGAAGCGCTTGCCACCGGCACCATCATCCAGCACCTCATAAACGCCTGCAGGGCAATAACGTTGAGCAGGTTCGTCGTAAATGGGCAGGTTATGGCTGATGGGAATTGTTGCGTCTATCAGCTTCAAATGACAGGGTTGGTCTTCAGCATGATTGGTATTGGACAAAAACACAGACGACAACTTATCAAAACTGATTTTACCGTCCGGTTTAGCATAGACAATCTTGTTGCACGCCGATGCGGGTTTGAGCTGGGCATAGTCTGGTGATTTGTCATGGAAGGTCAATGGGAACCGCCCAGCAAAAATATTGTGCTCTATAAAACTCAGGCTGCTACCAATCCAGAATCCGAAATTGTGGAAGCCGGCACTGAAATTGCGGGTTTTATGTAACTCATCGCGCAGGCTGGATTTTGCAAAACGATCACCGTACTCAGTCAGGTCATGTCCTGCGGGTACCGCTTCCTGCTTGAGCGACTCCATAATGGATTCAGCTGCCAGCATGCCAGAGCGCATAGCGGTATGACTGCCTTTGATCTTGGCAGCATTGAGGGTGCCGGCATCACAACCAATCAACAATCCACCGGGGAAACTCATTTTGGGCAGTGAGTTCAAGCCACCTTTGTTAAGTGCCCGCGCACCATAACTCAGCCTTTTTCCGCCTTCGATATACTGCTTGATTACCGGGTGATGCTTGAATTTCTGGAATTCGTCAAACGGGCTGATATGCGGGTTTTTATAACCAAGATCAACGATCAATCCCAGGTAAACCTGATTGTTCTCAGCATGGTAAAGGAAACCACCGCTAGAGCCGGCATAGCTGTCACCCAGCATGGGGTAACCGGCGGTATGCACCACAAGTCCTTCTTTATGTTTGGCCGGATCAATCTCCCAGACCTCTTTTAAACCAATGCCGTAATGTTGTGGGTCACTGTTTTTGTCGAGACCAAATCTGGCAATGAGTTCTTTACCAAGATGACCACGGCAGCCTTCCGCCAGAATGGTGTACTTGGCGTGGAATTCAAACCCGGGCTCGTAAGCGTCTTTTTTCTCACCATGGGCATCAACACCCATGTCACCGGTAGCAACTCCCTTGACGGTGCCATCCTCATGGTAAAGGATTTCGGCGGCAGCAAAACCTGGGAAAATTTCGGCACCCAGCTCCATGGCTTGCTCAGCCAGCCAGCGGCACAGATTCCCTAAGGAAATAATATAGTTGCCATGGTTGCGCATGGGTTTAGGCACCAGCAGATCGGGGAATCGTATGGATTTCTCTGAACCCGGCAGGTAATAAATATCATCACCCGTGACGGCGGTGTTTAAAGGTGCGCCACGCTCTTTCCAGTCCGGGAACAACTCATTCAATGCAGACGGCTCAAAAACCGCACCTGAGAGGATATGCGCACCGACTTCGGAACCTTTTTCCAGCACACAAACAGAAATTTCCTTTCCGGCCTCCTTTGCAAGTTGCAGCAAACGACAAGCGGTCGACAAACCAGCCGGCCCCGCTCCCACGATGACAACATCAACTTCCATAGACTCGCGTTGCATGCCTTGTTCTCCCCTTAAACCGTGCTGAATTCTGGTTCTACGATATGAGAACCGACCGCCTGCGAAAGCCGGGTATTATCCTTAATTAAACTGCAAATCGCAAAACAAGGCTGTATTTACGCGGGTGATAATTCAATCACCCGGCCGTTACGACCGGGAATCCGACTTGGTGTTGTGATTAATGATGGCTTGCAGTGCTTCGCGAAGTCCTGGGTAGCCAAACCGGTAGCCAAGACCCAGCAAGCGCTTGGGTACAACATTTTGACCATTCAGCAGTAATCGCTCGCCCATCTCGCCAAACATCAAGCGCACAATGACCGCAGGCTGATGAAACAAAAATGGCCGATTGAGCGACTCCGCCAATTGCTGGCTGAACCGTGTATTGGTGACAGCTTCGGGCGCGGTCACATTAAAAACGCCGCTCACGTCCGATTGAATCAGCCAGTCGATGACCCTGATTACGTCGTCTCTGTGAACCCAGGACAGATACTGTCGCCCTGTCCCTGTCCGCCCCCCCAGACCAAGCTTAAAAATTGGCAACAAACGCCCAAGCATGCCTCCTCCTGTGCCTAGAACCACACCAAGACGCATAATACAGACCCGCATGTTCAGTGCCTCAGCCTTGCTTGCCTCTTCTTCCCAGCGCTTGCATAACTCATGTGTAAACTCATCGCCGCCCGCTGCCGATTCGTCCAGGGGACGCTCGTCAGAACTGCCGTAAAATCCGATAGCTGACGCGCTAATCAATAAAGCAGGTCTGGTTTCCAGCCGCTGCGCCAACGCAACCAACCCCCGCGTAGTTTGTACTCGACTATCCAGCAAGATCTTTTTTCGGGCATGACTCCAGCGCTGATCGGCAATGCCCGCACCAGCCAGATTAATCATGACATCGATCTGATCCGAATTTTGAATTTCGTCCAGATTCCTGATCAATGTTGGTGCGGCACCCAGGATTTGCCTTGCGCGCGCATAATCACGTACCAGCACTGTCACTCGCCAACCATGGTCAATTAAATTGGCCGCCAATGGCACACCAACAAAGCCAGTCCCTCCTGTAATCAGCACATGCCTTAATTTCGCCATAATATTGCCTCAAACAACATGAATTTATCGGCAGAATCTCACAAATTGTCACAGTAACCTGCGTCAAATTTTTGATAACATTAATAATATTGAAATTAACTATCAGATCTGTACGCGCCGAAGCGATTTACCAGAATCCATTTGTTTGTGCTCGGCAATAACACCCGGAGCTTATCATGACTCGCAGGTTTAAAATCTCACCCTTTTTCAGTGCCAGCACACTGGTAGTAGCCATCTCGAGCATAACAAATGGCCTGTCGCTGGCAAACGCTGAAGAACCAGAACCAATCGAATCACACAACGCAACAGTCATCTATCCGGCCTCATTTTTCCAACCCTACAATCCTGTGTCTGTTAATGACATGGTCGATCGAATACCTGGCGTAAGCATCAACGGCGGCGGTGGTGGCAGAGGCCTTGGTTCAGGCGGCAACCTACTCATCAATGGCCAGCGCCTGGCAGGCAAAGACAACTCACCAAGAGCGCAACTCAGTCGCATACCCGCCAAAGAAGTTGAACGCATCGAAATCATCAGGGACCCCTCAGGAGAACACGCTGTACGCGGCTCCAACCAGGTGGTTAATATCATTTTGCAGGAAGTTGATACTCGTTCCAGCACATCTGTTGAGGTCAGCAGTGATTTCCATCGCGAAGATGGCACCCTGACCCCCGGCCTGTCTTTATCTCATAATCAACAGACCGGAAACTTCAGCTCAATTTTTAATCTGCAAGCTGATCCCCAGTATCGAGTCGAGCATCGGGAAGAGAACAGTTACGCTCCAGATCTCACCCCAACCGAGCAGATGCTTGAGACCAATGTACGAGACAAGACTCACTTTCAGACCAGTGTCACACTAGGCTATCGCCTGAATCAGCACAGGATGCAGCTTAATGCACTGGCTGGCTCATCGGAGCATCCGGTGGATGTTGATCGACGGTACCTGTCCATCGGCTCCATCGGCGCAGCCGGGTCGTCATTGAAGGGCGAACGCGAGCGAGTTGATTATTCGCTTGGCAATTGGGAAGTGGGCGGCGACTACGAATACAGCTTTGGAAACGGCAGCCGGGCATTGTTTGTGTTTATAGTCAACGACGAGAGCAATAACAACATACGTGAACGCTTTGAACTTGAGACGCCGTTGCTCTCCGATGCAGAGCAAAAGATGCAGTATGTGGAATCAAACAGTCGCACGCGCGAGCGTATTGCACAAACCAGTTATAACTGGTCGTTGACCGAATCACAGGACGTACAAGTCGGTATAGAGCGCGCACAAACAATTCTGGACTCCAGTCTGTTTATTGGTCGTACAAGCGGTTCAACCGAGCCGTCACCAGCGTTTGGGGGACTGCGCCCAGCATGGTCAATCTCAAACCCAGGCTCCAGCGTTGAAGAGATGCGCTACGAAGGGTTTGCAGTTCATAACTGGGCGTTTAATGATCGAATGTCATTGGAAAGCAGCCTGGTGTACGAAACTTCTGACATCACTCAGACCGGCAACCTCACCAAATCCCGGGATTTTAATTTTTGGCGCCCCACACTGGACTATCGGTTCAACATTACCAGCGCACTACAGGTCAAAGCGACTGTTGGCAAAGAAGTTCAACAACTCAGTTTTGCTAATTTTTCAGCAACCGCAAACAACTCTGACAAAGATCAGGACGTTAATGCCGGCAACCCGGATTTACTGCCTACCGAAGAAGTGCGCTACGAAGTGGGCCTTGAGTACCGATTGCCCGATGATGCAGGCGTGTTGAGTTCGCGCTTTTTTGTGCGCGAATTGACCAATACCATCGGGCGTATTGATGCCACCACGAATCCCGCACAACCTTTATCGGCAGCAGGCAATATTGGTGATGGCAAACGCTGGGGCATGTACCTGGATGGCAGCACACGACTGGGACAACTGGGTCTGCCGGATGCTACGTTGACCAGCAGCCTGCACCTTTTTGACTCGAAAATTATCAACCCGATTCTAGGCACCGAAGAACGCATCAACGGCCGCGGGCGCGCGGGCCTGGGATTCAGACATGATGTCACCGACCTCAATCTGAATTACGGACTGAACTACAATCACCCATTTAATGGCGGCAATCGCAACATCGAGATCAGTACGATCGAGTGGTACAACGAAGCACCTCAGCTATCGCTGTTTGTCTCCAAAGTCATGTTTGATGACGTCACTTTCCGGCTGGAATCAAATAATACACTGGGCGAGGAAAATTGCCGCAACCGTGTGCGTTACAACGGCTCCTCGGCCAGCGGCAACATCAGAGAAGTTGAAGACGCCTGCTGGGGAGGCGGACAAACGCTGGCACTGAAGGTCAGGACTACCTTCTGACAGGCTGCTCAAAGCACCCTGTGAGATAAACCGCGCTTACTGGGCGGGTTTGCTGAACACAAACATATGCTGCCACGGTAAAAAGTCCAGCGTATCGTCCCAATTCAGACCAAACACGCTCATTTCTTTTACCACCTGCTCAACAGACATTTTGTGCAGCGGCCTGATTGGCACGGACTCATCTTCCGCACGATATTCAACCAGAAACAGCCGCCCGCCGGGTTTTAAGGCATCATAGATACCTTGCATCATTTCAAAGGGGTGCGAGAATTCGTGGTAGGCATCCACCAATAACACAGCATCAACGCTGTTGGCTGGCAGCCCGGGATTATCAATCTGTCCCAGTAAAGGTTCTACATTGGTGATACCGGTTTCTTGTTTGCGCTGCTCCAGCAGCGCCAGCATTTCTGGCTGTATATCGGTCGCCAGTACTTTGCCCTGCGTCACAACCTGAGCAATCCGAAAGGAAAAGTACCCGGTGCCCGCCCCGATGTCGGCTACTACCTGGTCGGGGGCCAGTGTCATATTGGCAACCACCTCATCAGGCATTTCTTCGTGAGTACGCTCTTGACGTTCCAGCCAACCAGCGCCTTGATGCCCCATCACACCAGAGATTTCACGTCCCATGTAAAATTTGCCAATACCGCCACGACTTTGTTGAGGATCAAAATCGTAGCCGGGATGTTCCGCTGCCTGTGTCGACAGACTACCAAACGTCATGACCAACACAGCAAGTTTGTACATTAAACGATGCAGAGCAAATGGCAGTTTCATTTTCAGCTTCCCCGACCACAGGTCAGATTAAATTGGGATGGTTGCGGATGGATTGTAATGCATGGACCGTGGTTTCAACAGACACCTTTCACGCCTGACCTCACCAGCAGCTTTTGCTGCCTGTGCTATCATCCCGGGCATCAAATTAGACACGCCCGAACAGAAGGAGAAAGTATCGATATGAGCAAGGTTCTGGAAGGTATTCGAGTACTGGATTTTGGTCGCTACATAGCAGGGCCATTTTGTGCAAGCTTGCTGAGTGATCTGGGCGCAGAGGTCATTCGCATCGAAAAGGTTCAAGGCAGCGAAGACCGTTTTTTGTCTCCAGTCAGTGATTCCGGTGATGGTGCTTTGTTCATGCAGATGGGCCGAAACAAACTTGGCATGACGCTGAACCCGATGAAACCAGAAGGCCGTGAGATTGTGCGCAAGCTGGTTGCTACGGCGGATGTGGTCATTGCGAATCTTCCACCAGACACGCTGGAGGCCATGGGTCTGGACTATGAAAGTCTGAAAGCAGTCAAACCGGACATCATCCTGACAATGATTTCGGCATTTGGAACTGGCGGTCCTTACAGCAATCGTGTTGGTTTTGATGGTCTTGGCCAGGCCATGTCAGGCTCCATGTACATGTCAGGCACACCGGAACAACCTGTCAAAGCGTATGCACCGTTTATTGATTTTGGCACGGCCAGCCTGAGTGCAGTGGGGACTATGGCAGCACTATTCGAGCGTCAACGCACAGGTAAAGGTCAGGTTGTGGAGGCGTCTTTGTTCAACACGGCGCTGACCATGATGAATGGCTCATTGATTGAACAGGCGATGATTGCTCCCAATCGTACGGCCACGTTGAATCGCTCACAGACATCTGGCCCGGCTGACACCTTTAAAACGCAGGATGGCTGGGTATTGATTCAATCAGTGGGTGGCCCGTTGTTTGAGCGCTGGGTTGAATTGATGGGCGAGCCGCACTGGTTGTCCGATCCACGTTTCAAAGATGACATCAGCCGCGGCAATCACGGGGAACTGATTAGTGAACGTCTCGCCCACTGGTGTGCAGAACGCACGTCCGAACAGGTGCTGAGCGCCATGGAAGCTTCGCGGATCCCGGCAGGACCCGTGATGTCACCGCAACAAGTATTGGACGACCCGCACGTTGAAGCACGCCAGATGTTTAAACTACTGTCCTACCCGGGCGCGGCGAAACCTGCACCGGTGATGCAGACACCGTTCAGTTTGTCAGGCAACCCCACCGGCATTCATCGACGCGCACCAACCCTGGGCGAACACACCCAGCAATTAATGCTTGAACTGGGTTATTCCGACAGCGATATCCAACGCCTGCGAGACGCCCGCATCATTTAAACAGGAAACCTTGTTCAGCGAGGAACCCGCGCATGTGCGGGCGGGCTTTTTCGCTGAGCAATTCGGCTACCTGCTCACTCCAGCAGATGCCATGCCCGCCACCGGTGCGGGTTCGGTAATATTCCCGAACCTGCTCGTCATACACGGCGATGGGCGCCTGATCAGCGCTGTCATCGTACACTTCGTTTTTGACAATCACGGATAAAGGCAGACGAGGTTTTACTTCAGGGTTCTGATCGGGATAACCAAGGCACAGTCCAAACACCGGATAAACGCCCTCTGGAAGCTTCAACAGGTCGGATACTTCACGCGGATTATTGCGGATTCCGCCGATGTAGCAGATACCCAGCCCCAGTGATTCGGCTGCAACCACTGCATTTTGTGCCATCAACGCCGCATCCACGGTGGCAATGATGAAGTGCTCCGTGTAGTCACCGGAAAATGACTTTCCATACGTTGCGCAGCAATTACCCGCCCGGCGCAGATCAGCACAAAACACCAGAAACTCGGGTGCACTGGCTACATAGGGCTGGTTGCCTGCATACACAGCCAACTTCTGGCGACTTTCCGGTTTGCGCACACGGATAACGGTCGCACCTTGCAGAAAGCTCGACGTGGCTGCGCTCTGCCCGGCTAACAATATTTGTTCCAACACAAGATCAGTCACGGGCTGGCTGCTGAATTTGCGGATGCTGCGATGTGAGCGCAACAAATCAATGGTGGCGTTTGACACGATATTCCCTTTTTTGGCTTATATAAAAGCTAGCATATTCAACGTGATAGGACAGGTAAATTCAAAGATGTAGTGTTGCTATTGTGAAACGGCTGTTAACAACTGATCAAGAAACATGGGCACAACATCATTGGCCAGGGGTGTGGACGCATTAAACAACACTACTAACCCAATATTGTGCTCAGGCACCAAGACCATTTCGGATCGATAACCGCGAACGCCACCGCCATGATGGATGACCCGCATACCGCTGTAATCCATGATGCGCCAGCCCAGTCCGTACCAGGCTTTGTCCAATCGAGGCCACCGGTTGAAGTAATTGCCATGCGGTGTTTCTACAATGGGGGTATGTTGCATTTCCAGCAGTGTTTCTGAAAGCACCTCAGGGAAACCACCCAGTTGTGCCTGTGCCCATCTACCCATGTCCAGAATGGTGGCATTTACACCAGATGCCGGACCTGTTGTGTAATACGCTGGGTTCAGGCTAGTTACCTGCCATCGACCCCGTCCGAATTGATGAGCCTGACTTGCGTTAGGATTGTTCTCATATCCGTCCAGCCCCATCGACGCATCGTCCATGCCCAGCGGAGAAAAAATATTCTCCTCTACAAAATCGTCGTAGTTTGTGCCCAGACTGTACTCAACCACGTCCGCTACCAGAGAAAACACCACATTCTGGTACCCATAACAGCGCCCCGGCGCACAAACTGCCGGTATTTCGTGCAGCTTTTCCTGAATTTTATCGTACGCGACACCGGCATCGAGCAAGTTGGAAAACGCGTGCGGCATCAGACCCGTGGTATGGCTGAGCACATGCCGCAGAGTCATGCGATCCGCTCCAGCCGCATCAGTCCCCAGCTTGTAGCCTGGAAGCACCTGGGATATTGGTTCGTCCCAGGTAACAATATTGTGATTGACCAACTGCGAGGCAACCGTACCTGCAAAGGTTTTTGATACCGACGCGATTCTGAAAACGGTATCCTCAGATACGGCCTGTTGATCGTCAACACTGCGCACGCCCATGGTTTCAACGTCAAGAATGCCTTGTGCAGACACGATGGCAAGTGCAAGGCCAGGAATTTGATCTTCTGCAACTTTGGCACGTATCCATGACTTGTATGCTTCAAAAACCTGAACATCAGGCGCGGATACAGGTTGCGGTAGTTGCCCGGGCAGTTGTTGGAATGCAGCTTGTTGCAGACTTTCAGTGGAGGGTGCTTGAGCGAGTAGGGTAACCGGACTGATTGCGATGACAACTGACAAGGATATCAGCGTGCGCTTCAAACAAAAGATGCCATGTGTTTTTACGATCCCGGTCAATTACTTTTTCCCGCCTGGGTGAATGGTGGCTATAAAAAGCTGACGTGGAAAATAGCATGTCACCGGGATTTTGCAAGCATGAAAAAAAAGCCGATCTGCAACTTCCAGACCGGCTCCAGGGCAGACCCCCGGTACCCTTTTGCCAGACGCTCCAGGGTACAACGACTTCCAGCGGGCACATCAAAAACTCTAAAAACTCAGGGCATGATCAGTAAAAGTGTCTGGCCATCGCGCTCGACCCCCAGGGCCAGCAGCGGTGGCTCCGCACCAAGCAGCGCATTAAATTCAGCCAAGTCGTCAACCGGCTGTCGGTTCAAGCGCGTAATGACATCACCGGCCTGCAGTCCACCCGCGGCGGCACGGCTTTGGGGATCAACAGCGGCAACCCCTACACCTGAGCGTCCACGCGGCAGATCCTGCAGCTGCGCACCTATAAATCTTGATTCATCAGATCTACGCTCACTGGCAGCGCGATTACCGGTACTGGCAGTTTGATTCTGGTCAGCACTGTCCAGACGGACGGCAAGCGTGAGCGGATCTCCATCCCGTAATACACGGAGCTCAAGATCCTGATTAACGCCCGCCAAACCCACAGCGTTTCGCAGATCACGGCTACCGTTGACGGGTTTGTTGTTGATCGCAACAACCAGGTCACTTGCCTTCAGACCAGCCCGTTCAGCAGCAGTGTCCGGGAATACCTGGGTAACAAGCGCACCACGCTCGGCGCCCAGTTTGAGGGTTTCCTCTACCAGCGCGCTGTGATCACGAATCAGCACCCCCAGTTGGCCGCGCTCAACTACACCATCGCGTAATAAGTGCCCCATCACTGCTTCAACCATGTCAACCGGCACAGCAAACCCTACGCCGGAATTGGTCCCAGACCCCGAGATAATCGCTGAATTGATGCCTACCAGACGACCTTGCAGATCAACCAACGCACCACCGGAATTGCCAACATTGATGGCCGCATCGGTCTGAATGAAGTCTTCATAATTCTCATCATTGAGCCCCGCACGACCCAGCGCGCTGATAATGCCCGAGGTCACGGTCTGCCCAAGACCAAAGGGGTTTCCGATTGCCACAACATAATCACCCACACGCAGACTCTCGACATCGGCCAGTGGCAACGCAGTAAGGCGTTCGGCGTCGATACGAAGCAATGCGATGTCTGTTTTCTGATCGCTACCAATCAGTGTGGCATCCAGCACGCGCCCATCCTGCAAGCTGACACTGATGTTGTCAGCACCATTGACCACATGATGATTGGTAATAATCAGTCCTTCGTCACTATCAACCACAACGCCTGAACCCGCGCCACGCGACTGTCTCATGGGCGGCTGAGGGGCTTGAGGGCCACCAAAAAACCTGAGTTGCTCCGGCATGCGCTGCGAACGCGTTACTGAAATATTAACCACGGCAGGCGTTGCAGACTCCAGCATAGGCGCCAACGAGGGCATCGCATTGCTGGTATTCGCATTGATCTGTGCGGTCAATGCCACTGGAGTCAATACTGCAACAAGTACTATGCCCACACCGATGGCTACTCGGCGTAAGCGCTTGCCGTGCTGTACAGAAGTTGAAAAACTGGAATTTGCCATTATTACTATCCTCCATCGGATAAAGGTGTGCGACTGACGGATATCGGTTGAAGGCGCTTGCGGTCAGACTGACTTTCCGTTGCGCTCAAAGTACTCAGTGAAGGCAGCAAAAACCTGAGGAAATGTGGAAAAAAATATCCAGATTTTGTGAAGAAGGCACTAATGCAGCTTTTTGCAGTCAAAGAACTCAGCAAGTTGTGGCAAACTCTTGCTGTGAACATGATACGTGTGACACAACTGACGTTCGGGTGATCAGAATGCCTGCTGAAATGAAACGCTTGATATCAACCACCATGATAACTGGACCTCGCGAGGTGTCAGCGGAGCCACCGCAGAGCCTGATGCATGCCTCGGCGGCCAATCAAAACCTGTTCGAGCAGGCGTGGGTGCTGCAGCCAAACCGGGACGCTTTGGGATCGGTTTCGATTGCAGAACATGCTCTGGCTGCCTGGCAGGTGGATCCGCTACGTAACCTGATCCAGACCCGCGGAACAGAAACGCAGACGATCAAACGGCAAATCGAACCGCGTCTGATGCATTTGCTGTGTTTGTTGGCCTCAGCCGACGGCCGGGTTGTCAGTCGCGAACAGTTGATGAACGCGCTGTGGCCCAAAGTGGTTGTGAACGAAAACTCACTGACTCGCGCAGTGTCAGAGCTGCGCAAAGCTCTGGTTCACCCCGATTCCCCTGCCGCTGACAGTACGCGCTGTGCGCTGATTGAAACCTTGTCTAAAAAAGGATATCGCTTGAATGCGCAGATCCATTTTAATGTCGCCTCATTACTGAGTGCAGATGCAGCGGCTCCAATTTCGAGCGGCGTGGCGCGAGCGCAGTTGTCTCAGCCACGACTTCAGCTTGTAAAGGGCATGGTGATTGCCGCAGCGCTGTTGATGTTGCCATGGTCGTTGGGTTTGCTTGAGGAACCCCTTTCTTCGGACCTCAATGGCTTGACAGGATATGGGTCTGACATTGTTGAAAACCAGGTTAGCACGCAGCTGTTGCAAGACCTTGTGGTGACCGATGCATCCTCTTTACCCGCAGGTGTCCACTGGTTGGAATCACTGCACTTGCAACTCGACAACAACGCAACACCCTCCGCGTGGATCAATCAAACATCGGAGCGCACGACCAGTCTCTCCATACTGTCTCCGAATGGTGACTTACTGGCATTTGTTGAGCAATTTCCGGGGCAATCTCAGTTAAAACTGCGCAGTTTGAATAGCCCGGATGAAAGCTGGACGGCGTTCACCTCAGCATCCCCCATCACGCACTTGCAATGGTCACCACTGGATGACGGCATACTGTTTACCCTTACTGATCAAACGCTGGTATCCACGGCGGGATTGTCCGGGCAATCAGAATCAGATGCCCTGCCTGTAGGCAGATTGATGTTGCTCGACCTGCATTCACTGCAGGTTCGTGAGTTGTATCGAAGAGAGCAATCGACGCCGGCCGACTCAACAAATCGAGCCGGCAGTCTGACTTAGGGATTCAGAGGTTTACAGAGAGATTTATCGATGCCGTCAACCACTCTTAATGCACTGACCACACCATCTTCGTGGAAGCCCTTGCCCCACCAGGCACCGCAAAACCAGGTGTGATTGACACCATTGATCTCGGCCCAGCGTGTTTGCGCATCAGCCCCCGCGCTGGTAAATATGGGATGAGCATAGTCATAACGGCCAAGAATTTTAGACGGATCAATATGGTCAGTATGATTGAGACTGACACAAAACTGTTGTGCTCCGGTGATACCCATCAAGCGATTCATATCATAGGTCAGTCTCGGCAACCCGGATCGGTCCTTGCCGAGGTGGTAGTTCCAACTGGCCCATGCGCGACGGTTACGAGGCATGACTGACACATCCGTATGCAAAACAACATCATTGGCCTGATAAGGAATGCTCGACAGTATCTGCTGCTCTGCGTCACTGGCATCCGATAACAATGCCAAGGCCTGATCACTGTGGCAGGCTATCACCACCTGATCAAAAAACTCTATTCCTGCAGCACTGTGCACTTCGATACCCTGTTCATGGCGATTGACCGACAGGACTTTTGAACTGAGCCTTACTTTTTCCGAAAATGAAGCAGACAAGGGCGCCAGGTAAGCTTTTGAACCGCCGACCAGCGTGCGCCAGCGCGGCCGATCATGCACGTTGATCAATCCATGTTTATACAAAAATGGCAGCAGGAATTTAGTAGGGAACTCATACATCTGTAAAAATGGCGTAGACCAGATTGCCGAGCACATGGGCACCAGATAATAGTCCATAAACATCTGACTAAAACCATGACGTTCAACATACTGCCGGAGTGTCATGTCGGGGATGCAGTCCGCTTCGACATCCGCGATAGCTTGTTTATTAAACGCCAGAATATCCAACAGCATTTTGATAAAGGATGGTGACAACAGCCTGCGACGCTGCGCAAATAAACTGTTGATCATTGCCAGTTGGCCGGTCACACCAGCATATTCCAGCCCCGTTGTTTCACAGCTGACACCAAAGCTCATGTCTGACTCTCGCCATTGGATGCCAAGTTCGTCCATCAGCTTGATAAAATTGGGGTAGGTCCAGTCGTTGTAGACGATAAAACCGGTATCAATTGCATGGGTTTTGCCATCAAGCTCGACGTCGATTGTTGCTGTGTGCCCACCCAAACGATCTGCTGCTTCAAAAACGGTGATGTCATGTTGGGCATTTAATTTATAAGCGGCAACCAGTCCGGAAATACCCGTCCCAATAATGGCGATTCTCAAGATTAGTATCCTGTTGTTTTGAATGGTTTGGCGTCTGATACGCCTGACTCTCAGCAATAGACCAACGTGCGGGCGAGTTTGGTGCCAATAAAAAACCCGGTATTGTGCGTACGATACCGGGTTTTTTCACATCAAAGCTCGAGATCAGGAATATTGAGCCAGTTCTTTGCGCGCAATCACACGACGGTGCACTTCGTCCGGGCCATCCGCAAGACGTAGTGTGCGCTGCGAAGTCCAAAGCGCGGCCAGTGGGAAGTCCTGTGAAACACCTGCAGCACCGTGCATCTGTATTGCGCGATCAATCACGCGTAGTGCCATATTAGGCACTGCCACTTTGATCTGAGAGATGGCGTCGCGAGCAGCTTTGTTTCCGATGGTATCCATCAAGTAGGCCGCTTTAAAAACCAGCAGGCGACACATCTCGATTTCAATTCGGCTGTCGGCGATCACATCGTAGTTACCACCAAGTTCTGCCAATGGCTTGCCAAACGCTTCCCGACTGAGAGCACGTTTACACATCAAATCCAGTGCCCGTTCGGCAGCGCCAATTGAGCGCATGCAATGGTGGATACGACCTGGGCCAAGACGACCCTGAGAGATTTCGAATCCACGCCCACGCCCCAGAATAATGTTTTCTTTTGGCACACGAACATTGCTGAAGCGGATGTGCATATGGCCATGTGGCGCATCATCTTTACCAAACACTTCCATTGGGCGAAGGACTGCTACACCGGGGGTATCCATTGGAACTAATATTTGTGACTGGCGATTGTGTTTGGGCGCATCCGGATCGGTCACCACCATGACAATCATGATCTTGCAGCGAGCATCCCCTGCGCCGGAGATGTAGAATTTTTCACCATTGATGACCCATTCATCACCATCAAGCACCGCGCTTGTTGCGATATTTGTCGCATCGGAGGACGCCACATCGGGCTCGGTCATTGCAAACGCAGAGCGAATTTTGCCTTCCAGCAGCGGCTTTAACCACGCATCTTTTTGCTCTTGTGAGCCATACCGCTCTAACACTTCCATATTGCCAGTGTCAGGTGCACTGCAGTTAAACGCTTCAGAGGCCAGGCGGCTGCGTCCCATAATTTCTGCAAGGTGTGCGTACTCCAGGTTGCTGATACCCGCTCCGCCTTGGCTTTTGGGGAGGAAAAAGTTCCAAAGACCCAGCGCACGCGCCTTGGCCTTGAGACTTTCCATGATCTCTTCCTGGCGTGGCGTATGAGACCAACGGTCGCCAACACTGACTTGTTCGTGATATTCGTGCTCAACTTCAGCTACATCAACTTCTACAAACGTGCGGATTTTTTCGCGGATTTCCTGCATTTCTTCGGAGAGACCCAGATTCATTTTGTTTTCCTCATGTTGCAAATTGTAGTCTGCGGTTTTGTAGGCCTGTGTGTCCATCCGCGTGATATTCGTGTTTGTAGCCAGATCAATCAGCCGGTGATTGTGCCGCCACCATCAACGACCAGTGTCTGTCCCGTTGTGAAACTACCAGCATCGGATGCCAGGTAAATGGCTGCACCTGCGATTTCGTCTGGCTCACCGATGCGCCGCAGTGGGTACTTGGACACGGTTTGTTTGTAAGTTTCAGGGTTTTCCCAAAGCGCGCGTGCAAAATCAGTACGGATCAAGCCGGGAGCAATACAGTTTACCCGGATATTGTGCGGCCCCCATTCAACAGCAAGATTTCGTGCCATCTGCATATCTGCCGCTTTGGAGATACCGTAGGCACCCAGCACGTTACTGCCTTTTATGCCCGCAATAGACGAGACAATAATGACGGCGCCGCCACCCAGTTTTGCCATACCCGGCAAAACCATCTGACAGAGCCGATGAGCACTGCCGATGTTTGAACTCATGATTTTGTCAAAGGCCTCGTCAGGAATGTCTTGCGAGGGACCATAAAAGGGATTCAAGGCAGCATTAACAACAAGAATATCGATTTTTCCGTAATGCTCGATGGTCTTGTTTACCAGCGCCTGCAATTGCTCTTTGTAATTGATATTGCAAGCCACGGGGAGTGCAGTACCGCCCTTGGCGTTGATTTCAGCAGCCACTTCGTCACACGCTGGTTGATTGCGACTGGAGATAACCACCTTGGCACCCGCTTCAGCCATGCGATGAGCAATCGCCTGCCCGATACCCTTGGTCGAGCCTGTAATCAGAGCTACTTTGCCGGTCAGATCAAACAAACTCATGTCATTCCCCTGGTACCACAGCCTTTGTGTCGGAGAACGACTCCGCTCTGGACTGTTATAATTTTAATGAATTTTGGTCAATCGAATCATAACAGCGAGAGCAGTGCGTGAAAAGACCCTGTCTCAGTGCGACTCCATCCAGTCCCTGCGGCCTTTACTGATATGGGTCCCGCCATCAACAGGCAGGACTATCCCATTGGTGTAGGCCCCAGCCCGGGAAACCAGATAAATCAGCGCGCCAGCTATTTCTTCCGGCTCACCGCAGCGACCAAGAGGACTATCCCCTGCGATATCGTCACCGTACTCTTTGAGCACATGATCTGCCATTTTTGAGTGAAAGAAACCCGGTGCAATCGCATTGACAGTAATGCCTCGCGGCCCCAGATCTACCGCCAAGGTGCGCGTGAGGTGATGCAAAGCGGCTTTACTTGCGGAATAGGCAAACGTTGGAACACGCTGGACAATCGGCACATGCAAACCATCCATGGACCCGATATTCACTACCCTTGCCGGGTTCAGTTCGTTCGCCGCCATTTCAAGCAATGGCAGCAAATCCCTGGTTAACGAAAACACTGAGTTGACGTTGGTATTCATGACTTTGGCAAAAGCATCGTCTGGGTATTGTTCAATGCTGGCACCCCAGTTCGCGCCTGCATTATTAACGAGGATAGAGAGCCCTTTCGATCCAAACAGCTCGGCGGCGCAGTCACGTAAGGCCTGACGATGTTGCGCGACAGTGACATCTGCTGCCAGCGCAAAGCAGTCACCAAAGGCTGACAAATAGGCTTGCGCCTCATCACATTTTGACTGTTTTCGTGATGCGATGAGCACTTTTGCGCCGCCGCGCAGCAAGGCCTCGGCCATAATCAGGCCAAGCCCACTGCTGCCTCCAGTGACCACTGCCGTTTTTCCTGCGACAGAAAACAGGTTTGGCACTTCGAATCCGGATGTTGTTTTAGCCATAACGATCAGTCCGCAATCTTGACCAGTTGCTTGCCAAAATTCCGCCCACGTAACAATCCGCGGAACAATTCTGGTGCGTTTTCAAGCCCATCGCCGATAGACTCACGATACTTGATTTTACCAGCACTGACCCACTCCCCTAATTGCTCGGTGGTCTGCTGCCAACTGTCTTGCCACTCAGTCACCACAAAAAACCGGTGCTCCGGCACAACAGCCAGGGTCTTGAGGATATGGAAAGGCGTTTCTGCCTGGGTAATATCCTGATCATTATAGTTAGATATGTACCCGCAGATTGGAACACGCGCACCAGGATTCAATAGTGGTGCGACAGCCCGCGTTACATCTCCACCCACGTTTTCAAAATAAATATCAATGCCATCCGGGCAGGCAGTTTTGAGTTTTTCGGACAGATTGCCGGTCTTGTAGTCCAGGCATTCATCAAATCCGAGTTCTTCTTTCACGTAGCGACACTTTTCCTCACCGCCAGCAATGCCCACCACACGCAGGCCTTTGATACGCGCTATCTGCCCGACCACAGACCCAACCGCACCGGATGCTGCAGCGACCACAAGCGTTTCACCCGCTTTAGGCTTACCAACTTCCATCAACCCGTAAAAAGCGGTACGCCCTGGCATACCGACCACACCAAGATGTGCAGACAGCGTTCCATTTTTAAGGTCAACTTTCATCAGTCTTGGCTCATCGTCATCGGCCACAATCAAACTCTGCCAACCCATGTGCGCAGTAACATAATCGCCTTCCTTGAAACGCTCGGAGCGCGAGGCAATCACTTGCCCTGCAGACTCTCCGGTCATCACATCACCAATCTGCAGAGGTTTGGCATAAGATTTCACATCATTCATACGGCCACGCATGTAAGGATCAAGAGATAAAAACATCACTTTGATCAGAATCTGACCCGCTTCGATCGCCGGCACATCCTCTTCAACGAACGTGAAACAATCATCGCCTGGCTCGCCCAAGGGACGCTTGGCCATCAACATCTTTTGATTCTTCATACCTGTTCCTCTGCTGCGTTTACGGCTGTCATGCATGACTGAAGATGACAGACCCGATCTCAGTTCTGCCCGCATACTAGCGCAGGCGTATTGCGCCCACAACCGGCAACAAAAGCGGCTAAAGCTTGGTTCAGACGCTCAAGCCCCGCGTTCCACTCTTCCTTTGTCAGTAATAATGATGGCAACAACCGCACTACCGCATTGCGGGTAGGTGTCACCAGCAGGCCCGCGCGCTGGCACTCATCGCTAAGAGGCCACACCTGACTGTCGTGATGCAATTCAATCGCCAACATCAGCCCTAAGCCTCTCACGTCCTTGACGACATCCGGGTATGCCGCCTTCAGCTGCCTGAGATCATTCAATGCCACGTCACCAAGTGCAGCAACATGAGCCGCGACATTGTGCTTGCGCAGAAAACGTGTCACCTGTGCAGCTACTGCACATGACAAAGGATTTCCGCAATAGGTACCACCGTGGTCACCAAGTTCAACAGCCGAGGCCAATTTCTCTGTCATAACCAACGCGGCAAAAGGCAATCCCCCTGCGATACCTTTTCCCATCGTTAACATATCAGGCGCAACATCATAGTATTCACTGGCAAAAAACCGTCCCGTCCTGCAAAACCCGGTCTGAACCTCGTCGATAATCAACAAACACTCGTGGCGGTCACAGAGTGAGCGCAAATGTTTTACAAACGCTAAATCTAAACGACGAACACCCCCTTCTCCTTGAATCAACTCCACAATAACCGCAGCCACTGTGTTGTCGATGACAAAGTCGAGATCATCACAATTATTGTATGGACTAAATTCCTGACCCGGCACTCTAGGCAGATACCTCGCACCATTTTGTGGCCCCCCTGACACGGACAACGTAGCAAGTGTCCTGCCATGAAATGACCCCATCAAAGAGACCACCGTGGAGCGGCCAGTTATCTTTCTGGCCAGTTTAAGCGCAGCATCATTGGCTTCAGCACCACTATTGGCAAAGAACATCCGGCTCAATCCCGCCGGCAACACTTTTTGGAGCTCTATCATCAATTCGGCGCGCGCCGGTGAATAGGTAAACCCCGAATTTGGATTCTGGATAATTCGGGCAGCTTGCTCTTGTATTGCACTGAGTATCAGCGGATGCGAATGACCTAAACAGGTAACCCCCCACCCTGCAGTAAAATCGAGAAATTTCTCGCCGCTGACATCCCAGACCCAGACGCCCGCGCCCCGGTCAATGACAAGCGTCTGCTTTTTACAGATCTTTAAACCCAGACTATCCTCTACATCTCTGACTGACACTGTTACCTCTCCTTGCCGCCCCAAAAGGAGCAGCGTTATTTAATTTTTGAAAACTCAGGGCAAAAAAAAACCTCTGGGGCCGGGGCCACAGAGGTTTTTGAATTTCTGCTCAGATTGTTAGTTACATCTCAGATCAACAGATAAATTCAGTCTCCCGGTCCCGGACAGACATGCGCGCACGCGCCGCACGCGCGCGGCGTGCAGCGGCTGCCGGGGCAGCAATGTGAGAACATAATTGGGCGAAACCAATAAACATTTAAATCGTTACCAGAAAATCTGTTGGGGTGAGCAATTTAGTAAAATGAATCAAGGGCGTCAAGCAAACTTTTTGAACTAATCAACAAAGGATTTGTCTTTTATTACAGGGTGCTATTCTCGCCTGCGGATTTGTATATACTGATCTTAGTCCTAAAATCCTGAATTTTTGTGTTCTGATCAAAACGTATTGCAAGATATGACGCTCGACTATAAGGGGAACTCAATGGCACCGACCACCAGAATCGTGGAACAACGGAGACGTTTGAACACCCTGTCAATTCTGGGTGTAATGGCATTGAGTTATGTGCTTTTCACATCAGTTTCCTTTGCTGATCAAAACGCAGACATACCTGACTATTCGATACAGCCGACCCCTTTGGAGCGACTGCGCGCTGAACTGACAGAAAGCCTGGAGACCTCAGGCGCCTACGATTATGGATTGCTCGAGCCACTCAACAATCTGACTGCCGCCCTGATAGAAGACGAATCATATGTCGAGGCGAACGCACTTATAGAGCAACAAATTCAGGTTCTGCGCATCAATGACGGCTTGTTCACCCCCAGCCAGATAGAACTCGTCAAGCAGCAGCTTGGGGTACTGGCCGCCGAAAAAAACTGGGATCAGATTTTTGACAGAATGTCATACCTCGCACTTGTTCTCGAACGCAGTGAAAGCATGCCCGTCACCGACCGTCTTGCGCATATCAAGGAGCTGCGTAACTGGTCAAGGCTCTTATTGGCCAGAGGGCCGAGAATGCAGGAGCCGAATTACCTGCTGCAACTTCAGGCACTTGAAGAAATGGCTCTGGAAGTTGCCAGATCAAGCTTGAATCCTGGCCCGGAACTTCAGCAGCTTATTTACGAACGAGCGTTGGCAGAGCTTTATATTGCTTTAGGCATCGTCGCGACAACAGATACCAGTCGGCAATTGTTAAGCCGTAGCGAAGGTATTGAAACACCGGACTATCGACGAAATCAGGTCATCACAAGCGTCAGTGACCTGGAGGCAGTCTTTGGTGCACGAGCAAGCACCGTTATTGATCGATCACATCGTAACGTGATGAACCGTCATCAACAAATGATCAAGTCATTAGCTGATAGCTCGGGGGGAGACGCCGACAAAGCACTGGAGGAGCTTTCGGAAACTGATCCGGAACAAGCCGCGATGATACAGCTGTTTATCGGGGATTCTGTATTACTGAGGCAACAATATGAACTACGAATGGGCTCCCATACCGGCCCGCAAAGAGGCAGCAGCGCTGCAGGTTCTGCTGCTGGATATTACCGGACGGCATGGTCGTTGTTGTTGAAGGCGGGGCATACAGAACAAGCGTTGAATGACTATTTTTCGTGCCCCATGCTTTTGCCTGCAGGAAAGTTTGAAACCACACTGGCAGGTGTGCCCAAAAAATGTTCAACTGAAGAGGAAACTGGCGAATTGATGTTGCCGGACGTTGCCATAATCCGCAATGGAGTACCCGGTTTGAGATATGAGAATTTGCCGGAAACAGGGCGAATAGGCACTGCAGCAGGTACGAGGGCAACACTGCAATTCCATATTGGCATGAACGGGCAGGCCGACCGGATAAATATTAATGCATCAGTGCCTGATAATGCCAGCGCCAGAATTCAAGGAAAAACCGCCTTGGAAACACTCCAATTCAGACCAGCCCTTCGTGATGGTCGCCCCATCAGGTCGGGCCCGGTAATTTTGAAACTATTTAGCCTGGAATCAGGCTGAACCATCGCCCTGGCTCAAACGTTGAAGTGGCACGACACCACTGTCGGACAGGTGTTTGATGTGCTCGGGCTCAAAGCCAGCCTTGCTGAGAATCTCCAGTGTGTGCTCAGCAAATTTGGGTGGCAAGCTTCTGATGGAACCAGGGGTTCTTGAAAATTTGATCGGAATACCGGTCATTTTGTACCACCCCTTATTTACAATCATTTCTCTATGCAGCGTGTGCGGATGAGCAACAACTTGAGCGGTGTTGTAAATTGGCCCCGACGGCAGGCCTGCGGACAGTAATCGCTCAGCAAATTCGGCACCATCAATTTTCACCAGATGCGATTCAATCTCAGCCTTAAGCGGCTCGCGATGTTTGACTCTGTCAGCATTGCTCAGAAATCTTGCATCCTGGATCAGTTCGGGTGCGTCCAGTTCGTGGCACAACTTTGCGAACGCCCGGTTGTTACCTGCGCCTATAAAAATATCTACTGTTCGGGTTCTGAAGGTTTCATAAGGACTGATATTGGGATGGGCATTGCCCGTTGCGACCGGGATATTCCCAGTCATGTTGTAGTTAACAACATGTGGATGCATCAGAGAGACCGCACAATCAAAAAGCGTCATATCAATATACTGACCCGCCCCGGACTTCTCTCGCTCATATAAGGCCATCAACAGCGCAACTGCAGCATACAGACCTGTGCCCATATCCACCATGGCAACTCCCAGTCTGGTCGGCTTGCCCCCGCGCTCTCCGTTGACACTAAACCATCCTGCCATCGCTTGCACAATTGCGTCATAACCCGGATATCCACCTAATGGGCCGTCACTGCCGAAACCGCTGATCCTGCAATGGATCAAGCGCGGGAAACGTTGTCGCAAAACCTCGTGATAACCCAGACCCCATTTTTCCATGGTGCCAGGTTTGTAGTTTTCGATCAGCAGATCCGCATCCTCCAGCAGTCGAAACAAAACATCGCGCCCCTCGCTGCAAGTCAAATCGAGAGCCATACCTCGTTTGTTTCTGTTTACACCGATAAAGTACGCAGCATCTCCTTCATGAAAAGGAGGCCCCCAATCTCGAACTTCATCGCCTTGAGGAGGTTCAATCTTGATAACATCGGCTCCATGATCTGCGAGCACCTGTGTACAGTAAGGGCCTCCCAGCACGCGCGTGAGATCAACTATTTTTAAACCTGTCAGGGCACTGTTTTCGATTTTATTATTGGTCATCTGAGTTTCCATTTTTAAACGTTAACTGCGTGCGCGCGATTAATTCCGGCAAAAAAAACTCCGCAACCAACAACGACTTGTTATCCAGAAAAAACAAAGAGCGTCGCCCCCAACAGCCGTCATATTGGCATATCTCTGTATCGCCCCGTCTTAGTCCACGTTGCTTGAACAGGAACCCACCCAAGGGTTTATTTCCAAGATGAATCAACCGCCTGTTAGCGCCACACAGGGTTGTTATCGGTATCAATGAATGCGCTGCCACCCAGTTTTCGCCGTGGCCTCCGAGTAGCACCCGCCTCGACCACATCAGCATTTTTTGTGGCCCTGTCTGGGATAAACCTGATCCTGGCACACTTCTGTAAACCCAGCCTTCTGATAACACACGAACAAAAAAAGTCCCGTCACTGATGGACTGAAGTTTTTTGGTCAAAGAACCGGGCGCGAGCAACCAATGTGCAAATTGGGTATCGGGCTTGGGGAAATGCTGTTTTATATGTCGCCAGTTTGCTGGCGCGTCAGCATCCGAACTTTTTAAGTGTCTCTCTCTAAGCACTGGAGCGCCTGCCTGTATCAGTAATTCTCAACTACGTTATACAGCGATAATCTTAAAAAAAACTCCCTGTCAGCATAGAGCCAACAGGGAGTTTTTGTTTGCGTTACTTTAACTGATCAATTGCGCAGTTGTGGTCTTTGCATGGTTGCTGTCATCGAGCCTACAACACGACGATTCTGCGCTCGGCCTTCTGCACTTTCGTTGCTGGTAACCGGACGAGACTCACCATAACCTACGGATGAAACTCGCGCAGCGCTGACACCAAAGCGCTCGATCAGGACTTGACGAACAGCAGCAGCGCGACGCTCGGACAAGCTCTGGTTGTAGGCGTCAGTGCCGGCACTGTCGGTATGACCTTCAACCACAGCAACAACGTTATCGTTTGCAGTCAGGAAATCAGCTACGCGACGGATGTCTTCAAAGAACTCCGGCTTTACAACTGACTGATCAAAATCGAACTGCACAGTCAGGTCTATACGCGCCACTTCATTCATCATGATCGGGCAACCACGCTCATCAACGGCATAGTTACGCGGTGTGTCCGGGCAAGCATCACGGCTATCTGGCACACCATCACCATCAGCGTCAGCCACGGCTGCAACAGCAGGTGCTGGAGCAGGAGCTGCGGCAGGTGCGGCTGCAGAGGGCTCTACTCTTGTGGCGGGCGCTGCAGAACCAAGGTGGAAAACCATGCCGGTTTCGATGCCTAAGTCAAACGTACGATCAGCGATTCCATAAAAAGTGCGAGCAGCGGTTCGCCATTCAGCAATATCATTGAGTCTGTAGCTGAATCCGGCACCGACATTCAGTGTGGTATCTTTGCCGGCATTCAGGTCAGCATCACCAAGTCCGCCCACAAAATACGGGGACAGGCTGCCAATTTGATTGTCGAATTTGTAGAGCAAATCAAGGCGGATCGACCGTAAGCGATCACGACCAGCCAAGGTATTCATACTGATTCGGCTGTAGGTCAGCTCAGTCGACAGATTTTCTGACAATCCGTAACCAATACCCAAATTGTAACCAGTTTCATCACGGGATTGACGATCACTGTCAAAATCCATCCATTGAACACCAGGGGCTATATAAAAACGGCCTTCATCCGCGCTGGCTGTCGTTACGGCAAATCCAGCGGCGCCGATTGCCAATGCTAAAGACAGTGCTTTGAAAGTTTTACGATCCATGGTATCTCCTCACGTCAGGGCTCATCGACCGATGACGTTCTTTAGGTTTATTGCGTTGTGTGGGTTTCGCGGGCGGCATTATACCCTAATATTACGAAAGGCAAGCGCGATTAACACCGTCGATCTGTGATTGCAGGCACAGAGCAGAGAAAATCCTTATTCAGTCTTAACCCTGCCTGATTTGCGTTAAACATTTGTCATCAAAATGTAATATTGCATTGATTTAATACATGTCAGCTTGAATTTCATCGGCTTGCAAGTAAACAGGATTGACGGAATGACGCCGGAACCAAACATTTTAATCGTAGATGATGAAGCTGCCATTCGTGACATGATCGGTATCGCGCTTGATACTGCGGGATTCAGAAGCTCAACCGCTTCCACTGCCCTCGATGCTCATGTCAACATTATTGACCAACGCCCTGATCTGGTTTTGCTGGATTGGATGCTTCCGGGCGGCAGCGGGATAGAACTGGCCCGCCGCCTGAAACGGGACGAATTGACTGCCAACATACCTATCATCATGTTGACTGCCAAGACCAGTGAGGACAACAAAGTCCAGGGGCTGGACGTCGGTGTAGATGATTATGTGACAAAACCATTCTCTCCAAGAGAATTGGTGGCGCGCATCAAGGCGGTTTTGCGCCGCAGTACTGGAAATCTCAAAGACAAACCAATCAGGGTATTTGACCTTGAAATGGATCCTGCCAGCCACCGTGTCATGGTTGAAGATCGCGCCGTTGAAATGGGACCTACCGAATATCGATTGTTAAACTTTTTTATGACACATCCAGAAAAAGTGTATTCACGAGACCATATTCAGGATCAGGTGTGGGGCGCTAATGTCTATCTGGAAGAGCGAACTGTGGATGTACACATTGGCAGATTGCGCAAGGCCTTGAGCTCTGCATCAAAGACTGGCATCAACTACTCTGCTCTGATTCAAACAGTCCGGGGAGCAGGCTACCGGTTTTCCACTCGGCACGACTGACAGTACAAATCCTGACTTATGTGCACCCACTATCGCTGGTGAGTGCAAAACCTTTTCGTTATAGTCTGCAAAATGTTGTTCTACTCGTTAACGTTTGAAGGTTCAAAGCTTGTTCTCAAATTGGCATGATGCAATCAAGCGATTGCTAATTTCATTTTTTGCATTGCTACTGGCAGGGTGGCTTGTTGGCGAGCCCGCACTGGTGGTACTTGCTGGCACCTTGGGTTATCTGGTTTACCATCTCAGACAATTGCGCAGACTTTATAACTGGTTGCGCGATACAGATTTCTCGGAGCCCTCTCCGCCCCCTGAGAGCAAAGGCATATGGGGATACATATTTGATGGCATTTATTTATTGCAGCGCAGAGAGCGCCAAGCGCTGCTAGAACTCAAAAGCATCATTGATAAGGCACAGGAATCGACTGCCGCCCTCGAGCTAGCTGTTGTCATGATCAATAACCGAGGAGGACTTGAATGGTGGAATCCTGCTGCGGAACAACTGATTGGCCTGCAAACCCCAAAGGACAAAAACCAACTTGTTATTAACTTGATCAGAGAACCCGCGTTTATTGATTATTTCAACAAAGCCAAGTTTAACAGACCTCTCAAGCTAAGCTCTCCTGCTAATCCGACCAATATGCTGGAGTTTCAAATTACCACTTTTGGCGAAGGCGAGCGCCTGATGCTGGTTAGAGATATTTCTCAACTTCATCGTCTGGAAATGATGAGAAAGGATTTTGTGGGTAATGTGTCCCACGAGTTGCGCACACCGATCACGGTCATTACCGGTTACCTTGAGACCATGCTTGACGACAAACAGAATCTGCCGGCACGGTGGATTAAACCGATTGAACAAATGGCACAGCAGTCTCATCGCATGGAGAACATCATCAGAGATTTGTTGACCTTATCCCAATTGGAAACTCGAGCAAGCTCAAAGCAGCAAAGTGCAATTCAGCTTTGTTCGCTGCTCAGAGAGGTCAAACAAGACGCAGAGCAGGTTTTTGCAGACAAAGCGCACATCATCACCCTGGATTGTGCAGATGACATTTATGTCAATGGCAATCTGAGTGAGCTTTACAGTGCGATTTCAAATCTGGTTTTAAACGCTGCCAAATATACTCAGGCACACGGCTCAATCGTTTTAAGGGTAGAAAAGAGCACAAGAGGACTTTCAATCGCTGTCAGTGATAACGGCCCTGGGATAGCCCCACACCACATTCCAAGATTGACCGAACGATTCTACCGTGTAGATGAGAGCAGATCAGCAGACACTGGGGGTACGGGACTGGGTCTTGCGATCGTGAAACATGTGCTGGCCAGGCACAATGGAAAGCTGGAAATTAGCAGTCAACCGGGAAAAGGCAGCCAATTTACCTGCCTTTTACCCGTTGAGCGAATCGTGGAGCCGTCAGGTCTTACAGCTATCACACCAACGCCCGGCACCCAAGGATAGAAAAAGAAGCCCAATCGGGCTCATTCTTTACCTGACTTCACCTGCTTTTCCATACTGGACAAGCCTGCATGTCTGACATCACGTCCCATCACCATATAGACAACGTGTTCAGCAATGTTCTTGGCATGATCACCTGCGCGCTCCAACGAGCGCAGCGCCCAGATGACATTCAAAACGCGGGTAATGCTGCGAGGATCCTCAATCATGTATGTGATCATTTCACGCATTGCGCTCGCATACTCCATATCCACGTTCACGTCTTCTTTTGCAACTGAGAGAGCAGCATCTTCGTCGTAACGCGCAAAAGCGTCCAATGCCATATTTATCATATGACGCACACGCTCACCGATGTGTCGAATCTCAATATACCCTTTAGACGAATCGCCTTGACTGGCAAGTTCAACTGCCAATCGAGCAATTTTGGCAGCTTCATCACCAATCCGCTCCAGATCATTAACCGCTTTGATAATCCCCAACACAAGACGAAGATCGCTGGCCGTAGGTTGGCGACGCGCAAGAATACGATGACATGCCTCATCGATACTCAGTTCCATTGCATTGACGGCAACATCATTCTCTCGCACGGCGCTGCCGAGCTCACTGTCGGCAGAGATAAGTGCAGCAATTGCATCGTTCATCTGCTTTTCAACCAGCCCACCCATTTCGAGCAGACTGCTTTTTATTTCCTCAAGTTCAATATTGAATTGCTGGGAAATGTGATGACTGTGAACACCTGCATCAGTTTTCATAATTGGAGAGTCCTCAAAAAGTAGCACTAGCATAAAGTCGATTTATGACAGAAAGATGACAATTTTGCCACAGTTGCGTAAGGGATATATCAATGCCTGCGCTCTAAGCTAGAATAACAGTTCTCTTTATCTCTGGTAGTTGTTATGAGTAATAATCAGGCAAATCCTGCGGACATGCAGGAACAAGAATTGTCGAATCCACTGGAGTCAATTGGATGCCCCGCAATTGCGGCAGACATTGATCTGAACGACAGTAATTACTACCTGAACCGTGAACTCAGTTACATGCAATTTAACCTGCGCGTACTTGATCAAGCGCGCAACAAGCAACACCCGCTGTTGGAAAGGTTAATGTTTTTGCTGATTTTCAGCTCAAACCTGGATGAGTTTTATGAAATTCGTGTATCCGGTTTAAAAAAACAACTGGGCTTCGGGCGACAAAGGCCTGGTCCCGACGGCAAATATCCGCAAGAAGTGATGAGTGAAGTTCATCAAATTGTGCGCCAGGCACTCCAGGAGCAATATCGGATACTGAACGAAGAGCTGTTGCCTGCCCTGGCTGCAACAAAAATCAAATTCCTTTATCGGCACGAGTGGGATGAAAAACTTTCGTCCTGGACGCAGGAGTATTTTCGAAATGAAGTATTGCCTGTGATCAGCCCACTAGGACTGGACCCTGCTCACCCTTTTCCCAGGCTCGTAAATAAAAGCCTGAATTTCATTCTTTCACTGGAAGGCAAGGATGCCTTTGGTCGCGACAGCGGGCTGGCTATTGTGCCAGCGCCGCGCGCACTGCCACGACTCATAAAAGTACCCTCCCACATAACGCCAGATGGTGACAATTTTATTTTCTTGTCATCAGTTATACATGAACATGTAGAAGAGTTCTTCCCGGGAATGAAGGTAAAAGAATGTCATCAGTTCCGGGTCACTCGCAATTCTGATCTGGAAATGAGTAATGTAGAGGTGGAAGACGTCGCCAGTGCACTGCAAGGCGAATTGCACCTTCGCAGATTTGGCGCAGCTGCCAAACTGGAAGTAGGCGCCGGGTGTCCCGCTGAATTGACTGATTTCCTGCTTGAACGCTTCAATCTGACCGAGGAGGAATTATTCAGATTGGACGGCCCTGTAAACTTACAGCGATTGATGGCGCTGTTCAGCATGATTAACCGTCCTGATCTTCGGTTTCCGCCCTTCTCGCCCGGGACTCCCACAGCACTTGAAGAAGGAAGTTGCATTTTTACTGCTGTCAATCGTGAAGATCAGTTACTACTACATCCCTATCAGTCGTTTATACCGGTAATAGACTGGGTGCGGCAGGCTGCAAGGGACCCGGGAGTGATTTCTATCAAGCAGACCTTGTATCGCACGAATGAATCGTCCGAGCTTGTTGAATCCCTGTCTGAAGCTGCACGAAACGGCAAGGAAGTAACGGTCGTCATTGAACTCAGAGCACGGTTTGACGAAGAGGAAAACATTCAATTTGCAAGCATCCTGCAGGAGGCGGGTGCCGTTGTTGTGTATGGCGTCATGGGCTACAAAACCCATGCCAAAATGTTACTGATCGTGCGACGCGAAAATGGTCGACTCAAGCGCTACGTGCATCTGGGCACCGGCAATTACCACCGAAAGAACTCATTGTCATACACAGACTACAGCCTTATGACATGTGACGAAATTCTGTGCTCCGATGTCCACAAAGTTTTCCAGCAGATCACAGGCATGGGTAAAAAAATCTCACCCGATTTGATACTGAATGCACCTTTCAAGCTCATGAAAGGGCTTGTGCAATTGATCCAACAGGAAAAACAATTTGCTCTGGAAGGTAAACCGGCAAGAATCATCGCCAAGGTTAATGCTCTAACGGACCCAGTAATCATTCGAGAGCTTTATTGCGCATCACAGTCAGGTGTAAAAATTGATTTGATCGTGCGCGGAATTTGCTGCTTGAAGCCAGGGGTGCCTGGCGTTTCTGAAAACATTCGTGTGGTTTCGATTATTGGCCGGTTTCTTGAGCATTCCCGAGTATTCTATTTTGCCAATAATACTTTCACTGTGTACTGCTCCAGTGCAGATTTGATGGAGAGAAATCTGCAGCGCAGAATTGAAATAGCCTATCCAATTCTACGAAAAAAATGGGTTAACCGGATTCTTGAGGAGCTAGAGCTTTATTTGGCGGATAGGCAGCAAAGTTGGGAATTGATGGCCGACGGAGCATACAAAAAGCTGGAACCCTGTATTGGCGACCCCGCCGATGGTGTACAAGCGATTCTGCTTAACTCGCTCTCAACACATGCAATGGCGAGTCGTTAAGGTCACGAGCTTTTATCATGTAGTGAAGCATCCCCTCTCGTAACGCAGCAGGGCTGAAGTGGAGCTTGTCAATTTCATGAGCCTTCATAAAACCGGTCAGCACTGCCCAACCAGGCAGCAGCAACTCTTTACGACTGTTTTTAAGTCCTGGCAGTGTTCGGCCAGGGTTTAGTGTTGTCTCTAGGATGTCACTTTCCAGTTTTGCCAAAACGTCAAAATCAACCAGTGTAGAACCAGAGGCAGACGGATTTTTATGAGAGCAAATGGCGCTCAGCATTTTTGCTGTGCCGGATGACGCATAAACCTCAGCCCAAGGGGTACGGGCCAATTGTTCTGAGACTTGCGCAAAAACCTGTTCAGCGTCATCTGCCGCCAACGTTAATTGCTGCCGCAACAGGTCTTTGTTTTCCAGCTTTGTACTGAACCAGCGATCTCTCCAGCTCACGCATCCAATCGGCAAGCTATGCGCCTGTAATTGATCAGGGCCTTTACCCACAATAAGTTCTGTGCTGCCACCACCTATATCGATCACAAGCCTGACCTGGTCATCTTGCGGCATGGCAGACATCACGCCAGCGTAAACAAGCGCAGCCTCTTCAAGCCCAGTCACCACATCAATGTCGAAGCCCCGGCTTCTGGCTTGAGCAATAAAGTCTTGTGAATTATCTGCCACTCGCAGCGCATTGGTGCCAACTACCCATAAGTACTTGATGGGATACCGCTCCAGCGCTAAGGCAAAGGCCTCCAGGCACAGAAGTCCTCGCTGGAAAGCATCAGCGTTAATAGTGCGATTTTGTGAAAGTCCTTCCCCTAGCTGAACTTTTTCACTGAACCGTTCAACTATTTCGTGTGCGCCATCATGCCAGCGGGCGATGAGAAGGTGAAAACTGTTAGATCCAAGGTCAACGCATGCATACATCAGTAGTATTTTTACCTTTTAAGTTTTCTGGATTAGAGCATGGAATCGATACGCGGCTCCACCCTGACGCCGGCATTTTTATTTTAATGATAGGTTTTGATGACTATAATGCTTCAACACAGTAAAAGTACAAAAGTGAGCGGCATCGATTGAATTCCCCCCCATACAAAACCATGTTTTTCGTCACGCTTGCGACTGCTACAGTTATCTTTCTGATCAAACTCGCGTTGGCTTTTCGCCTTGAATTGTACAGCGACGAAATATTCTACTGGCAAGCATCCAGATTTCCAGCGCTTGCTTACAGTGACTTGCCTTTTATGGCAGCTCTGTTTGCAGGTATTGGCTCCGAGTTAATGGGCAACTCACCCGTGGCTGTACGCTCATTGTTTCTGCTCTGTGGTTTATCAATACCCGCGCTGATCTTTTGGGTCGCACTCCCGCTGCATGGACACAAAAGTGCCTTGATGTCGGCATTTTTGAGTCTGTGCGTTCCAACGCTTGCCATTATGGGGTTGCTTGCAGTGCCTGATGCTGCATTGCTGGTATTTGGCCTACTCTTTATTGGATTTATTGAGCGCGCAACCCGCCTTGGCAATACGCCATATTGGATTGCTGCCGGCGTTGTTGCTGCCCTTGGTTTATGTACTCACTACAGATTTGCACCGTACCTGCTTGCCGCTTTAATATTTTTTATTATTGAGAAACGTCAATGGCACTATTGGCGGACAAGTCGTTTCTGGATTTCTGCTGGTATTGCCTCAATCGGCCTATTCCCTGCACTAAGTTTCAATTTTGTAAACGGGCTGGCAGGGCTGGATTATCATTTGGTGGAGCGCCATCCATGGCAATTTCAGGCAGAAGGGCTGTTACACCCCTTGATTCAGGCAACCGCGGTCACCCCACTGCTTTACGCTACACTTTTATTCACGCTATGGAACCTTATCAGACAGGCCAGACAAGGCAGCGAGAGGGCGTTACTTTTTGCCTTATTTGCCTTGTTGAATCTCGGCATTTACATGGTGCTTTCCCCTTGGAGTGACACAACAAGAACAACGATCCACTGGCCGATTTCCGGATACTTGCCCTTGCTTGTATTTGCACCTGCCACCTTGAGAGCTCTAAAGGAGAAGTTGTCTCAAAAATTGCCGGCATTTAACCCGGTTAAGTTGGTTTTACTTGTACCCATGACGGGACTTGTAGGGACTTTGCTATTACTGGTTGGCATTGGGTCACAAGGCTTCAACCAGTCTTTGCAAAATCTGGTGGGCCCCGGTGTACTATCAAACAAAATGGCGGGATGGTCTCCGCTTGTCGAGCATCTCAACGCATTACAGACGCAACATGGATTCCCAAAAGACATGTTGATTGTCACCGACAACTACTACACCGCTGCGCAGATCAGTTTTGCAACGGCGAATGACACTGTCTACACGACAGATACTAATAAAGTAATCCGGGATGGTCGCCAAACGCAGTACCGTATCTGGGGACTTGATACGGATGGGCTACTCAAGAACTGGAGCGAGGACGCCATTTTTTTAACAGAAGACAGCACCTTGGACAGTATTGAAAAGTCATTTGTCATGTCTGATATATGCAGCCATTTTTCAGAAGTTGGACTTTTGGATCAACTCTTTCTGTTCCAAGGCGATAAAATCTTCAGTTTTTATGTTGCGAAAGGCCTACGCCCAGAGGGCTTGGAGCGCGCTGTCTTTCCTGAGTGTCCAATGCCATCAGAGGCTTGGTTGGATTCGCCAAGACAAGATGAGGAACTTAAAGATAAAACGCTCATTTCCGGTTGGGCTATCAACAACGCTGGGGTTAACAAAGTCAGTGTATTGCTGGATAGTATTGTGGTTGCTGAAACTGTCAGATCGGTGTCGCGCGAGGATGTTGTCACTTTAAAAAATGTGGATTTTGATCCAGCAGCACCTTTATTGGGATTTGCTGTAGAAATAGACACCCATCGATTTAAGAACGGTCAGTACCAACTGAGTCTGGAGCTGTTAACTGGAGCCGGCGAACGTCAACGCACAGGCTCCAGAATAATCAGGATAAATAACGAATAACTCAATATCGACTGCCCAGCTTAAACTGATTTACCAGCCCATCCAGCGAACTTAGCAGCTGATCTATCTCAGCGTGATACTGTTTGCACTTGAGATAATCTTCAGTGTTAAGCCGGCCATCCGCAGCAATTTTTACACTGCTCTTTGCGATACCCTCTGTCACTTCTGACTGCTGTTTCACTGCCGTTGCTATGTCCCTGCTACGCTCTGCAATTAGAGAAACGGACGCCAATACCAGATCAAGCAGCTCATTCGCTGTATTTGCTGAACCAACACACTCGCGAGATAGCGAAACCCCTTGGTCCATAGCGCTGACTATTTGTGTTGTATTGTCCTGAAGGTTTTGAATAATCGTGTTAATTTCCAAAGTGGAGGACTGGGTTTTTTGCGCAAGACTCCGTACCTCGTCTGCTACGACCGCGAACCCACGCCCTTGATCACCGGCCCTTGCTGCTTCGATCGCAGCATTCAGTGCCAACAGATTGGTCTGCTCCGCAATCCCTTGGATAACTTCAAGCACTGAGTGAACTTTCTGGTTGTGGTCTCGCATGTAGTGCACTTTCTGTTGAATCATAGACAATGAACCCGACAGTTTTTCTACCGAGTTTCGAGTATGCGAAACAGCTTCAGTGGCTTTTTGGGTTGCGCCATTTGCTTCTTTGGCAGCGTCAACGCTGGTTTGAGCGCCATCTGCCACGTCAGCCAAGGAGGAGGACAATTCAGTTGTTGATGACGCCAGCAACTCCGTTTCTTCCAGTTGAGACGCTGATCTGCCTGCTGTACGCTGAATCATTTGCGAGAACTGAGCAGATTTCCCGGTAACTTCGGAATTGGTAACCAGCACCTGCCTGATAATATCTGCCAGCTTGCTGACAAAAATATTAAAGCTCGCGCCAAGTTTAGAGAGTTCATCCGTGCCCTGCTCTTCAAGGCGCCTGCTGAGGTCGCCAGAGCCTTTGGCGATATCGTGCATATAGGCCTCTGCTTTGGTCAGCGGCAACGTAATCGATCTGGAGAGATAATATGCCGCGGCACTGAGTGCCATCAGTAGTAAAACTATAATCAAAGCAGAATCACGGGCCCACTGGAAAAACTGCGCGTTTACGTCATCAACGTAAAGCCCATGGATAATAACCCAATCCCATGGCGCAAATAGTTCCGCATACACGGTCTTGAGTTCAGCTTGAGGATGGGCGATTGGATCATCCGTGTACGTGAGGAAGCGGTACCCAAACATAGGTTCCGGAAAATACAAATATTCTGCAAAGCCCGTGTAGCTGTCGCCCGTGTATCGATGGATTATTTCGGTCATCATAGGTGTCGGATCGCGATACCCATTTGCCTCCATTCGTTGCTCAGGCGTTGTTGCCGCGGCCTGGATCGCACTGCGAACTTGCGCATCCGTATCCAAAGCACTGTCTACGCCTCGCAATGGATGCGCCAGAATCTGGCCAAGTCTGTGGTAAAGCAAAAGGTAATTTCGCTCGTTTACCATCGTATTGTTAATGAGGAAGCGGCCTTGCCTCTTGGCCTCCGCATCTGTTAACTGCCCATTACGCACTTGGCTTTGTAGACCGCTCAGGGCTTTATGAATCATTTGCACCTGATTCACGCTGCCATCTCGCAATTGGTCCATAAACCGCTCGCGGGCTTGAAGAAGCAGGGTCAAACTGAGCCCTATAATGGCGAGCAGGCTCACGATCACTATCAGCCCTACTCGGGTTCGGATGGTAAATTTACTAAACATTGATTCCCTCGCATGCGCGTGTCCGCGTCCATGGGTGTGGACTGTTTTTGTGTTCTACTTAAGGTAACGGCAGCACCTCAAAAAACATTAGCCTCATGATTGGCAAATGCCTTCAATGACCAAACAGGTTCAGTGCGTTATAATTCCGTCGATTATCGGATAGTAAACAATCAGAATCTCTGAAATGAAGGTGGACAAATGCCCTTTTACATTTGGGAAAAACTCAAAGCAGAAGCTCAGGAACTGATTGATAGAGAACCGTTGCTTGCCAGTTATGTCTATGCGTGCGTGCTTAACCACCGCAACCTTAGCTCCGCATTAAGCTATTTGTTGGCCCACAAGCTGGCAAATTATGTGATGTCGGCTGTTTCCATCAGAGAATTGATTGACTCAGCGTTCAGGGAAGCCCCTGAGATAGTCGAGTATGCGGCTTTCGATATCAAAGCCGTCTTCGATCGTGATGCCGCGACAAATTCGTTTTTGCCTGTCATCCTGTACTTGAAAGGTTATCAGTCTATTCAGGTCCACCGAGTAGCTCATTTACTGTGGAAAAATGACCGAAAAGATCTCGCGCTTTATCTGCAAAGTCGCAACTCCGAAGTATTTGGCGTTGATATTCACCCTGCCTGTGTGATGGGCAAGGGAATCATGTTTGATCACGCCACTGGCATTGTTATTGGTGAAACAACCGTGATTGAGGATGATGTGTCTATCATGCAGTCAGTCACACTGGGCGGAACAGGAAATGAGCAGGGTGATCGACACCCTAAAATTCGCTCAGGCGTCTTGATTGCCGCTGGTGCCAAAGTCTTGGGCAATATCGAAGTTGGCCGAAGTGCGAAAGTGGGAGCCGGCAGTGTGGTTCTCAAGAACGTACCGCCTTACACAACAGTTGTGGGCGTGCCTGCTCACCGTGTCGGCAAACCCTGCGACGAAAACCCCGCACACACAATGGACCAACTCGTTGATAATGATTAGGCTAGCGCGGCTGGTCTGACCAGATGCTGAGCAGACCAGAGAACTATCCAACTATCTGAATTAAGACCCCCGCGGCTACTGCCGATCCAATCACACCCGCCACATTTGGCCCCATGGCATGCATCAGCAAAAAGTTATGCGGATTTGCTTCAATCCCGAGCTTATTCGCCACCCGAGCTGCCATTGGAACCGCAGAAACGCCGGCAGCGCCAATAAGTGGATTAACTTTGTTAGTCGAAAATGCATTCATCAACTTGGCCATCAACACGCCAGACGCTGTTCCAATCGAAAAAGCCACGATGCCCAAAGCCATAATGCCCAAGGTTTCGGGCACCAGAAATTGATCTGCAATCAGTTTTGATCCTACTGCCAACCCGAGCATAATGGTAACGATGTTTATCAACGCGTTTTGTGCAGTTTTTGACAATCGATCTACAACACCGCTTTCCTTCATCAGATTTCCCAGGCAAAACATTCCAAGCAAGGGCGCCGCACTGGGTATCACTAAACCCACTAGCACTAACAACACGAGTGGAAAGAGTATTTTCTCGCGCTGAGATACTGCACGTAGCTGAGTCATCTCAATACGACGTTCCTTTTCGGTGGTAAGCGCTCTCATGATGGGAGGTTGTATTAATGGAACCAACGCCATGTAAGAGTAGGCCGCAACAGCGATAGCACCGAGTAACTCCGGAGCTAGAATACCCGCGACGTAAATTGCAGTAGGACCATCAGCACCACCAATAATCCCAATCGCTGCCGCTTGCCTTACCGAGAATTCAAACAAGCCTAAATCTGACAACAACAAGGCACCAATCACGGTGGCAAAAATACCAAATTGCGCTGCGGCACCCAGAAGCAGGGTCTTGGGATTGGCCAACAACGGCCCAAAATCTGTCATTGCTCCAACGCCAAGGAAAATCAGCAGTGGAAATATGGTAGTTTGCAGACCAATCGCATAAAACTGCGCCAGGATTCCTTGTCCAACGGCAATATCGACACCCGGGATGTTTGCCAGCAGTCCGCCAAAACCAATTGGCAATAACAATAAAGGTTCGAATTTTTTACTGATCGCCAGATATAACAGTAATCCACTGATTACGAGCATCAGAAATTGATCGGCTTCGATTTGGTATAAACCGGTTGATTGCCAGAGTTCCACAAGCTGATTCATGTCTTTACTCCAGCGTAATCAAAATATCACCTGCGGTAATATTATCGCCCTCAGCGACATGCACAGAGATGATCACTCCCGCTTTATTACTGCGGATCTCAGTCTCCATCTTCATGGCTTCAAGAACGAGAATTATGTCGCCATCAGCCACCTCGCTTCCCTCTGACACCAAAACATTTTGCACAAGCCCAGACAATGGCGCTTTGACTTCAAATTGCTCAGTAGTGGCTTTTAGTTCTGCTTTAGGTTTTGAGGTAGAAACCGGATTGCCTGCAATCTCTTTAAACGCACTGACATCGCCACCTGACGTAACCTTGACCTGATAACTTCTCCCGTCAACTTCTACGACATAATAGCCGGGCTGCTCGTTTGCTTTTGATCCTGCAGATTTGTCCTGTTTTGAGGGCTTGGCGCCAACATCACTCTCTATGCTCGGAATTGGTTCAAACGCGCTGGGATTGTCCCTGTTTTGGAAGAATTTAAGCGCAGGTTGCGGAAAAAGCGCATAAGTTAGCGTATCGTCAAACTCATTAGTGATGGCAAATTGCTTTTCGACAGCCAGCTTACTTAATTCGGCTTTTAGCTTATCAAATTCGGGAGTAAGCAAGTCTGCAGGACGGCAGGTAACCGGTGCTGCACCACCCAATACCCGCTGTTGCAGTTCAGCGTTGACAGGGGCGGGTGTTGCACCATATTCCCCCTTTAGCACACCTTCAGTTTCTCTGGCGATGTTCTTATAGCGTTCACCCGAAAGCACGTTCAGCACTGCTTGTGTGCCAACTATTTGTGATGTGGGGGTGACCAAAGGGATATAGCCGAGATCTTTCCTGACCTTGGGTATCTCTTCAAGTACTTCATCGAGCCGATCAGTAGCCTTTTGCTCTCTTAACTGATTTTCAAGGTTGGTTAACATTCCACCGGGCACTTGAGCCACCAAGATTCTTGAATCAATGCCCTTGAGCGCCCCCTCAAATTGCGCGTATTTTTTTCGTACTTCCCGGAAGTATGATGCGATTTCCTCCAGCAACTCTATATTCAATCCAGTTGCTCTATCGGTACCTTCGAGCATGGCCACCATAGTCTCTGTAGGAGTATGGCCATAGGTTAGGCTCATTGACGAAATAGCAGTATCCAGATTGTCGATACCAGCTTCAACAGCTTTTATGTAGGTTGCCGTCGACAATCCAGTCGTTGCATGGCATTGCATATGAATAGGAATCGAAATAGTTTTTTTCAGGTTGCTGATCAATTCGAATGCAGGGTAAGGAGCAAGTAATCCGGCCATATCCTTAATACACAGAGAGTCGGCACCCATATCCTCGATTTCACGCGCCATACTGAGCCAGGTATCCAGCGTATGGACCGGACTCACCGTGTAGGAGATTGTACCTTGTGCGTGTTTTGTCTGCTTTTTGACTGCGGCGATCGCAGTTTTCAGATTTCGCATATCGTTCATGGCATCGAATATTCGAAATACATCAACGCCATTGACAGCGGCTCGCTCTACAAATCGCTCTACCAGATCATCTGCATAGTGTCGGTAGCCAAGAATATTTTGCCCTCGAAACAACATTTGCTGAGGGGTGTTCGGCATGGCTTTTTTCAATTCTCTGATTCTGTGCCACGGATCCTCTCCCAAAAAACGGATACATGCGTCAAATGTAGCCCCCCCCCAGGACTCTAGTGACCAAAAACCCACCTGATCAAGTTTTTCCGCGATTGGAAGCATATCGTCCAAACGCAAACGAGTAGCAAAAAGAGATTGGTGTGCGTCTCGCAAGACTACATCAGTTAAGCCGAGAGGCTTTTTGGAATTATTCATCAGTTGAAAGCCTTTTTGTTTTAAGTCGCAGTTCATCCCGAAGCTGCGTCCTTGTTAATCAGCAAATCTGGTGCAATTCAAGTTGTCGTTTCCGAGTCAAATCAATCAAGACTAGATCGATGCTGCTTTATGGCAGCACTCATAACAGCAATCAATCGGCCTTGATCTTGATCTGGTGAGGGCGCCTCAACCTTGGAATTTGAACGACGGGCGCCGCCTGGTTTTTGCCCATTTGAATGTTGCCGTTGCGCCACCGCTATAGTTGGGGAAAATCGTCTAACCAAGGTCGACATGACGGTCGTCAAGCCGACCAAAAGCAGTAAAAACACAAAAACGAAACCCATTCCATACAAGGCCAGGTTCAATCCAGCCAGAACAAGATCAGACATAGTTCGTACCCTAAAATGTCATCGGGAAAGAATCATACTAAAGAATCCCGATCAGAGCTAACACAGTTATTTGGGTCTGAGTCATATTCTCTTATGCCCATAACTCTTCTAATCGTGAGCGGGATAACTTGCTAACACTTCTCTAAAAGCGTCAGCAAATTCAGGACGCGCGCGATCTTCATGCATGTATTCGCCAGGCACAACCGTGTGTATGCGATTTATCTGCCCAGACCAGACCATTTGCCCAGAACTTGATTCCCTGATATCGACGACTATCGTCGCAACATATCGAAGAGTAACGTCCTCATCCAGCCTACGCTCGAACGGATCTATTGCCTCTTGCTCTGCATTTAAATTTATATGCCTATAGCTCAAAGTTACTCTGAGTTCGTTTCTGTTGTCATTGCGAGTAAGACCTTTTTCTTGAAAGACTTTATCAAATTCAGCTACCACATAGTCACCCAAGAAACTCGGCAGGTCCTGAGTTTCTACTCTGTATTCTTTGTATTCATCATACTTGCCAGGGCAACACAAATTGACTGTGTAACCAATCTGCCCCCCATTCTGTGCGCATGACGACAAGAACAGTAACACTGTCAAAATAGTAACTTTTATAGACTTCACTGGATTGATCATAATATTCCCTTCCAATTGTGCGTTTCTCTGACGGCCCTAATGTGGCGCCTCACTGGTACGGCTACCACTCGGGATTGTGCCATGACAAGCGAATGATAGTAGGGAAATAACCTTATAAAGTTGAAACAAATTGTCCCTGAGCGACTAACCTTGCGTTAAATCAATTTCTAGCCAGGGCTTGTTGTTGCCTGCACTCAAAGTTAAGCTGCGGACTTTATGCAACTCAGGGTAATAGCATGTCACTTCTTATTGCGGGTTTAATTTTGTTTCTCGGCATTCACTCGCTAAATATCGCCTCCCCCGGGCAGCGAGCAACTCTCAGTGATCGAATGGGGCAAAAAGCATGGAAATTGCTCTTTTCTGTCGTTTCAGTTGTTGGCTTGCTACTAATTATTCAAGGGTATGCAACGGCCAGAATCGAACCCGTCTGGGTTTGGGTGCCTCCAACTGGATTGCGCCATCTGGTGCTACTGTTAACAATTCCAGCATTTATTTTGTTAGTTGCTGCATACATACCAGGAAACAGGATAAAAGCTAAATTAGGGCACCCAATGCTGGCTGGGGTTAAGATTTGGGCGTTCTCTCATCTGCTCGCAAACGGAAGTTTGGCAGATATAATTTTGTTTGGCAGTTTTTTGATATGGGCAATTGCGGGGTTTGCAGTCCTGAGACGGAGAGACCGTTTGTCTGGAAAGACCACTCCTGCTGGAACCTTGCAAGCGGACATCATTACCATCGCTACTGGCTTAGTGGCTTGGGCATTTTTTGCGATGGTACTTCATACATTACTTATCGGGGTAAGTCCGCTGCCGTTTTAGTTAGCGGACATCTATCGCTTCCTCATGATCTGATGGTTGGCCATGTTTAACAAACGACATGGCCAACCATCATCAAATATATCAAAAGCGGAATGTATATTTGAATTTGACGCTCAAATCACTTAGTGCACTTTCAAAGCGGTTATTTTTATCCTTGTCCTGCATGTTGTAGTTTAGTACAACAAATCCTTCTTGCCCTGCCCTCGGAATCCATTGAATCCTTGTATTGACGCCAACTTCCTCGGACAGGTTGTCATACTGTACCAAGCTGATCCAATAAAGCGTTGATGAAAACGCTACTTGGGTTGAGACCGAGGTTAAACGAGTAATGAAATTACCTTGTGGTAATTTTATATCATTCCAATCGTAGCTAAGTGAGGTGACAAAGTAACGTGACTGATTCCATGAAACGGCTCCACTTAAATTTGTCCTCGTCCCATTGTAGAAGTCTCCTCCTGTGTAACTGACGCTTCCAGCGAATCGGCGTTGCCCTCCAGAGTTTATACCGATCTGATACTCGTCAAATGCATAATCTCCGGGTTGTATCGCAATACGTCTATCGGGTGATGTGTACAACGTGAAAGGGTTCTGAACTACCTCTCTGTTTGTAGTGTAGGAAACATTTAATGCGTCTCGTGTATTTGTTTGTACTTCAGCCAAGCGATAAACAAAGACCTCGCTCTGTAAGTTTCCGTCAATGACGTCTATTCTCTGCGCATCAACGCCGGCAAAGACAGATTGAAAAATTTCACCGCCAAAAAAGTGTGTGTACCCCAAGTCGGCTGTAAAATCGCGAATATTTGAGCGATTCACATAACCCATTGCCGGATTGAAGTTTTTTTGAACCTCTTTATATGCGAAGCGAGATCGCCATCCGGTATTGTTAGGAAGACGCAATCCAAAACCATATGAAGCATCAGAGCCATCGAGTCCCGGGGTATCAGATTGTTGATACCACGCGTCAGCTTCAAATTGCCTTCCATTGGACAATCGATTGTTGAGATATTTAAAATCCAAGCCTGCAACTCGGTTGTCTCGATTTGAGCCGGGATCGCCATCTGTGTAAATAAAGCCAAGACTTGAATCGTTTAGAACATTCGCAGAAACGCGCGTTACGAATAAATCTGAAGATTCTACACCCCCAAATTCATCCTGTTTGATAGCGAGTGTGCCGATATTCCATCGACCAACTCTGCCACTGATTCTGCCTCCGTAGTTTATATCAACTGGAGAACCTGTCTGGCTGAGTCCTAATTTTCTAGAAAAGAACGGTCTGGCATTTTCACGAGCTCCTTGTGATGTTGCATTGTTCCCACCAGCCATGGCTCCAATGTTACCAAACTGAAACAAATCTGAGTCGTTTAGAAAAAAGTCTCGCTTTTCCGGAAAAAACAAATTGAATCGAGTGAGATTAACCTGCCGACTATCAACTTCAGTTGCAGAAAAATCAGTATTTATCGTAACAGCAGCATTGAGCGAAGGAGTAATTCTATAGAAAGCATCAAGCGAGGGAACCCAATCGGTCTTTTTTGTTACAGGATCGTATCGTTGCTGCCTATTCACAGCCATTGACGGAACGATATCCAGTCCCACTCCTTTATCCAAGCCGGTAAGTCCTGTCATCTGTCCCGATATACTTGGATTGTAAGTGCGGTTCTGCGAAACCCAAGCCATCTCCTCACCTCGGCGACGAATGGCACGACCAAAGTTAAAGCCCCAAGTCTCTACAGCCGGATCAAATGGAATCGATTTGAAGGGAATCTCTATCTCTGCTATCCAACTCTTTCCTTCTACACTGGTTGCAACATCCCAGATGGTATTCCAATCCAGAGAAAATGAATTAGCACTTGTATACAGTGCATCGTGACGCGCAGCATTCAGATTGGTCTCAAATCGATAGCCAGCCCTTCGAGCATTAAATGGGTCAAGAATCACAACAAGTCTATCGTCTGACGGCATTCCAAGCCCATGCCTTATCACCGGAGCAGCGATAAGTTCAGGCTCGCTATCAAACATCCTCGCCCCAATATAGAGGGCATCGTCTGTGTACACTACATAGACTTCCGTGCGTTCTGATGTAGGAGTTCCGTTTCCTGGTCTGGTCTGATGAAAATCGGTAATTACTTCAGCTGAAGACCAAACCTCATCATCAAGAACTCCATCGATAATCGGCGGACTATCTACTCTGGCAGCTCGAAATTGTTTTTGGCCAGTTGTAGCTGACGGAGTAGCCACCTGAGCAAACAAATCAGAAGACGTCGCTGCAGCAAAAACCACCAACCAAAGCTTAGACCGACTTAAAACTATCATTAAGAGTTCCTTTTTCCACTACAAACACTCGCAAACACTCGCAAACACAGGACCGTAAGTTTAGGTAAAACTTTTTCTCTAGTAACGATTTTTTATGCAATTTAACGCAACGTGAAATGCAACTCTTTTAAACCGAAAGTCGTAAATTGAAATACTGTAGATTTTTGAGCATAAAAAAAGGGCCATCCCGTACGGGATGGCCCTTTTTTTATGCTCAAAAATCTACAGTATTTCAATTTACGACTTTCGGT
>JAUYSM010000016.1 GCA_030696315.1 Pseudohongiella sp. | reverse complement strand
TTGGTGTTTGATCGGCCGCAAGTTATCAGGGACGCAGCGGAGGGATGGCGAGGCAAAGTAGATAATGAGTTGCTGTCACGCCTGACCTTCATGGGAGGCGATATGCTGGAGGCAATTCCATCCGCAAACTCTGATCGTGATCTTTATCTCTTTATTGCCATCTTTCACTGCATGGATGATGTGCAGGCCGAAAGGATACTCACAAACCTTCGCAAAGCCTGTGCACAACACCATCCGACCATTGCCATCATAGATTGTGTGGCAGATTCACCACGCATCGATCCCGCTGTTGCGAGCTTTGATATGCAGATGCTCATGGGGACACGCGGCCGTGAGCGCACAGAAACCGAATGGCGCAATTTGCTCGGACGCTGTGGTTTTGTGATACAAGAAATTGTTTCACTGCGTACTTTTGCCCGACTATTGGTCGTCACAATCGGACAAGACCGCATTTTTCGGATGCAAGATCACTCTCGCAAAATCGATTCTTGAGCAATCATGCTGACTGTGTGACACTCTATGCCATGCGACTACTTAACCATCCCATATTCAAACATCCTGCATTAGCACTGTTCCTGGTATTTTGTTTACCAGTTCAGGCGCTTGCTGCGGTGCTGCTTGAATGTGAACGCCACGAATCTGATCACACTGTCACTCAGCAAGTGTCCGTTTTGAATGTGACGGCGCAGCAGGAAGCTGCCCCCGATTGCCATGGCACTGCTAACACAGTGATCGACTTACCTGACTCAGACGCTGGAAAAATGACAAGCGCAGATGCCAACGGCTGTTTTCATTGCAGCGGCGTTTGCCAGAATCTGAAATCTCCCGGTCTTGTCGCCACGGCTCAACAGTCCCATTTTTTAGATAGTTCCGCTTTTTCGCGCCTGACCATGAACACAGAGGTTGGCATTTCTGATACACCCGTTCGCCCCCCTTGTCCGATGATCCCTTCTTGATCAAAGTCTGTTTAAACAGATCCTGAAATCAAGATATCTTGTTGAATTAATTAGTTATTTAACAGCATGTGAAATTACATGCCGGATAGAAGGAATTTACTGATGTTAATAATCAGATCAGGCTTTCTGGGCCTGTTGGCATTGCTATTGAGTGCATGCCAGACCCATAACTCATTGGAGTTACAGAACAAATTTGTCCAAATGGAGCGCAGCTCACGGTTAGCCTTGCAACAAAATCTCGGCGACGAATTGCAGCTGAGGGAATCGACCCTGGCAGATCCCGTCAACAGACCGGATACGCTGAACGTTAACTCCATCTTCGACGCCCAGCAATTTGCACTGCAGCATAGCCCACGTGTGGCAGCCATCCTGCTTGATCTGGGCATTCACGAGGCGGAAACGATTCAAAATTACATCGCTGAAAACCCAGGTTTTGAGCTCTCCCTGATGCGTCCCGAGCACGGCGGGCGCTGGGAAATGGAAGTATCCCTTTCGCTGGGACTGCTAAGCTGGTTGGGCCGACATACCCGGCAAGCTTTGTCTGACTCTGAAAGCAGTGTCTGGCAAATGCAGGCTTGGCAGTTGCTGAGCGATGAACTGACACAGGTTCGCCATCACTGGCTTCAAGCCCTGGCGTCCAAACAAAAACGCGACACTTACGGCGAGCTTTATGAATCCGCCATGGTAGCCGCTGACTTTGCGCAATTGCTGTTTGATGCCGGCAACATCAGCGAACTGGAGTTGCTTGGCAGTCAAAGCATTGCTGCACAGCGACGCGCGCAACACCTACAGGCGCAACTGCAGGCGGACAAAAAAGCCAGCGATTTGCAGTTGATGCTGGGATTGACTGATGTCGCAGCGATCTCTTTGCCTGATCAATTGCCAGTGGTTGAACCAATACTGTCCGAGTCCATTGCCGGACAAACCACCAGTGTGCTGGAACTCGCACAACAACATCAGCCAGCCTTGTTGTTATTGGCAAAGGAACAACAAAAGAACCAGGACGCATTGGCACTTGCTTTACGCCAGATCAGCCTCCGGCAATCCGGTGTGGAACTTGTTACTGAACGCAAAAGCAGTGGTGAACGTCAGCTTGGCCTTGGATTTTCATTGGCACCTCCCGTGTTTGACAACGGCGATGCGGAACTCGCTGTGTTGCAAGGGCGCGAGCAGCGTACTCTCAATCAACAGCAACTGTTGATTGAACAGACAGCATCGCAGATTCAAAACGCGTTACTGGACATCCAAAGCAGCTTGCAACAAATTGATTTACTTACACAAGATGAACTCCCTCGCTACCAGCGCATGATGGATTTAAGTGTGCTGGAATACAATTTTATGCTGCGTGGGACCTTTGACTTATTAGCCGTTGCAGACCGGGCGCTGGATGCAAAACTCCGGCAGGTTGATGCCATCGAACAATACTGGCGCGCCCGATCAACGCTGGAAAACCTTGCAGGCAGTCAGGATTGGCACTCAAATTCAGGAGTCACAGAATGATTAACAGACGACAATTATTGCTTGGCGGAGCCGCCAGCGTGCTGGCAGGAAAACTGGTAGCCACAAATGCCTCGGCCCAAACAGCAGCACCGTTGCCGAATGTGTCTGAAAACCCGCAATCAACAACCGGCGGCACACACAGTTTTGTGCCCGTCATTACACCCAATGGTAGGTCCCTGCCCTGGCGCATGCGTGACGGCGTGAAAGAGTTTCACTTGATTGCTGAAGAAGTCGATCATGAGTTTGCGCCGGGCACGCGTATCAAAGCCTGGGGATATAACGGCAGCACACCAGGCCCCACTATCGAGGCCATCGAAGGTGACTTGGTGCGCATTTATGTGACCAATAAACTGCGCGAGCCGACCACTGTACACTGGCATGGTCTGCTGTTGCCCTTTGGCATGGACGGTGTGGCAGGCCTCACCCAGCCTTCTATCAAGCCCGGTGAAACCTGGGTCTATGAGTTCCCACTCATACAGCATGGTACTCACATGTACCATCCGCATGCCGATGAAATGATACAAATGGCCATGGGCATGATGGGCATGTTTATCATTCATCCACGCATGCCGGATGCTAACCCCGTGGACAGGGACTATGCCCTGCTCTTGCATAACTGGGCCATTCATCCCGGTACTTTCCGGCCTGATCCTTCCATCATGACGGAGTTTGATTTGTGGACCATCAACAGCCGGGTTTTTCCAGCGATTGATTCTCTCGTAGCTCAGACGGGCGAACGGGTGCGCGTCAGAATTGGCAACCTGTCCATGTGGAACCATCCCATGCATATGCATGGTGTGCAGTTCGAGGTTACCGGGTCAGACGGTGGACGCTGGCCACAGAACCAATGGCGCAAAGAAGTAACCGAGATTGTGGGTGTGGGCCAGACACGCGATCTGGAATTCACTGCCGTGCCAGGCGACTGGCCCTTACATTGCCATATGTCACACCACACCATGAATGCCATGGGTCATGGACTGCCAAACACCATCGGCGTTAACCAACGCCAGATCGCACGTCGTATCGCGGCGTTGGTGCCCGGATACATGCCGATGGGCGAACATGGTATGTCCGAGCATCAGCAACATATCGATGCTGGCCACATGCAAGGCCCTGACAATACACTGCCCATGATGGGCGGTCAGGGCTTATATGGTCCTATGGAAATGGGCGGCATGTTTACCTTGATCAAGGTGCGTGATCAACTGGATGCAAACGGCGGCGACCCAGGCTGGTACCAAGCGCCGGCAGGTACGCAGGCCTACAAAGCGACCGCCATTCCGGACGATTTGCCCAGTTGATCGAGGTCTTCACCGGCATCAAAACAAATCCAGTTGCGCCCCATGGCTTTAGCTTTGTACATGGCTTTGTCAGCACGAGCCAACCATTCATCAGCCGACTCGTCAGCCCGGAGTTGAGCGAGTCCTGATGATATTGTTAACGCGCGAGTTTTACTGGCAACAGCGTCATCGCTCTGCGCTTCGACACGTTTGCGAATGTCCTCTGCCAGAAATGCAGCCTGATCCATGTGCGTGTTTTCAGTGATAACAATAAACTCCTCGCCACCAAAGCGGTATAAATGGTCGGTTGGGCGCAAGCGATTCTGAACAAGCCGGGCAATACGTTTTAAAACTTCGTCACCTTCAGAATGGCCGTGGGCATCGTTTATCTCTTTAAAATGATCAAGATCGATCATGATCAATGACACCGGTACCTTGTGACGATCAAACTGACTCTTGACGCGTCTCAGCGACTCTTCCAGCGCGGTTCTATTGCCGGCAAGTGTCAGCGGATCAACGGTCAGCATGCGATCAAGCTCTTTATTTTTTGACTCCAATTGTTTTGAAAAGCTGAACAGAAACACATTGATCATCAAAAATGTCGCAATAAACCGGATGGCCAGCGATGGCTCATTAAGGGCCAGCATCACCGTCAGCGCACAAACCACCAGATTCAGGGCCAAAGCCCCTCGCCGATCCAGAATGTAATAATTGGCAACACCGCTGGCAAACAACCAGTAGCTGGCCTCAATACCCACCGTGATTGTATAGAAGACTGTCGCAGAGGTTTGCGACACACCTATGATCCATGCTGCCAGCATGTTGAAACCATTTCTGAGCAGCAAAAACACCGACAGCGCCTGCAATAAAAGCACCGGAAATAACACCAATCCCACCGACGAATTGCCCCACACCAGATGGTAGATTGCAAACGGGATACCGGTAGTCACACCGCAAAGAGTCACCACCATCATGACGCGCGAGTAAAATGCCTGATCGCTGGCCGCAGCACCCAGCATACGCGGGAATTTTTTCTGTTCTTGTTTTGTCATTTTGTAAAACCGGTATTGTTAATCCGCCACTGGAGTTCGCATCGTTACAAATTCCTCTGCGGCGGTTGGGTGAATACCCAGAGTCGCGTCAAAGTCTGCTTTTGTTGCACCCGCCTGTAAAGCCACCGCCATGCCTTGCACAATTTCGGCAGCATCAGTACCTGCCATATGCACCCCGACAACTCTATCTGTCACTGGGTCAACCAACATTTTCATCAAGGTAAATTCTGCCGCACCTGTCAGTGTGTGTTTGAGGGGGCGGAATTTACTTTTATAAACTTTTAAGCCCGGATACTGCGCCAGTGCCTGGGACTGGGTTAAGCCAACAGTTGCAAGTTGTGGGTCACTAAACACTGCTGATGCTATCAGATCGTACGAGAATGCCGAGCGTTTGGATTCTGCACTCTGCCCAAACAAACGTCGCGCCAGTAACTGCCCTTCCGCCAGCGCCACTGGTGTCAAGGTAACGCGATTGATGACATCCCCAACCGCGTAAATGCCTGGTACTGACGATTCATAAAACTCATTCACCTGCACTGCGCCGCTGTCATCCAGTTTCACACCCAAGGCTTCCAGACCAAGATTGCTGGTGTTTGCAGTGCGACCCGTTGCAAACAAAACAGTATCTACCGGCACTTGACGCCCATCATCCAGCGTTACCAGCAAATCTGCATCTATCTCTTTGCTTTTTATGTTTTTTTCAATTTTTATGATTTGCGTTTTAAGGTAGACCTTGCAGTACGATTGAATGGCATCTGTTACAAAGCCGGCGATTTCATGGTCAAAATCACCCAGTAGAATATTGCCGCGATGCACCAGATGAACTTCAGAACCCAGGCCCGCAAACACCCCGGCCAACTCCGTTGCAATATACCCTCCCCCGACCACCATCGCGCGTTTGGGCTGCTCTGTTAATTCAAAAAAGCCATCCGAGTTGATCGCCAGTTCGATACCGGGCACATCAGGCAGGCTGGGCTTTCCGCCTGTGGCAATCAGAATATGGCGCGCTGTGATGTGATTATTGCCGACGCGCAGACTGTTCGGTCCAGTCAACTCAGCTCGACCTTCTATGATCGTTACCCCGGCGGACCCAAGAATACTTTGATAAATGCCATTTAATCTTTTGATTTCTTTATCTTTATTATCCTTCAGTATTTGCCAGTCAAAGGCTGGAAGCTCATCGGTCACCCAACCATAAGCCTTTGCGTCACGCCATTGGTGGGCAAACTGGGCCGCATAGGTGTAGAGCTTTTTTGGAATACAGCCCACGTTGACACACGTGCCACCAAAAAAGCGTTGCTCAGCAATGGCCGTTCTTGCACCCAATGCCGCTGCTGTGCGCGCTGCACGAACACCGCCGGAACCGGCACCAATTACAAAAAAATCAAAATCGAAATCAACGTCGTGCATTAAGACCTCTGGTGAAACAATTAATGTTGCAACTATAACGCTCGCCCAAGAAACGGAGAACCGTTTTCTATCGTTGCCAACAGAAAAAATAGAGATGAAGTCAGGACTTGCGTGACAGTCATCAATTTCTTTGTGATAGCATTACGGCCATCTTCGCTGACTTGGAATTAGAGGCAACGTACATGTTAAGACGTACTTTTTTAGTTTATGTGCTACTCACCAGCTTTTTGGTCGCGCCATTCAGCGCTGCCAATACCGTCTCTGGCAGCAATGGCGTGGTGAGTTCGCGCTCTCAAATTGCCTCCGATGTGGGAGTCGAAATACTGAAACAAGGCGGAAACGCTGTTGATGCCGCTGTCGCTGTAGGTTTTGCATTGGCGGTGACTTACCCATCCGCCGGTAATATTGGTGGTGGTGGTTTTATGGTCATTCGCCTTGATGATGGCACTGTCGTCACTCAGGATCATCGCGAGAAGGCACCGGGCAGCGCATTTCCCGACATGTTCCTTGACGATGCCGGTAATGTAGACCGACGCAAGTCCTTGTACAGTGCTCAGGCCGCTGGCGTTCCGGGCAGTGTGGCAGGTTTACTGGATGCCCTGGAAAAGTATGGCACCATGACCCGTCAACAAGTTATCGCTCCAGCGATTAAACTCGCTGAAGAAGGTTTTCCGCTGAACGAAGATCTCGCCGGTGACTTTGAGCGCGTGATGAACAGCATGCGTGATTACCCAGCATCCATGGCGGTGTTCAGTAACAATGGCCAAGCCTGGCAAGTGGGCGACATCTGGGTACAGAAAGACCTTGCTGAGACGCTGAAGCGCATTTCTGCAGAGGGCCGTGATGGATTTTACAAAGGTAAAACCGCTGAACTGCTGGCGAATGAAATGATTCGCCTTGATGGCATGATCACACTGGACGACCTTGCCAACTATCAACCGGTATGGCGTGACCCAATCAAAGGCAGCTACCGCGGATACGATATCTGGTCCATGCCCCCACCCTCCTCTGGCGGCGCATTGGTTGTTCAGATGTTGAATATGTTAGAAGCCTATGATGTAAAAAGCATGGGCTGGGGTAGCGCGGAAGTGATTCACCTGATGGTGGAGGCGCAGCGTCGTGCTTATGCGGATCGCGCAGAGCATATGGGCGATCCGGATTTTTACCCTGTTCCCTTAGCCATGCTGACTGACAAAGAGTACGCAAAAACCCGCTTCCTCGATTTTAATCCGGAGCAGGCCTCACGCAGTGAAGATATTGGTGCCGGCAGCTGGCCATTGGAAAGTCTGGAGACCACGCACTTTTCTGTCATGGACAAAAATGGCGTTTCTGTTGCGGTCACCACGACCTTGAACCTTGGCTACGGCAACCGGATTGTGGTACCTGGAGCAGGGTTTTTGCTGAACAATGAGATGGATGACTTCTCCGCCAAGCCTAATGAGCCCAATGCTTATGGCTTGCTGGGCGATGAAGCCAACAAGATCGAGCCCGGCAAACGTATGTTGAGCTCTATGACCCCAACAATTGTCACTCGTGATGGTCAGCCGGTGCTGGTGACTGGTTCCCCAGGCGGATCAACCATTATCAACACAGTGTTCCAGGTAATCCTCAATGTGCTGGATCATGAAATGTCGATTGAAGATGCAGTGGCCAGCCCACGAATTCATCATCAATGGCAGCCAGACATGGTTCGCATAGAGCCCGGTGCGCTGCTTGAAGGTGCCGAAGAAAAGCTGACATCTATGGGGCATCGCGAACTGGCGCCCATGGGTTATGGGTTGGGCGACGCCAACTCAATTCTGCTGCGTGATGGCGTAATGCATGGCAGCTCCGATCCACGCAGTGTTGGTGGCGCATCTGCATTCTGATCAACCTCAAACTGCGGATTGTGTTGACGTCTGTATTGTCGGCGCAGGCGTTATAGGTTTGGCACTGGCCAGAGCACTGGCCAGTGTATTGCCAGACCGCGACATTGTGCTGCTGGAGCAACATGGCCAGGTTGGCATGGAAACAAGCAGCCACAATAGCGAAGTCATCCACGCAGGCATCTACTACGCACCCGGCAGTCTCAAGGCATTGTGTTGCGTGCAGGGCAGAGAACTGCTGTATGACTACTGCCATACCATGGATATTCCCTTCCGGCGCATTGGCAAGCTGATTGTTGCCAACTTTGATGAACAACACCGGCTGGAGGAAATACTTGCCCGCGCCAGAATGAACGGCGTCGATTCCTTGCAGCTACTGGACGCAGCCCAGATCAGGGCGATGGAACCCAATGTACAAGCTGACTTGGCGCTTTGGTCTCCCGATACCGGCATCATCGACAGCCACAGCTATATGCAGCATTTGCTGCGCGAAGCGCAAGCAAAAGGCGTGATGCTGGCTTTTCATACGTCTCTGGTGCATACCAGCATTAAATCCGGGTCAGGCGGATTTGATTTGACGCTGCAATCTGCGGGACAAACGATAAAGCTTCAGAGTCGTGTACTGATCAACTGTGCTGGTCTTCATGCTGCCCATGTGGCCCGCACGATTGAGGGATTACCCAGCAGCCATGTGCCTCAGATACAGTTTCTTAAAGGCAACTATCTGAGGCTGTCCGGAAAAAGCCCATTTTCTCATTTGATCTATCCTGTACCCGATCCGGCACACCGCGGTCTGGGCATCCATGCCACACTGGACTTGGGGGGGCAATGTCGGTTTGGCCCGGATATTGAGCCGGTTAACAGCCTGGATCTGGCGGTAGATAGTTCACGTATCCCCTTGTTTTCAAGAGAGATCAAACGCTATTTCCCCGGGCTCGATGAAGAAAAACTATCTGTCGATTACGCCGGAATCAGGCCGCGGCTGCTTACAAATGACGGCAGCGCCGCTGACTTTATGATTCAGAATGCCTCCACACATGCGATCCCTGGGCTTTGGCAAATGTTCGGTATCGAGTCTCCCGGCCTGACTGCCAGTCTTGCATTGGCTGAACTGGTGGCCAGGCAAATCAAGGATTCGGCGATAATTTAGTTACTGATACTGCATTTGCAAGTTTGTGATGCTTGCGAACACTTCGGTACTGCCATCTGTTTTTAACAGCAACACGTCATACGGATCCAGCCTGTCCCCTGCTTCCATGCCTGGACTGCCCAGTGGCATGCCGGGCACCGCAAGCCCAAGACTGTCAGCAGGTTTTGCAGCCAGATACTGATGAATCAAGTAGGCAGGTACGTGCCCTTCAAACACGCTGCCATCGGCGGCAACCGCAGTGTGGCAGGAGTGATACCGCAGATTAATGCCCAATCTGAGTTTTTCGAGCGTCAACTCATCGTTGTCACGATGATGCACGGTAAATGCAAAACCACGCTCTTGCGCGTGTTCTTGCCAGATAGCGCAGCAGCCACATGTGGGACTCTTGTACAGATCCATCTGGGCCACACTTTGCGCGGAAGCGACAGATTCCGCAGAATCACTTGAGCACGAGACCAATACAAACATGGCCATCACCACAGCTGCCGATGTCTTAATCCAAGGTGAAAAAAATGACTGTATATTGAACATGTCTATCCTCCTGTATCAGGTAAAACCCCGATCAACCACATTAGTGGCGTCATTGTAGCTCAGTGATACGCTTAAAGTGTATGGCTGGTGCCCATGTTGTGACGCTCTGCCTGAGTAAGACATAATTCAATTGTTTGCGCCAACTCGCTGTTCTCCTTATCAAAGTGCAATCCAAAACCGCTTACTTGTCCATCGCTGCTATGCGGAGGCGTTATCCAGCAGACCTGAGCTCCTCCCGCGGCGAACTTTTGATCAGGCCCCAGACGCAGCACAAGGAACACTCTGTCGCCTAATTCTCGAATTTGCCCAGAGGGTATAAACACGCCTTTGCGATCCAGAAAGGGCATGTAGCATGCTGACAGCACATCTATTGATGTTATTGCGATTTTGATAAGCGCTGCTGCGGATGATTCAGTTTTAGAAGGCAACATAATTCGGGACACTCCTTGTCCAGGTAAACCTGTCTTGGTCAACCTGACCTTGCCAGGACGTTTGAATACTCCGCGAAAACATACTCAAGTGCTAGCAGCTCATTTGGATTGGCGGTACCACCCAACTGCCTGATGACAGGAACCAGTTTTAGTTGAAAGGCCAGACGAACCTTTACCGCCTCTGTATTATTTTCCTTTGATAACTCCAGGCAGGCGTCTGTATTGATCTCTTGTAAACATTGTATAGCACGCATGGCAGGCTGCGTGCTGGCCGATTTTGCGATCTCGATAGGGGAAATTTTACCGTGCTGCAATGCCAGCAGGTTCTGCTCAAGCACCGACCGCCACGCTGGAATTCCCTGCTCCAACAAATACAGTGCTTGCAGTGGTCTACCGGGCGCCAGTTGCAAGGCTGCTTGTAATTGCTCAGGCGCTGCGCTGCTATGGTCGGTCAACCATTGCATTGCCTGCAGATCGCTTGCGGTATCGAGCACCAGCGGCTGGCAACGGCTTCGGATGGTAGGTAACAGACTCGCCCCCGGTTCAGCAATCAGCATAAACAAAGTCTTTCCGGGAGGTTCTTCCAGGCTCTTCAGCAATGAATTTGCTGCTGCAATACCAAGCCCTTCAGCAGGCTGCACAATAATCAATTTCGTTGCATCAGCCTGATTGGCCGTTTGAGCGACAAATTGTATGGCTCGCCTGACCTGCTCGATTTTGATGCTTTTGCTGTTTTCTTCTGGCGCAAGCACCATTACATCCGGATGGTTGCCACTGTCATACAATAAACACTGTTTGCAATGCCCGCAGGGCCGATCAGCATCAGAATGACATATCAGATAGCCACAAAAAGCATCTGCAAATTGACGTCGACCGCTGCCAGAAGGCGCCGTCAACAACAATGCGTGTGGCAAGCGATTGGATTGCACCATCGAAGTCAGTTGAGACCAGGCATTGTGGTGCCAAGGCAATATGTTGGTGCTCATACTGCCAGCCTTCGAGACATAAACGCCTCTATGCCTGATTGGATCTGGCGCTGAACCTGATCAAGACTCTGTCCGGCATCAATGACCAGATAACGTGTCGGGTCCTGACTGGCACGCTCCTGGTAAGCCACCCTGACTCGACGAAAAAACTCCAGGGTTTCCTGTTCAAAACGATCAGGTTCACCGCGCTGCCGAGCTCGTTGCAGCCCAAGCTCGGGTTCTATATCCAGAATGAGCACCAGATCAGGTCGCAGATCTGCCTGCACCAGGTTTTCGAGATTGTTGATCGTAGTTTTATCCAGCAGGCGACCACCGCCCTGATAGGCATAGGTTGCGTCAGTGAATCGATCACACAGCACCCACTGCCCAGCATTGAGTGCCGGTACAATTTTTCGCGCCAGATGCTGTGCGCGCGCAGCAAAAATAAGTAACAACTCTGTCAGCTCAGCCATCGGTTCTTCCCGGGGCTCTAACAGCAGCACTCTGATTTCTTCTGACAGACTTGTGCCACCAGGCTCGCGGGACATCAAGGGTTCGATTCCATAAGCGTTAAGGCACTGTCGAATCCACGCGATATTGGTTGTTTTTCCAACACCCTCAGTCCCCTCAACAGTGATAAAACACCCCTTGTGGTGCTGATCGAGCCGATTACTCATTGTTATTCCTCAAGTACCTGCGCACCGCTGCATTGTGCTCCTGCAAGGTGTCTGAAAACTGGTGGCTACCATCGCCACGTGAAACAAAATACAAGGCTGTGCCGGGATTGGGGTTCAGGCTGGCTCTGATCGAGTCGCGACCGCTGATGGCAATAGGTGTCGGGGGCAAGCCATCAATACGATAAGTGTTCCAAGGTGTTGTTGTGTCAATGTCTGAGCGTCGAATCACACCGTTATAGGCACTGCCCATGCCATAGATAATCGTTGGATCAGATTGCAGGCGCATACCTTGCTGCAAGCGTCTTACAAAAACACCCGCAATGTCGGCTTTTTCAGCTTGATACCCGGATTCCTTTTCTATGATTGATGCCATGATCAGTGCCTGCCAGGGCGAATCGTAAGGCAACCCCTGTTCCCTCACCTGCCACTCGGCCTCCAGCACCTCGAGCAGTCGGGAATGTGCGCGTTTCAGAATGGCTTCATCCGTGGTGTTACGCGTAAAAAAGTAGGTATCCGGAAACAAATTACCTTCCAGCGCAGGAAACGGCGACTGCAGAATCGCCATGATTTCTTCATCAGTCTTATCGCTCAGTGTGACCAGTACACTCTCTTGCGTCCACAGATGCTCCAGTGACTGGCGAACGGTCCACCCTTCCACAAAAGTGACCGGATATTGAACATTTCGACCCGACATCAGCAAGCTCATCAATGACACGGGTGTCAGTCCCGGCGTTAACTCATACTCACCTGTGCGTACCAGTCTGTCTATCTCCTGCCAACGTGCCCAAAGCACCAACACCCGAGGCCATTTCAGTATTCCGTCATTCTCCAGGCGGCGAGTTATCTGGGTCAGAGAACTGCCCGGTTCAATCGTAACAACACGAGGTTCATTCAGGAAAATGGGTGTTTCGAGGTATTGTTTGACCGAGTAGAACACCAGTGCACCACCAAGTGCGACTGACATCAACAAAATCAAGAAGGTCCTGACCCAGTATTTACGTACAAAACTGACCACAGTGTTCAGCATGGATTGTCAGCCACGTTGGAGAGGATAGTCTTTGAGTAAGTTTTGCTGTGCACGTCGCGCCATGTCAGTGCAGGCAAATTCAATTTGAGTTTGTGTCTTATGCGAGGAATCGACCTCTAGCAACTTCATGACCGGCCACACCCCAAATACGCTATTACACACAAAAACTTCCGAACACTGTTTGATTTCTTGTTGATGAATGTGCCTGATTACAACACTAATTCCCATGGAATCAAACAACTCAATCAAGCGATTACGTAACACGCCTTCAACACCTGCACGCGTCAGATCAGGTGTGCAGAGCTGATTGTTGATGACAACAAACACGTTACTGCGTGTGCCTTCAACCAGGTGTGAGTCAACATCCAGCATGAAGCCCTCTCGCACCTCAGGAAATAGGGAACTTACCTGTGATAATTCATAACTGGCCATCACCTGATCCAGTCGATTCAGGTGTTTGAGACCAGCAGTCACGGGGTTAACTGACAGAGGATGGCGGCAAATAACGGCATAAATGCCATCACACGCATTTTTAATGATATCTGCCGGCAGTGTATGCCATTGCAGAATCAAGGTGGGGTGAGCTGGTATTGGTGGCGAGTACCCTCGCCCACCGGCGCCACGGGTGACAATAATTTTCAAAATACAATCAGCGGAGGGCGCATGCGGCGTCAGGTCTGAGCCCAGACAATCCAGCTCAGATGCATCAAATGAAATGGCAAGCCTGGCGCAACCTGATATCAGGCGTTGCCGATGCTGCTGCCAGAACAGCAAGCGGCCATGGCGGCAGCGCACTGTTTCAAACAAACCATCACCATATAGGAATCCACGATCCTGACTGGAAACAGTCTCTGAAAAGGCAGGAGAAAGAATCGGGTGCGGAGCCAAGCTCGTGGCTCCTTGGTCAGTCAAACCGTTTAAAAATCAGCGAACCGTTTGTACCACCAAATCCAAAGGAATTGCTGAGCACAGCAGTCAATTGAGCGTCTCTGCTTACCCCCGGCACGTAATCGAGATCACACTGTGCGTCAGGCTCGTTCAGATTGATGGTGGGCGTAATCACCTGGTCGTGAAGCGACATCACACACACAATGGCTTCAACTGCACCGGCAGCGCCCAGCAAATGCCCGAGCATGGATTTGGTAGAGCTCACCGGCAGGCGATAAGCATAATCACCAAAAACTGTTTTGATCGCCTGAGTTTCAGCGATATCGCCTGCGATGGTCGAAGTGCCATGCGCATTAATGTAATGAATATCCGTGGGATTCAAACCTGCACTGAGCAGTGCATTTTTCATACAGGCTGCTGCACCACGACCATTTTCGGACGGCGATGTCATATGGAAGGCATCTGCACTCATCCCGAATCCCGCAAGCTCTGCATAAATCTTTGCGCCGCGTTGACGCGCGTGCTCATATTCTTCAAGCACCATAATGCCTGCGCCATCACTCAGCACAAAACCATCCCGGTCTTTATCCCAGGGGCGACTTGCCGCTTGAGGATCGTCGTTTCGGGTAGACAGCGCCCTGGCGGCACAGAAACCGCCCAGACCAACGGGTGACGTTGCCATTTCGGCACCACCAGCCAACATCAGATCTGCTTGTCCCATCGCAATCATCTGGGCCGCAAGTCCAATATTATGAGTTCCCGTGGTGCATGCAGTAGTCACTGCAATGTTTGGCCCTTGCAGGTTGTACCTGATAGACAAGGTGCCACCCAGCATGTTGATGATTGAACCAGGGACAAAAAATGGAGATACCTTGCGAGGGCCACTGGCTCTGATCAATTCAGAGTTGTTTTCGATGGACGTAATACCACCAATGCCAGAACCAATGGCTGCGCCAAATCTGGTGGGATCAAATGCGTTCTCGCCATCAAGACCCGCGTCCTGCATGGCTTGAGCACCTGCGGCAACGCCATACAGAATGAACACATCCATGCGTTTGGCATCTTTAGCCGGCATGTAGGGTTCACTGTCGAAATTCTTGATGGACCCGCCAAATCGGGTACTAAAAGCAGATGTATCAAATTGCTCAAGAATATTGATACCGCTTTTAGCCTCTTTGAGGGCATTCCACGATGTCCTGACATCATTTCCCAAGGGGGAAACCATACCAAGACCGGTAATCACTACTCGCCTGCCATCCAACTCGCATCTCTCCACAGAATAAACAAAAGCTACTCCAAGTAACTGCCCGGAGTAGCTTCTATTTGTATCAATCCTATAAGCGGAATGCTGTTACAGGTGCTGGTTAATGTAATCTATCGCCAGCTGTACAGTGGTGATCTTTTCAGCGTCTTCGTCTGGAATCTCAGTCTCGAACTCTTCTTCAAGAGCCATGACCAATTCTACAGTGTCCAAAGAATCAGCGCCGAGATCTTCCACGAATGAAGATGACAGTTTTACATCTTCTTCTTTTACGCCAAGCTGCTCGCAGACAATTTTCTTCACTCGTTCTTCAATGCTGCTCATAACTCTTATTAGCTCCTAGTACCAATGTTTGTCACACATTCCGATTAATTGGTTATTTTTTGACCAACTGGATTAATCTGAAACGCAAGTTTACATGTATTTTATAGCGCTTGTAATCTTTAACTGGAAAATAAATATCTTGACCAACAAAAACCTAATAACTATCAACCAATTACCACTCACTTCTTACCTGACATACGATCAGATTTCATGTGCTTTTGGCTTATTCAAGCCATATACATACCACCATTTACATGTATCGTTTCGCCAGTAATGTATCCTCCGGCTTCTGATGCAAGAAAACCTGCAAGCGCTCCGATTTCCTCAGGTTTTCCAAATCGGGCAAGCGGAATTTGCACCAACATTGTTTCTACCTGTTTTTCAGTCAACGCACGTGTCATGTCAGTATCAATAAACCCCGGTGCAATTGCATTGACCGTGATACCACGCGAGCCAATTTCACGCGCCAGTGAACGGGAGAAACCTTCGACTGCTGCTTTGGATGCGGCGTAATTGGTTTGACCTGGATTGCCACTTGATGCAACTACTGAGCTGATATTGATGATCCGTCCCCAGCGCGCTTTGGTCATTGCCTTGACTGAACTTCGGCATATCCGATACAAAGACGTGAGATTGGTGTTCATGACACTTTCCCATTCTTCAGCCTTCATACGCATCAAGAGATTGTCACGCGTAATACCCGCATTGTTTACGAGTATCAGCGGAGCAGCGCCTAATTCCTGCTCAATCCTGGCCAACACGGCATCAACGGCTTCCGTTGATCCAACATCCAGACAAAAGCCTGATCCTTTGATTCCAGATTTCGCAAAAAATTCCGTGATTGCTGTCGCGCCAGATTCACTGGTAGCTGTGCCAGCAACGGTAGCACCCATTTTCCCAAGTTCCAGAGCTATTGCACGGCCTATACCGCGGCTTGCACCCGTCACCAGTGCCACTTTTCCAGTCAAACTCATTATTTTTTTACTCCTGACTCACGTGTCATTCAAGCACATTTAAATTGCCGTAGTTGGACTTTTTATCAGACGCGACCACTGATGTGCGCCAACGCGTCTACAAGGGCGTCGGGCGCTTCAGTGCTGAACACCTCAATCTCAGGCTGCACACGTTTGATCAATCCACCAAGCACTTTACCGGGACCGCATTCAACAAGTTTGCCAATACCAAAATCGTACATGCAGTAGACGCTGTCCACCCATTGCACGGGCATATACAACTGTTTAAGCAGATTTTCTCGAATGTCGCCCGGCTCTTTAACGGCTCTGCCGTGGATATTCTGTACTATCGCAATTGATGGGCGTTTAAATTCTACATTCGCCAGGTCATTCGCCAATTGATCTGCCGCAGGTTTCATCAATGCACAGTGTGAAGGCACGCTGACATTCAAAGGTAATGCACGTTTTGCACCGGCTTCTTTGAGCGCAAGCATTGCCCGCTCAACAGCCATCTTGTCACCGGCAATCACTGTCTGGCCTGGCGAATTGAAGTTGGCCGCGGAAACGATGCCTTCACCAGCCACCGTCCGGCATATCTCATCAATCTTGTTATCATCCATGCCGATAATCGCAGCCATTGCTCCAGTGCCTGATGGGACCGCCTGTTGCATATATTGGCCACGTTTATGAACCAAGCGCACCGCATCGCCTAATTCAAGCACCCCGGCGCAGACAAGCGCCGAATACTCGCCAAGGCTATGGCCGGCTAACATTTCAGGCAACTCACCCTGCAACTGCTGCCATACTCGCCAAATCGCAACGGATGCGACCAGCAATGCCGGCTGGGTAATATGTGTCTGGTCGAGCAAACCATCGGTGTTTGTCTGGGCGATTGACCATAAATCCACTCCCAGCGCATCTGATGCCTCTGAAAATGTTTCCTGAATCGCCGGATAAACAACTGCAAGCTCGTTGAGCATGCCTACTTTCTGGGAACCTTGCCCTGGAAAAACAAATCCAAACTTTTGCATAAATCACTCTCGTTCTGTTATCGGGTACTACCCAACAAAGTGTTCGACGGGGATCTGCATGCGTTTTGCAATCAAATCCGGGATATCAAATTCAAGCTGACGCAGAGCATGCTCAATGGCTTGCTCAAAGCCTGCACTGTCTGAATTACCATGACTTTTCACAATAACACCCTGCACGCCAATCAAGGTTGCGCCATTGTAGCGAGAAGGCTTTAATGCTCGACGTACATCCCTCAAAAAGGGTTTCATCCAAAATGCAAAAACGCGGTAATACCAGCGCTTGCGGATACTTTGGTGAATCAAATTCTGAATGACCTTAACTGCACCGGCACTTGTTTTAATGGTGACATTTCCGGTAAAGCCATCACACACAATCACATCTGCCAGTCCATCAAATATCTGATTACCTTCTACAAATCCAACATACTCAAATTCTTTGCAGGCAGCGAGCAGCACTGACGCTTCGCGAATTTCCACTTTGCCTTTATGCGCTTCTGCACCCACATTCAACAGTGCCACGCGCGCACGCGATTTTTCGGCCAATGAACTCACCAGAACACTGCCCATCATTGCGAACTGAAATAGTTGATTGGCCGTGCACTCTATGTTGGCGCCTACATCAAGCAAATAGGTAAAACCACCTGCACGGGAGGCAGGCAATATGGCCATGATGGCAGGCTTCTCGACGCCAGGGATGTTTTTTAGCAGATGCCGCGCGGTTAACATCAACGCTCCGGTATTCCCCGCGCTGACGCATGCATGGGCTGATTCGGAGCGCACTTGCTCAACCGCCAGAAATAAAGACGAGTCTCTACCATTGCGCAGGATGGTATCCGGGCGCGCTTCGTTGGTAAAAACTAAAGAGGTATGCAAAATCTCCAGCCGGGAAAGTACTGACGCTGAGAGATCATTCAAGTACAACTTGATCAGGGACTCGTCACCAACAAGCAGTAATCTGACGGTGAGGTGCCGGCGCAAAATTGACAGGCAGGCCGGCACTGTCACAGAGGGGCCGGAATCGCCCCCCATTACATCAATGGCGATGCACCGGACGTCAGTCAAACTTATTCGTCGCCGAGATTCAGTACTTTTTTGCCTTTGTAAAAACCATCAGCGGTCACGTGGTGACGACGGTGTACTTCACCGGTGGTCTTATCAACTGACAGCGTAGGGCCAGTCAATGCATCATGACTTCTGCGCTGGTCGCGACGGGCGCGGGATTTTTTGTTCTGTTGAACGGCCATGCTATGTACTCCTGTTAATAATCTCTAAATTTTTAATCGCTCAAGGTATGATTTGCTATCAATCAGACCTTGATCTGAGCCCTGCCAGAACGGCAAATGGATTTTTCCGGGCCGTTTCAGATTCAATTTGGTTCTTTACTGTCTCGTCCTGCGCACTATTTACATCAATGCAACGAACGTGCATTGATACGATCGGCATCGCCAGAATCAACTGCTCTTCAACAATGTCTGCGGGAGATAACATTTCATCTTCACCACAAAACCATGGATCAAGGCTGACTGGCAACGCTTTTGATTGAGCATCAGTACTGACCAATACCAGATCAATTTTATCTTCAAGTTGCAGCTTCATTGGCTGCAAACAACGCTGACAGGTCACGCTGACTTCTGCACTCGCATTTCCGCGAATTCTGAACCTGCGCTCCATATCAACTTCAAATAACAGACTTGCAGACACCGTTCCTTCCTCATCCAGCAAGCTCTCACAGAGTCGCTTTAATGAGGCCACTGGCAACTGGCCATTGACCTGCAACTTCTGCCTGAATACCTTTTGGGGATCCAGTGTGAGAGGAAGTGAAGTCTTAAGGATGGGGGTCTCTGCCATAGGCGCGCAATTCTAGGGGCACAAAGCCTCTATGTCAAAAAAATATATGGTTTTTGCCTATTTTCCGGGTTCTTACGCCCGATTTTAAGCTCTCAATGTATCAATCAGAGACTGCATGGTAGCCGGCATCGGCGCTACAAACTCCTTTCTTGCGCCACTGACCGGATGAGTGAACTTTAACGACGCAGAATGCAGACATAAAAATCGGATCGCGTTTAATGGTCCGGGCTTGTTGTGTGTATAACGCGTATCCCCCACCACTGGATGGCCGGCTGACTGCGTATGCACTCTGATCTGGTGTGTACGCCCTGTGATCAGGGTAGCTTCCAAGAGACTTGCACCATCAAGCAACTGCCGCAGCTCAAACAAGGTTATTGATGGTTTGCCCGTTTCATCAATTGTAGAGTAACTTTCTGCATCACTTGGGTGGTGCTTCAACAAGGGCGCATCAATTCGTATTGTCTGTTTCGGCCACTGCCCGTGAACGAGTACCAGATACTTTTTCTCCACGTGCCCTGCTTTCATTTCATTTTGCAGAAATTTCAGCGCCTTGCCCGTTTTTGCTACCAACAGACAACCTGATGTTTCTTTATCAAGCCTATGCACTAATTCTCGATAAGCGTCACTGCCCGCCATGGATCTGAGCGCCTCAATGAGGCCAGCTTTAATACCGGAGCCGCCATGTACGGCAAGCCCAGAGGGCTTGTTAAGCACCATCAAATGCTCATCTTCGTAAATGATGGATTCATTCAACCGCTCAACAAGTCCCGCGCTTGGTGCAGCCTGCGCTTCTTGTTCCGCCAGTCGCAAAGGTGCAACACGCACCACATCAGACTCATTGAGTCGCTGATCAGGCTTACAACGCTTTTTATTTACCCGTATCTCACCTTTTCGGATCAGTCGATACAAATGCGATTTAGGAAGTCCTTTTAAACGCGACATCAGGAAATTATCCAGCCGCTGACCATCTGAATGAGTTGTTACATCAAGCAGTTGCACTCCCGTGTTGGCGCTTTGAACTGGCATTAAATCTGTCTGGAGCGGGCTGCTCATAAAGGTAACCACCTGATTGTCATCGGCAGTCAGTATAGCATCGCCGGCACATGGATACGGCAGCCGGATGCTGATTGGTGTAAAATCCGCCCAGTTTTTGCTATCCCATCTGGAGTTTGCCATGCTGACAATCAAAGAATCCCTGGAAAAGGTCATTACTGAGGCGCTGATAGAGGTCTGTGGCATCAAAGATGCCAAAGGACAGGTGATTTATGCCTCACGACCCGAGTTTGGCGATTACCAGGCAAACGGTGTAATGGCTGTGGCACGTCAACTTCGCCAAAACCCTCGGGATCTTGCGGCTCAGGTTGTTGAGAAGCTGGCCGGGAATACCTTGGTAACGCGAGCAGAAGTTGCTGGCCCGGGTTTTATCAATATCTTTTTGAATACCGAGATGTTGGCCGACAGAGCCAATGCGTGCCTGGCGGATCACACTGCACTCATCATCCCCAGTTCGCGTCCGCAAACAATTGTGGTGGATTATTCCAGCCCAAATCTGGCGAAGGAAATGCACGTTGGCCACCTGCGCGGCACCATTATCGGCGATTCGATCGTGCGTATCCTGGAAGCGCTGGGGCATTGCGTGATCCGTCAGAACCATGTTGGCGACTGGGGCACTCAGTTTGGCATGTTGATCGCCCATATGAATTCGCTGAGCAACGATGAAAAGGCGCTATCCAGCAATCTTGCGGATCTGGAAGGCTTCTACCGGGCAGCAAAACAACGCTTTGATGCCGAGCCTGAGTTTGCTGATCTGGCCAGATCTTATGTGGTCAAACTACAGCAAGGTGATGCAGATTGTCTGGCAGCATGGCAACGTTTTATTGATGAGTCTCTCAGGCACTGCGAAGAAGTATATGCACTGTTATCTATCGGGCTTAAGCGCAGCGACTTGCGCGCAGAAAGCTTTTATAACAAAGAGTTACCAAACATAGTTAATGCGCTTTCCGACAAAGGCCTGCTGAGTGAATCAGAAGGTGCACAATGCGTATTTCTGGATGAATTCAAAGGTAAAGATGGCAATCCCTTACCTGTGATCATTCAGAAGCGAGACGGCGGCTACTTGTACGCCAGTACCGATCTGGCGGCCATTCGCTACCGCTCTGACAACCTGGGCGCTGACCGGGTTTTGTACGTTGTTGACGCACGTCAGAGTTTGCATTTCCAACAGGTGTTTGCTGTCGCCAGAGCGGCCGATTTTGTTCGACAAAGTTGCAAACTCGAGCATATCGCCTACGGCACCATGATGGGCGAAGATGGAAAACCCTTTAAAACGCGCAGTGGCGATACAGTCAAACTGCGCGAGTTGCTTGATGAAGCTGTGGCGCGCGCCAGAGATCTGGTGGCGGAGAAGAACCCTGATTTGTCTGATACAGAAAAAGCCCTGATCGCCAGTACCGTGGGCATTGCGTCTGTAAAGTATTCTGATTTGTCAAAAAATCGCACCAGTGACTATGTGTTTGACTGGTCAAGCATGCTGTCATTTGAAGGCAATACTGCACCTTACCTGCTATACGCCTACGCTCGTATACAGAGTGTTTTGCGACGCCTGGAAGAGGAATCAGTGACACCAGGCGACCATGTTTATCTGGTTCAGCCTGAAGAACGCGCCTTGGCGGTAAAAATACTGCAGTTTGCAGAATTGGTTCAGCAACTTGGAGACGACTGTTTCCCGAATCAATTGTGCCTGTATCTGTATGAGTTATCGGGCCTGTTCATGAAGTTTTATGAAAGCTGCCCGATTCTGAAGTCGGACTCGGAAACACGTAAAAGCCGCCTGGCACTGGCGAACCTGACGGCCATCACGCTGAAAAAAGGTTTAAACCTGCTGGGAATCGAGCCGCTGCAACGTATGTAACAGCCGCTCGATGTTCAACCTGCCTGCTGTCAGTCGCACAACTCGAGCAACAACTTGTTCAGTTGTCGGCTGAATCGGGCAGGATCCTCCAGCTCATGACCCTCTGCCAGACTTGCCTGATCAAACAACAGTGAAATCAGGTCACCAAAACGCTCTTCATCTGGCTCGTGCTCCAGCTTATTGATCAATGGGTGCGTCGGATTCAGCTCAAAAATTGGTTTGGTTTCTGGCACAGTCTGACCAGAGGCTTGCATGATTCGGCGCATTTGTGCGCCCATATCATCTTCGTCTAGTGCCAGACATGCCGGTGAATCAGTCAGTCGATGACTGACACGGGCTTCTTTGATGCGATCGCCAAGACTGGATTTGACACGATCAAGCAAGGGCTTCATCGATTGCTCGCGTTTTTCTTGCTCTACTTTCTCGGCTTCATCATCCAAGCCACCAAGATCCAATTCGCCCCTGGTAATGTCTTGTAGGGATTTGCCATCAAACTCGTGCAGATGGCTCATCAACCATTCGTCGATGCGATCTGACAGCAACAGCACTTCAATGCCTTTCTTTCGGAAAATCTCCAGGTGCGGGCTGTTACGAGCCGCTTTGGCAGAATCTGCAATCAAGTAGTAAATTTTACCTTGCTCGCCCTGCATTCTGGCCACGTAATCCTCAAGCGTTTGATCTTGCCCCTGACTGGATTCATGTGTGCTGGCAAACATCAACAGTTTAGCGATTGTTTCTCGATTGGAAAAATCTTCACCTGGCCCCTCTTTCAAAACCTGTCCAAACTCCGCCCAGAACTTTGTGTATTTGTCTTTATCGTCTGATTTAAGTTTGCCGAGCATATCTAAAGCGCGTTTAGTTAAAGCACTGCGCATGGAATCTACAGCAGGATCCTTCTGGAGAATTTCGCGCGAAACGTTTAAGGAGATATCGTTGGAATCAACCACACCTTTGATAAAACGCAGGTACAAAGGCAAAAACTGCTCGGCCTGATCCATAATAAATACGCGCTGCACATAGAGCTTCAAGCCGCGTACACCATCGCGGTTCCACAAATCAAATGGCGCACGACCTGGGATATACAAAAGGCTGGTGTACTCCAGTTTGCCTTCAACTTTGTTGTGACTCCAGCTCAGCGGTTTTTCATAGTCATGCGAGATGTGTTTGTAAAATTCGACGTATTCATCTTCTTGCACTTCAGTGCGCGGGCGTGTCCACAAGGCCTTGGCAGAGTTGACCGCCTCAAACTCAGGCGCGGCTTCCTGATTGTTTTCGTCAGCGTCTGCTGAAAAGTCCTGCTTGGGCAGCAGCACGGGAATCGCAATGTGATCAGCGTATTTTTTGACAATCTGTTTCAATCTGAAAGCATCTGCAAACTCGATATTCTCGGGGCGTAGCTTCAAGATAACTGTTGTGCCTCTGCTGGCTTTTTCAACAGTTTCTACCGTGTAATCAGCCTCGCCCTGCGAAACCCAATGAACTGCATCAGCCGCGTCTTCACCCGCCTTTCTTGTCAGCACTTCCACTTCTGATGCCACAATAAATGCAGAGTAGAAACCCACACCAAACTGGCCAATCAGCTGAGAGTCCTTTTTCTGATCGCCACTTAAATTATTGAGGAACTGTGCCGTACCGGAACGCGCAATTGTGCCGAGATTGCTGATCACCTCATCACGGGTCATACCAATACCATTATCGGAAATTGTGATGGTGCCAGCTTCTTTATCAAAACTGATAAGTACTTTTAAATCCGCATCATTTTCAAACAACTCTGGTTTTGACAGCGCTTCAAAACGTAATTTGTCCGCCGCATCTGATGCATTCGAAATCAATTCACGCAGGAATACTTCCTTGTTGCTGTAAAGCGAGTGAATCATCAATTGCAGCAGCTGTTTGGCCTCGGTTTCAAAGCCTCTGGTTTCCTTTTTAATGTCTGTTGTCATACAAATAACCCCTGCAGATAGTTCTGGCAAATGCATAAAAAAACCCGGTGAACCTTTCGGTTACCGGGCTTTTATGGGGACATACTCCAACTTTTTCAAGCCGGCAGTATGAATACTCTATCGAGGACGGTAGTACGCAATCGATTCCTGTTTGCGTGTTTGCAAGGCCGCATGTCGATCTTTGGAACTTTGAACAAAGGTGACAAACTGCGACGCATTGTTCTGACCCGCAGCTCGGGCACCTTCAGCCGCTGCCAGCGCTTCATCAAAGCGGTCCAGCTCGACCAAAGCACGTGCCAGTGACAGTTGAACTTCGCCACGATTTTCCAGACCACCACGCTCAAGTGCTGTCTGCATCGCGGTTGCCGCATTGGCATAGTCACGATTCATAAGGTACACGTAACCGAGGTAGTCCCAAGATTCGCCGTCATTTGCCAACTCAGTCAAGCGTTTGGCAGGCTCAAGTGCTTGTTGAAACTCACTAGCCATGATGTACATCTGGGTCAGTCGACGCAGATTGGCATCATTTTGTTCAACAACACCTTTCTCGATACCATCTTCAAGTATTTTGATACCACGCACCGGCGCATCCATACCCGCCAAGGACTGGGCAAGGTTCAGATACTCTGCTTCACTCGCAAAATACCCTTTCCTGTATGCCAATTCCATGGTCTGAATACGTTTACCGTCGTCATCCAGATAACCATAAATGGCTGCCAGATTACGCCAATCAGAGGCCTCGTCAAACAAGCCGACCATGGTTTTGGTGACATCGTGAGCATTGTCATAGTCTTCAAGTTCGATGTACATCAAGTTAAGCAGACCATAAATATTCTTGCCCAACTCGCGACCTTCCGCGCGCAGCATGTCCATGTGACTGATCAGATGAGGGATTGCCGCACGATAATCCTGCTTGTTGTAGTATGCCAGCGCAAGAATCTGGAACACAGTCGCATTTTCGTCAACTGACAAATCTCGCCACTGGCTCAGGGTTGTGATTGCATCATCATATCGTTCTTCTGATGCGTAGAGCTGACCGAGCGACAGCAAAGCGCGCAGGCGAGCATCTTCCCGAAGATTCACAATCTGCAGAATCCGCTCAAAGGTTGCCATCGCATTGGGAATATCATCTGTTGCGAGGTAATAATTGGTGTAAAAATTCAATAAGGTTGATTTTTCAAAATCATTCAAAGAATCATAACGCTCATTGAGTGAATCCAGTGCACGTTTGGCACCGACCAGATCCGGCTGCTCAGTTGTGTCTTCAGGTGTCATCATGCCCTGAATTTCAGCGATTGCGCGATATACACGATCACTCAGGGTATCAGAGCTTCGCGTGGGTGGCGGTTGACGCTGCCCGGACTGCTCGCTGCTCTGGCCTGATTGCTGTGCAAATACCGGCTCGGACACGGTTGCCTGCAGCAAAACAGCCGAGGCTGCCAGCATGCCTGCCATCACTAAGTTTTTAAGTTTCAAATGTGAAGTCGCCATTTATCACTCCTCCAACTGGAAACGGAAAACGTATTGAACATTAGGAACTTCGACTGGCTGACCATTTACTACACGCGGCTGGAATCGGAAACGCTCAGCAGCGCGAATTGACGCCTGGTCAAACATACCAGCGGGTTCAGCATCAACAACAAACACGTCTCGCACGCCACCGGTTTCAGTCACCGTAAAGGATACCTGAGCCCAGCCCTCGATACCGCGTTGAGCAGCACGTGTTGGGTATGTTGGTTGAATATTCACCAATGGCAGCATTTCACCGTCAGTTGCACCCAATCCAGCCGAACCAATATTCATATCAAGATCAACGTTGACAACATCTCGACTGATATTGAGGTTGTTATCGCCGTCCATATTAATATTACGATCTGGCACATCGGGCGGAGGTTGCTCGAGTTGCTCAATTTCTTCTGGACGTTCAACTTCACGCACCACTTCCATCACAATTTCAGGCATGGTTGCGTCAACAATACGAATAACGTTCAGACGTTCCTCGAGTTCACCACCTGTTGCGATCAAAGCTTGCATGAAGTAAAACAGGGCGATTGTGACCGCCGCTGCCAATCCGAGAGAGACTACCCATCGAATTAAAATCATGTTCAGTTCTCCGTTGAAATCGACACAGCGGCGATGTTTGCATCACGTGCTGCGCGAAGAATGGTCATGACATGCTCGTTCTGTGCTGCACGGTCGCCCTGAATAACAACAGATGCATTCGGGGTTTCAGCCAGACGTCGTTCAAAACGAGATCGGATAAAACGGGGATCAACCTGCTCACCATCGATCCAGATCTGACCGTCACCACTGACCGCAATCAGAATCAAGTCCTTTGAACGGGCTTCCGCAGTCGATGCTTCCGGCTTGGATACATCAATACCGGCCTCAGTAACAAATACTGAGGTAACGATAAAGAAGATCAGCAGGATGAAGACAACATCAAGCATTGGAGTCAAGTCGATCTCCCCTGCTACATCGTCCCCGCGTTTCTTCATTAAACCTGTTTTCATTATTATGCCTTTTCAGAATCTGTAAAATTGATTTAGGCCATGTGGTCTTCGAGCAGTTCCAGGTCACGATCTATACGATGTTTTAACCAGTTATATGCAAAGATACCAGACAGAGCGCCTACCATGCCTGCCATGGTTGGGATCGTTGCCTTGGAGACACCACCCGCCATTGACTTGGCATCACCACCACCGGTCAAAGCCATCACGTAAAACACTTCAATCATGCCAGTCACTGTCCCCAGAAGTCCAAGCAAAGGACAGATCACCACCAGCGCTTCAATCAACGGCAATGTTGATCTCAAATCCAGAGATGCTTCGGAGATCATCATGTTACGTATCTGTTGTGCACGCCATGAACGGGTCTCGGACCGGCCGGCCCACACCGCGAGGGTCTGTTTGACCCTCTTGGAGTGAGTAGAATGCAGGAACCAGATCCGCTCGAATATAAGAGACCATTTTACTAGAAGAAGGAATGCGATAACCCACAACACATTCCCGCCTCTCGCCATGAAGTCTCCAATTGCTTCATAACCATCGAGCAGTGCAAAGTACATGAAACCCCCTTATGCCTGCTTGCCAGAAGCTTCTGCTTTCTTGGCGATAATGCCTGTGGCCTGTTCTTCCAAAACATGGATGATCCGGTCACTTTTACTCTTAACCCAGGCATGCATCAGGATGCAAGGAATTGCAGCCACGATACCCAGTACTGTTGTCATCAAGGCCATGGAGATACCACCTGCCATGATTGTCGGGTCACCAGCACCGTACACGGTAATCTGCTGGAACACTTGAATCATACCGGTCACCGTACCCAACAGACCCATCAGAGGTGCAATGGTGGAGATGATCTTGATCATAGTCAGCAAGCGCTCCAGTGCAGGTGTTTCCTGCAGGATGGCTTCGCCAAGTTTCAATTCAAGCGTTTCAGTGTCCACATTCGGGTTTGATTCAGCCACCAGCAGAACACGACCCAGCGGGTTGTTCTTGTTAGCTTTACCAGATTTGATCTGTGCACTTACCTTAGCTGAAACCAGTGTCAGGATAAATGATCGCAACAGACCGACCAGTACACCGATGATGCCCAGACCGATAATCGCGAAACCGATGGTGCCTGAGTTGTCACGCACCTGCTCTGCTGCTGTCGGGAAGTTGATCAGGTTAGCCATCAAGCTGCCACCCAAGGCGCCAGTTGGATCGATACCCACTCTGAGGATACCTGATTGTGCGTTTTCCAGTGCTGTCGCACGACCTACAACATCAGCACTGGGCTGACGTGGCAGTACTTGCAAATGGCCTACAGCGCCGGTGTATGACAGGTAATCGCCATTAGCGATAGCGTTAAAGGAACCAATACGCGTAATAGTACGGGTTTCTTGTTCGCCTGAAGGAAGACCTACAGTGCCCTGGTATCTAACAACACGACCGGATTCAACCAATTCTTGTTGCATGTAGAACCAAAAACGCTCGATCTCATCTACTCGCACTTGCTCAGTGTCGCTGGCAACACGCGTGATGAAGTTATCCAGGAACTCGCTGCGGCCAGGATACTGGGCGCTGATCAGTGAGTTTTCAAACACACCGCGGAAGTCACCAGCCACACCCTGGATAGTACCCAGCAGTTCGTTCAGGTTGGCTCGCACTTCGCGCAGTTGTGCACGACGCTCGGTCAACAGTTGGCGATTGGCATCGAAAACACCTTCCAATCGCGCGTTCTCAGCTTCTTCCTGAGTGATGGCGGTGCGAGTCTCTTGCAAGATCTGTTGCTGCTGGTTTACTTGCTGCTGGAAACGCTGTTCGCGCTCACGTGCATCTGCTGACTCCAACACGCGGTTTTGTTCAACGTTACGGAGCAGTTCTGCCAGATTGGCTGCCGGTTGCTGCGCAAAAGCCTGTGTTGACACGGCAAGGAACAGCCCTGTAAAGGAAATGCCTGCTAATTTGATTATGTTCTTCTTCACTGTGCTAACTCCGGCGCAACAATTGGTAAGTCAATGATTTCAGGTGCAACCA
>JAUYSM010000014.1 GCA_030696315.1 Pseudohongiella sp. | reverse complement strand
GCGGTGATAAAAAATACATCCTGCGTGCCACGTTGACCTTCGGTGTAAGCTGCAAACCCCAGTTGCTCGCTGATGTTATCCAGGCGATCAAGCAAGTAGCCGCCACCGTACTCCGGTGTCAGTTCTGAACCAAAACCTATTTGAGGAATTGGATTGCCGGTCATCATCAGTGAAATAAAAATCGCAGGTACCATGTAAGCAAAAATCAGTACGCAGTACTGTGCAACCTGTGTATAGGTAATACCTTTCATACCACCCAGCACAGCGTAGAAAAACACCACGGTCATGCCAATAATCACACCGGTGGTGATATCCACTTCCAGGAACCTGGAAAATACGATACCCGCCCCCTGCATTTGTCCACACACGTAAACAAATGAAACAGAAATGGCACAGAAAATGGCGACCAGGCGTGCACTACGTGAGTAGTAACGATCACCAATAAAGTCGGGGACTGTGAATTTGCCAAATTTACGCAGGTAAGGCGCAAGTAGCAGGGCCAGCAACACATAGCCGCCAGTCCAGCCCATCAGATAAAACGTGCCATCCCTGCCAAGAAATGAAATCAACCCGGCCATTGAGATAAATGAGGCGGCGGACATCCAGTCCGCGGCAGTGGCCATGCCATTGGCAACCGGATGTACACCGCCGCCAGCAACATAAAATTCGTGAGTAGAGCCTGCTCGAGACCAGATCGCAATTGCGATATAAAGTCCAAATGACAGACCAATAAACAGGTAGGTCCACAGTTGAACGCTGCTCATGACGCTTGTTCCTCGTCGGTATTGGATTCGCGATTGGCAGCTTTCAGGCTGGCAGCTTTGCTGTTGGTCTGGTAGCGCGCATCGAGTCGATCCATCCAGAACACGTAGACAATAATCAGCACAATAAAGACGTAGATCGAACCCTGCTGGGCTATCCAGAAACCGAGTTTGAACCCGGCAAATCGAAAGTTATCGAGAAAGTCGGCCAGAAGTATGCCGCAGACAAAGGATACAAAGAACCAGATGCTCAGCAAGGTTGTCAGAATTCTGACGTTTGCTTTCCAGTAGGCTCGGGCGTGTTCATCGCGCATGCGTTACCCTCGGTTTTTATTATGATTTTCTAATGATGCAACGATGGTAGCACTAAAAAATGAGAGTGCCTAGCCAACGTTCCGGTCGTGTTTAAATCGTCAGGGATCGCCCCATCTCAGCTAATGGTTGCACGAGTTTGCCCATGCGTATGGCGCGTTCGCTGGAGGCGTTACCATCCAGGCCGCGTTTGTACACACCCTGCAGGATTGCTGCCAGCCGGAAAAAACTGAACGCCAGATAAAACGCCCAGTGCCGCGGCTGTTCAACCCCACGCACTTTGCAGTAATGGGCAATCAATGCCGATTCATCCGGAATACCCAAGGCCGTCAGGTCTTCACCTTGCAGGCCTTTGATTTCGCCGATGCGCGGCAATCTCAATGCCATCAAGTAGTAAGCCAGGTCGGCCATCGGGTGCCCCAGTGTGGCCAGTTCCCAGTCCAATACGGCACGAATACCTGGCTGGCCGGCGTGAAAAATGACATTGTCCAATCGGTAGTCACCGTGGATGATGCAGCTTTCGCCATCATCGTCGGGCATGTTGCTGGTGAGCCATTGAATCAAAACATCCATATCGGTGATGACAGCGGTGGCTGATGCCTGATACTGGGTGCTCCAGCGCGACAATTGACGAGCATAATAGTTGCCAGGTTTGCCAAAATCAGCCAGTCCGAGCGCTTGGTAATCCACACTGTGCAGCTGTGCAAGTGTGCCTACCAGTGAAAAATAGTAATCAGCTCTGTGCTCGCGTGCGAGCTCTGGCAGGGCAGGATCCCAGAAAATGTCACCTGGCTCGTAACTCATCAGGTAGAACATACTGCCGATGACTGAATTGTCTTCGCACAGGGCAATAGCCTGTGGGACAGGCACCGGTGTCTGTTGCAGCGCGCTGATCAAACGAAACTCCCGGTCCACCGCATGCGCTGACGCAAGCAGCTCGCCATCGGGCTTCTTGCGCAGTACGACCGATTGATTGCTGCACTCGAGTAAAAAGCTGGGATTTGATTGTCCTGCAGCAAATTTACGAATTGCCTGCGGCGTGCCCAACTGGGGGGCGTAGCTGTTGATCCAATCCCGGAGAGGCAACAATATTTTTTGGTCGGCGTCGTTATGCATCACCGTTTTTGTCCTTTGAATTATTCATTATTGTTATGTGTAGGTTAGTGCGTGCAAGCGCCCTTGCCGCTGTAAATGCGGCTGGTTATTAAACGCAGCCAGCTGAAAGCCTTTTGCGTTAAAAAACAGGTGATGAATGCCGGTATTGCGCGTTTGCATATTCAGATTGATCAGGGTTTCCACGCCGCAATCGAGAATCTGACTGAGCGCCATCGCCATGGCACCACCGGAGCTGACCACCAGAACATTATGCTCGCTTTCATCGGAGCACAGAGCCTGCATGGCATTTGAGACTCGCCCATAAAATTCGGACCAGGTTTCCAATGCCGGATGAATCGGCGTCTGGGCTGAGGGCAGCTCGACTGTTCTGACGTACAGTTGATCTTGTGACCAGGCATGAATGGCCTTACGCAACATCTGGAAAAACAACCGTCCGCCATCTTTGGTATCCGGCACGTCGATGCCGCAACTATGGCAATACACGCTGACCAGGGTGTGGAAATCAAACTCATTAAAACCGGAGTCTGTTTCTATGCTCACACATTGTCCGCTGGTTTCCAGAATACTGGCTGCTGTCTGCTTTTGTCGTGCCAGCGTGCCAGTGACTACATGGCTGAATTGAACGCCCAGCTCCGCAAAGTGTTCACCCAGCCAGGCTGATTGCTGATATCCCAACGCTGACAGCTGATCGTAATTCGCGGCGCCAAATGACGCCTGACCATGCCTGACCAAAAACAACTGACTCATGAATCACAATCCTGTTTCTGTTTGCCTTTACACATGCCGACGCTTGACCGGCTACTGATGTCCGGAACTATAGATTTGCCTTATGGAAATTTTTGATTATCATTCATGGTAACAATAAATCTAACAGCGCGCAGCGAGGCATCTTTTCTGAAAAAACTGGATCTTAATCTGTTTCTGGTCTTTGATACCATCTACACCGAGCGCAATCTTACTCAGGCTGCCAAGTCGCTGGCGATCACACAACCTGCCGTCAGCAATGCCTTGTCAAGATTGAGAAGGGTGTTTAACGATGAGTTATTCGTCAGAACGTCCAAAGGCATGTTGCCCACGCCAATCGCAGATGGAATTGCACAGAACATCTCCGCAGCCCTGGGCATGTTAAATGCCAGTGTATTGGAGCGAGAGGAGTTCAGCCCGGCATCGGCAGAGCGCACCTACCATTTCAGTATGACGGATCTTGCTGAGGCAGTCATTTTGCCGCGGCTGTTTCCGTTTTTTGAGCAACAGGCTCCGCACCTGGCTCTGCAAAGTTACTACACCAAACGTCATGAGCTGGTCCGCCATCTATCGCGCGGCGAGCTGGATTTTGCGATTGATGTCCCCTTGATTGAAGACACACAAGTCTCTCATGAGTCTTTGATTCGTGATGATTATGTATGCGCCATGCGACCTGATCATCCTTTGGCTAATGAACCCTTGACCCTGGATGCCTATCTGTCCATGAAACATATTCATGTGTCCAGTCGACGCAAGGGCCTGGGTCAGGTTGATATGTCATTGCTGAAGCTGCAGGGCGAGCGACGCATACAATTGAGGGTGCAGCACTACAGGGTAGCCGCTGAGGTGGTCAGTGGCACGGATCTTGTGTTGACCGTGCCAAAGTTCCTGGCCTCCCAGTACTCGCTGAGTTTGCGGCCACTGCCATTTGACGTGCCTGCTCTGGACCTGCATTTGTACTGGCATCGTCAATCTGACAGCGATCCGTCGCATCGCTGGCTACGCGAGAGTTTGTTGACACTGTTTCAGAAATAAGTCGATTCAGGTGCCACGAAATCGCTACTGCATGCAGCTTTTGACATAGTCGAAGATGCGGCGTCTGGCGGCTTTGGCCGGTTCGCTGATTTCAATGGCTGCATCGCCTTCAGCTGTTTTTTCAGTGAGTTGCTGAAAACGACGCAACAACTGTCTGAGCTCCTGACGTTCGGCCAGCGGGAATGCTTCAACAAACGCTTCAATATCGTCGGTATCACCCACACTCAGGCGTTCACCCCAGCGCTCGATCTCCTGACTGCGGCGCACTTGTTGTCGATCAGGCGTACGCAGCTTTTCAAGCGCAGCCCGGATCAACTCGTGGTCAGTGGCACGCATCAGTTTGCCAATGTATTGAAGCTGGCGACGACGGGCTTCATGACGTGGTGGGATGCGCTGGTATTCGCGCAAAGCACCAAGCAGCGGTTCTGAAACGTCAATCTGGTCTAGCTGCTTTTTGTTAAGGCTCAGCAGGTCTTCACCCATTTTTTGCAGTTCGGTGCTGTTCTTTTTGCGTCTGGTTTTGCTGATGTCCACATTTGAAGAGCTATTCCCGTCTTCAAAAAGTTCATCGTTTGGGCTTTTCATGGCAGTTGTCGAGTATTACTCGCCTTCGTCAAATCGGTTGTTAACCAGAAACTGGATGGCATCCAGCGCGTGTTGTTCGTCTTCGCCGTCAACAACGATCCTCAGCGTTGTGCCTTTGCCGGCCGCGAGCATCATCAAAGACAGTATGCTGCGCCCATCCACCAGCTTTTCATTGCCAATTTTTACAGAGCTTTGAAACTGGGTGGCTACGCTGACCAGCCGCGATGCCGCACGCGCATGAAGTCCGGCTTTATTGCAGATTGTTATGCTTGATTCGATCACGATTTTTTATGCGCCTCAGGTCTGCTCAGTTCTCGATGCAACACCTGTACGTTGGCGATTTGCCCGGAAAATTGTTGTTTAAGTTGTTCGCACAAGTAGACGGAGCGGTGCTGGCCGCCTGTGCATCCAATCGCTACGGTCATGTAGCTTCGGTTACTGGCTTCAAAACGGGGCAGCCATTTAGCCAGAAAGTCTGCAATGTCTGTCTGCATAGCAATGACATCTTCTTGTGCGCCCAAAAAGTCAATGACCGCACTGTCCATGCCGGTGAGCGATTTTAACGAGTCATCCCAGTATGGGTTGGGCAAACAGCGCACATCAAACACAAAGTCTGCATCCACAGGCACACCGGTTTTAAATCCGAATGATTCAAACATCAGAGCCAGTGAGGAGTCTTTTTTCTCCAAAACCCGATTGCGGACAATTTCACGCAATTGGTGAACAGACATTGTGCTGGTATCGATAGACAGTCCGGCCAGCGCTGAAATGGGATCAAGCAGTTCGCGCTCACGATTAATGGCTTCCCTGAGCCCGATGGTCTCGGTGGTAAGCGGATGTTTGCGTCGACTTTCGCTGAAGCGTTTGATCAGGGTGGGACCACTGGCATCAAGAAAAATGATTTCAGTATGCAGCGTAGAATGCTGCAGGTCTGCAATGATGCTGGGCACCTTCTTTAAATCATCTGGCAGGTTACGTGCGTCGATGCTGACTGCCACTCTGGGAAGTTCAGGGATTTCGCGTGAGATACGCTCAACAAAGGCTGGCAACAAACTGGCGGGCAGGTTATCAATACAATAATAGCCGTGATCTTCCAGCATGTTCAGTGCCGTACTTTTCCCGGAGCCAGAGCGGCCACTGATAATCAGAAGTCTCACGAAATGTAGTCCGTTTTATCAATCAGATTTTTCATCAAAGTAAATGGCGGTGCGATAAAGCTCGTCATTGCTCTTGCAGGCTCGCAGGGCATGACAGAATGCATCCTGATGGAACAAGCGTGCGAGTGCGCCCAGCACCTTCAGGTGTTCCGCAGTTTCCTCAACAGGTACTATCAACACAAACAGCAAATCGACCTGTTGCGAGTCTACCGCGTCAAAATCAATGCCTTCGCTCAGCGTGATCAAGGCGCCTGTTGTACGTTGGCATTCTGCGACCCGACAATGCGGGATACCTATCCCATTGCCGATACCGGTGCTCCCCAACTGCTCGCGTGCCAACAATGCTGTATAGATGGCATCGGCGCTCATGCCAGGGGTTGTTTTGGCAATATGTTCGCTGATCGTAGTCAAAAACCGCTTTTTGCTGACGCCCGGCAGATTACAAAGTGTCCGTTCCGGGGCGAGAATGCTGCTCAGTTGCATGGAGTTATCCCGTCTTTAAGAGCTGGTTATTCTAGAACCTAAGGCTGGCGCTGGCAATCAAAGAGGGTGCATCAGACCAGTCGTTTGCGCTCGTTTGATGGAGGAATGTTTAAAGACTCCCGGTATTTTGCGATTGTTCGACGCGCGACATTGATACCCTGCTCATCCAGGAGTTCCGCTATGCGGCTATCGCTCAGCGGTTTTTTAGTGTTTTCTGCGGTGACCAGTTTTTTGATCAACGCCCGAATGGCGGTTGAGGAACATTCGCCCCCGGCATTAGTGCTGACGTGGCTTGAGAAAAAATATTTGAGCTCAAAAATGCCACGAGGGGTGTGCATGTATTTTTGCGTGGTCACCCTTGAAATGGTTGACTCATGCATCTCGACAGCTTCGGCGATGTCATGCAGGACCAAGGGTTTCATGGCTTCCTCGCCATGCTCCAGGAATCCCTGTTGATGCTCAACAATCCGACTGGCAACTTTCAGCAGAGTCTCATTGCGACTTTGCAGGCTTTTCAAAAACCAGCGTGCTTCCTGAAGGTTATCACGGAGATAGTTATTCTCGGTGCTGTTCTCCGAGCGCTTGACCAGCGCAGCATAGTCAGGATTGATCCGTAGTTTGGGAGCAGTTTCCGGGTTCAGCTCAACTCGCCAGCGGCCACTGCGCTGATCTTTGCTGACAAAAACATCAGGCACAATATACGTTGTTGAAGATGGTGCAATGTCCGATCCCGGTCGTGGATTGAGCTTTTCAATGACGCTGATTGCATCTCTGAGGTCATTTTCCTTCATTCGAGCGAGGCGAATAATCTGCGCGTAGTCGCGATTACCCAGCAGGTGCAGATAGTCTTTCACCAAAACACGGGCATTTTTGATTGTTGAGTTGCTCAATTCCGGAGGAATTTGATTGAGCTGAATCAGCAGGCATTCGGAAAGGTCGCGGTACGCCACCCCAATCGGATCAAACTGTTGAATTCTGTGTAAGACCGCAACAACTTCATCAAACTCAATGTCGAGCTGTTCCTGAAGACCTTCAGTAATCGATTCCAAAGAAACAGACAGCCTGCCATCAGAGTCAACGGCATCAATAATCGCCATGGCAATCAATCTGTCAGTGTCTGACATGGTGGTCAGATTCAGCTGCCAGGAAAGATGATCTTGTAATGACTCTGACGCCGAATCGCGTGATTCAAAATCGGTGTCGTTATCTTGTGCAGGGCTGCCGGTAGAGTAGGAGTTCTGGTAGACGTCATCCCAGTTGGTATCAACTGGCAGCTGCTCTGGAATGCTTTCGTCCCAGCTTGAGCTGTCTTCGGAGCTTTCATAAGAATTGTCAGTTGAGGGCAGTTCCCGATAGAGCTCTTGAGCGTGTTCGTACTCAGGCTGATCAGTTTCCTGGGTGCCGCTGACTTGTTTTTCGAGAAAATCACCGCCTTCGCTGTCAAAATTGTTGTCGGCGGTGCTGGCGGCATCAAAGTTCTCATCCACTTCCAGCATGGGATTGGATTCGAGTGCCTGATGGATTTCCTGTTGCAGATCCAGAGTGGACAGTTGCAGAAGCCGAATTGCCTGCTGCAGCTGTGGCGTCATGGTCAGTTGCTGACCTAGCTTGAGCTGTAGCGAGATTTTCATAACTGTCGATCGATCATAGTGTCTTGAATTCTGTGTTTAGCCAAATGTGCGTTGCCGAACTGACAACCACTATTCAGTAATCATCCTAGCAATCATCATGCCGATGTTCACTGCCATTTGCAATATCAAAAAGCAGCTGTCTATTTACAGTGCCCATGACAGTGCCCACCGGACTATATATGGAAGTTTTTGCCCAGATAGACATCGCGTACCTTTTGGTTTGCAAGTATCTGCTCAGAGGTGCCCTCGGCAATAATGCCACCCTCGCTGACGATGTACGCCTTTTCGCAGATGTCGAGCGTTTCCCGCACGTTGTGATCGGTCAGCAGCACACCAATGCCGCGGGCACTCAGGTGTTCGATTATCGATTTGATGTCGCTGACTGAAATGGGGTCAACGCCGGCAAAGGGTTCGTCCAGCAGGATAAAGTGCGGGTCATTGGCCAGTGCTCGTGCAATTTCGGTACGCCTGCGTTCGCCGCCGGACAAGCTCATGCCTTTGTTGCTGCGAATATGTGTGATATGAAATTCGGTCAACAGACTTTCCATTTTCTGTTTGCGCTGAGTGAGATCCAGGTCTTTGCGGGTCTGCAGGATCGCCATGATATTGTCCTCAACACTCAGGTTGCGGAAGATGGATGAATCCTGCGGCAGATAGCCCACGCCCAGACGTGCCCTCGCGTAGATTGGCAAGTGGGTCATATCGATATCGTTCACCAGAACCTGTCCGGCATCGGCATTGACCAGTCCAACAATCATGTAAAAGCAGGTGGTCTTGCCGGCACCATTGGGGCCCAACAGGCCTACAATCTGGCCACTGTTGACCGTCAAGGATACATCCCGGACAACTTGTCGGCCTTTGTAGCTTTTGGCCAGATGATGCGCGCGCAGAGTATCCATTATTGTTGTGGCGCCAGCACGCCGCTGCACGGCCCGGGTGAATCGGTCGCGCCCGTCTCGACAATATGTTTGATTGCAACACATTGCAGCGCCGTGCGTCCTCGCAAGAAGCTCGCGTTGCCAACAAACTCAACAACGGAAAGCAGCGATTCTGGTGCCCCGTTAGCGTTTGCCTGATTGTAATAAATGATCTGAGCGCTGCTGCCCGTGATGGTTTCTGAACTGATTTCGGCTTCGCGGGTAAATCTGGCGGGTTGACCTTCAACAGTCACCCGTATCAGATCTCCGGTGACGGTATCCTGCTCCAGACGGGCGGTATCTCCGACAATGACAATCAGCCCTTGCTGAATACGCACGTTGCCGCGCAGGGTGGTTGTGCGGGTATTTTCAATGGTTTCAATACTACCGCCGCCATCAGCGCTGTAAACAATATCTTCCGTGGTGTCGGACAGTTGAGCTGCCGTCACGGCTGTCAATGGTGTGACAAACAGCAGGGCAAGCGCCAGCGCGAGTAGTGTGCGCAGTGGCAACCGCCAGCTTGATTCAGTTTGCTTGGTCAATAGCACGGTAATAGCGGCCCTGGATATTGGAGTTAAAATTCAGTCGGTTTGCAGATAAATCTGCAGACATACCCGCTGATGTTTGTTCGATCCCGCTTCCCACGACGTGTACCTGTGCGCTGGTAAACAAGGTTTGTGATGGCGGTTCAATATTCAGCCATTCGGTCAGTAAGCGTATTTCGGAGTTCTGAGAAACAAGGTGCGTAATCTGAACGTCATCCTGAAGATCCAGTTGCAGTATCTCACCTCCCGACGAGGCCCGAATTCTGCCTGAAGCAGCCGATATATTCCAGCGCTCACTGAGCCCGTCGTACATCTGCAGGTGTGGCAGGTCAAGTTCAGTCAATTGATTGGGAAACTGCCTCTGTTCGCTGGCATTCAAAGTATATGCCTGTAAACCGTTTTCGGCGTAGATGACGCTGCTGATGCCGCGGCCAAAGCCTTCATATTGCGCTGCCAATGGCAGTTGTTGTGCGATGTCATCCGTTTCCGGCGGGATGCTGTCATCCTGTCCGATCAATAACCAGATGGTCAGCGCAGCCGGACCAAGGGCAAGGATCCAGCGTCTACTGGGTACACGAACCTGCACTAGGTGATACTCCCGCTGTCTGTATAAATGGAAATTGCCGCTTGATAACGCTGCTGACTGATCAATAAAAAGTCACACACATCGCGCACGGCGCCATGGCCTCCGCGTCGGGTAGTGCAGGCATGCGCACTGCGGTGGACTTCAAAGTGGGCATCCGGCACGGCTATGGGTAATCCGATATGTCGCATGACCAGCAGATCAGGCAGATCATCTCCAATGTAAGCGATTTCGCTCAACTCAATGGATTGCCCCGCCAGCAGCTCCAGCATCGCGACCAATTTGTCTTCGCGGCCCTGGGCAATCAGAGAGATTCCAAGTGCCTGCGCGCGTAATGTCAACGCAGCAGATTGTCGGCCACTGATGATACAGACCTGAATGCCTTGTTTTTGCAGGGATTTGATGCCTTGGCCATCCAGCGTGTTGAATGCTTTTAAAGACTCACCATGTTCACTGAAATACAGTTGGCCATCGGTAAGCACGCCGTCAACGTCAAGCACCAGCAGGCGTATCTTTGCTGCAGATTGTTTGACGGAGTCGACCTGTTGATAAAACCGCAGGGGTTCGAATGCTTCCAGAAATTGCGTCATGTTGTCAGATCACATTGGCTTGTAACAGGTCATGCATGCGGATTATTCCGCTGAGCTGGTTGTCCGCATCAACAACAACAAGTGTGTAAATGCGGTTTTCTTCCATCATTCGCGCCGCTTCTGTTGCCAGCGCCTGATCTTTGATGGTTTTACTGTGTCGTGACATCACTTCGTGAATCCGGGTTTCCAGAATATTGCAGCCAGCATCCAGTGCACGTCGTAAATCTCCATCCGTAAAAACACCGGCCAACGAGCCATCTTCGGCAATCACGGTTGTCATTCCAAGGCCTTTACTGCTGATTTCATACAAGGCGTCTTTCAGCAGTATATCTGAATTCACGCGGGGCACGCGTTGCCCGCTGTGCATGATATCTTTTACTTTCAAAAGCAAGCGACGACCCAGCCGACCACCCGGATGTGAAAACGCAAAGTCTTCGTGCGTAAAACCCTTTGCTTCCAGCATGGCCATGGCGAGTGCATCACCCAACACCAGAGCCACCGTTGTGCTGGCCGTGGGTGCCTGGCCCAGCGGGCAGGCTTCTTCCACAACACTGGCGTCAATGTGCACATCTGCGCTGCGCGCAAGTATGGAGTCAGCATTACCGGTCATACAAATGAGCGGGACCCCCTTGCGTTTGAACAAGGGCAGTATGGTTAAAATTTCCTCGGTTGTGCCAGAGTTGGACAGGGCAAGCACCACGTCTTTGTGGGTGATCATGCCCAAATCGCCATGGCTGGCCTCTGCGGGATGGACAAAAATTGCCGGACTGCCTGTGCTGGACAACGTGGCCGCTATCTTGCGAGCGATGTGGCCAGATTTGCCCATGCCTGTCACAATGATTCGGCTCTCACAATCGAGCAGGAGTTGGCAGGCTTTGACAAAGCTGCTGTCGATACGCGAACTCAGCGAACCAATCGCATCATGCTCTATTCGAATGGTGCGCTGGGCACTGGCGATAAGTTGCTGACTTTTATCCATAACCTGCTAATCCTGCCAGTGCTGAAACCGGGAAACAGCCACTATTATGCCCAAGCGTACAGTCATGCGCAGCATAAAAAATACGCTGCCTCTGCCTGCGTCAAGGCGTTCGCAAGAATTCAGCCGTCATTCATCTGCAAATCGCCATACTTGTGGCTGTAAACAGTAATTTATTGGTATGCCTAATTAAGGTACACTGCGTCGCGATCATTACCCGAGTTGAGGTATTTGTTATGAAGTCAATTTTTAAGATTGGATTTATGGGTTTTGCACTCTTGTTGTCATCTCTGTCGCTGGCTCAAACCAGCGGTTCGGCAGCAGCAGGGTTGAGTGCCGTCGAAGCTGCTGAACAATCGGTCAATCAGCTGTTGCAGACAGTGCAGGAATTACGCCCCTATTTTGATTCCGATAAAGACCGTTATTACGCAGGCGTTGAAGCAGAAGTAGCCAAATTTGTTGATTTCCGCGAAGTGGCTGTTGGCGTGATGGCGCGCTTTTCCGAGCAGGCAACGGAAGAGCAGATTCTGGCGTTTGGCGAGAAGCTGCGTTCTACATTGACACGGTTTTATGGGTCTGCATTGGTGGAATATGGCGGGCAGCAATTGAACTTCCTGCCTGCGGCAGAGGAACCGGCAGATCCCACAGCTGGCACCAATGTGCGTATGCAGATTGTGTCAGAGGGCGCCCGCATAGAACTGCAGTACGCGTTGTTCAGAAACGCAGACAATGAGTGGAAGTTACGCAATATTTTTGTAGGTGGAATCAATTTGCGCCGCCAGTACCACACTCAGTTTGCAGCACTGATGACCCGAAACAATAACGATATTGATCAGGTGATTGCAGCCTGGCAGTAAGTCGCCATTGTCCATGTATAGCTGGAGTCAGACCGTTAAATGAGCATAGATGCCCAAGATATAAAAGAACTGTTGTCAGCCCAGTTACCCGGCTGTGAAATCAATGTTGACGGCGGTGGCGGCAAGTTCCAGCTTGCCGCCGTCGGCTCTGTGTTTGCGGGGCTGGGCGCTGTAAAGCGCCAACAGTTGATTTATCAATACTTGAACGAACACATCGCCTCTGGCGCGATTCATGCCGTCAGCATGAAGTTGCAAACCCCAGAGGAAGCAGCCAGCTGAGTTGTCAGTCGTGTTGCCAGTGTTAATTCAACCGCGTTCACGCTCAAGACGTGGCGTCACCCGCAGGTATTATCAGGAAAAAACATGGACAAGCTTTTAATACAGGGCGGAATCAGGCTGAGTGGCGAGATTCGGATTGCCGGTGCAAAAAACTCGGCACTCCCGATACTCGCGGCAACCTTGTTAACAACCGATACTGTGCAAGTGCGCAATCTGCCGCATTTGTATGACATCACAACGATGTTGGAGTTGCTGGGGTGCATGGGCATCGAGCATGTTGTAGATGCCAAACTCAATGTTGATATCAGCAGTTCGTCGATCAAACATTGCAGCGCGCCATACGATCTGGTGAAAACCATGCGCGCATCCATTCTGGTGCTTGGACCATTGCTGGCGCATTTTGGAAAAGCTGAAGTTGCGTTGCCCGGTGGTTGCGCCATCGGCAGTCGGCCCGTGAATCTGCATATTTCGGCATTACAGAAAATGGGTGCTGACATTGTTGTGGAAGATGGTTACATAAAGGCATCTGTGGATGGTCGATTGAAGGGTTGTCACATATTTATGGATATGTGTACCGTCACTGGAACGGAAAATATTTTGATGGCGGCTACCTTGGCAATTGGCCAGACCGTGATTGAAAACGCAGCCCGTGAACCGGAAGTGGTGGACTTGGCAAATTGTCTTATTGCGATGGGCGCCGATATCAAAGGTGCCGGAACTGATACCATCGTGATCAATGGCAAGGATCGCTTGCATGGCTGCAGTTACGCGGTGATGCCAGACCGTATTGAAACGGGCACCTACCTGATTGCTGCCGCGGCAACGCGCGGACGGATCAAGTGTAAAGATACCCGCCCGGATACCTTGGATGCCGTGTTAAGCAAATTGCAGGAAGCCGGCGCGGACATCAGCGTTGGCGAAGACTGGATCGAATTGGATATGCATGGTCGTCGTCCAAAGGCGGTCTCCGTGCGTACAGCACCATATCCTGCATTTCCTACCGATATGCAGGCGCAGTTCACAGCATTAAATGCCATCGCAACAGGGACAGGTTCCATCATTGAAACGGTGTTTGAAAACCGGTTTATGCATGTGCAGGAAATGAACCGCATGGGTGCCAATATGGTGGTGCAGGGCAATACCGTCATTGTGACAGGTGTTCCCGTGTTAAAGGGTGCTCCGGTTATGGCGACCGATCTGCGGGCGTCTGCCAGTCTGGTCATCGCCGGGCTGGTGGGTGACAACGAAACCCTGATTGACCGTATTTACCATATCGACCGCGGTTACGAGTGTATTGAAGAAAAAATGCAGTCGCTTGGCGCGATCATTCGCAGAATTCACTCCTGAGACAGGATTCTACGCAAGGAAATAACAGCATGATGGACATGACAGGCCAGCCGATAGTAATGGCGCTGACCAAAGGTCGGATATTGGAAGAAGTATTGCCGTTGCTGGCAGATACCGGCATCCATCTGCTTGAAGATCACAGCAAAAGCCGCAAATTGATATTTGACACCAATATTCCGGGGCTGCGCATCATGATTGTGCGCGGGTCCGATGTGCCTACCTATGTCGAGTTTGGTAGCGCAGATCTGGGCGTAGTCGGTAAGGATCTGTTGATGGAATACGGTGAAGATGCATTTTATGAGCCGCTGGATCTGGGCATTGCCCGCTGCAGACTGATGACAGCTGCTCCGGTAGGCGCCGAGGCTCCCCGCGGCCGTGTCAAAGTGGCCAGCAAGTTTGTCAACATAGCGCGTCGCTATTTTGCTGAACAGGGTCTGCAGACAGATATCATCAAATTGAATGGAGCCTTGGAACTCGCGCCGTCCATGGGGCTTGCTGACTGGATTGTTGATATCGTTGACAGTGGTAATACCTTGCGTGCCAACGGACTGGAGCCGCTCGAAATCATTGCGCACATCAGCTCCCGTGTCATCGTGAACAAAGCATCAATGAAAATGAAACACCAGGCCGTCAGTCAGTTGTTGGAAAAACTGGGCGAGGCAGTGGCAAGTCGAGGTGAGTCATGACCGGGCAAATTTTAATCCGGCGCATGCAGTCGGATTCCGCGAGTTTTGACAGTGAACTGGCTGTGCTGCTTGATCGTCGAATGATTGAAGACGAAAAACTCAATCGGGTGGTTTCAGATATTCTTGCAGATGTTCGCGAACGTGGTGATGACGCGGTGCTTGAGTACACCCGACGTTTTGATCGTCGTGATGTGAGCAGCATGTCTGAACTGGAAGTCAGCAAAGACCAGATGCAGGCCTCGCTGGACAGTCTGAGTACCGAGCAGCGGGATGCGTTGTTAAAAGCTGCTGACCGTATTCGGATCTATCACGAACGGCAGTTGCAGCCTTCCTGGCAATATGAAGAGGCTGATGGTTCTGTGTATGGTCAACACGTGATTGCGCTTGAGCGTGTGGGACTCTATGTGCCAGGTGGTAAAGCCAATTATCCATCTTCAGTTTTGATGAACGCGATTCCTGCGCGTGTTGCCGGCGTAGACGAGGTTATTGCCGTCGTGCCTACGCCTTACGGTGAAGATGCCGGCGGTGCGGGTCGTCTGATATTTGCGGCGGCAGCGGTCGCTGGCATCGATAGGCTGTATACCATTGGTGGCGCGCAAGCCATCGCTGCCCTTGCGTTTGGTACGCAATCCATTCCACGCGTGGATAAAATCACCGGGCCCGGAAACGTGTACGTGGCGGCTGCCAAAAAGCAGGTGTTTGGCGAGGTCGGGATCGACATGGTGGCGGGGCCTTCAGAGCTCACAATAGTCTGCGATGGAAAAACCGATCCTGACTGGATAGCCATGGATCTGTTTTCACAGGCTGAGCATGATGAGCAGGCTCAGTCTATTTTGATCAGCACCGATCGTGCGTTTTTGGATGCCGTTCAGAACAGTATCAATCAACTGCTACCTCAAATGAGTCGCGAGGCAATTATTCGCACCTCCCTCAGCGAGCGTGGTGCGTTGATATTTGCGGCTGATAAAACTGAGGCGCTGCGAATTTGTAACCTGATTGCGCCTGAGCACCTTGAGCTGTCGGTAGACGATCCTCAATCCTGGCTGCCTGGCGTACGGCATGCAGGCGCAATTTTTATGGGCAGGCATACTCCCGAGGCATTGGGTGATTACTGCGCAGGACCTTGTCACGTGTTGCCAACCTCGGGCACGGCTCGGTTTTTCTCACCCTTGGGTGTATACGACTTCCAGAAGCGCAGTTCGATCATTAACTGCTCGCCAGCGGGTGCTGCAGCGTTGGCGCCTGTGGCTGAAACGTTGGCAATGAATGAGCATTTACAGGCGCACGCCTTGTCGGCTGCCTGGCGAATACCTGGTCGCCACACACCCGGTAAAGCTTGAACCGCACTGTGTTTTAGATTCAGTCTTCTTGTAGCTGGGTTCGGTACTGAGCCGTGCCAGTGCCCAGCACTACAGAAATTGTCTGATAATTACCACTGCGGAAGATTCTCAGATCCACCGTTTGTCCCGGTGCTTTGCGATTGATTTGTTCTATTGCGCTGATCACACTGCGAATGGCATTGCCGTCAATTGCTGTCATCACATCCCCGGCACGCACACCAGCAACTTCTGCGGGGCTGCCTGAGTTTACCTGTTCAATCAGCAGTCCATCAATATCCGGTGTTCCAAAAAAACTGGTGCTGGATTCAGCCGTTAACATTTCGCCGGTAATGACACCTAAATAGCCAGGTGTGACCTCTCCCTGGGCAATCAATTGCTCTACGACAATCATGGCTTTATTAACGGGTACGGCAAAACCTATACCATCTGAATTGCCAGACTCGGAATATATAAAGGAGTTGATGCCAATCAGTTCGCCCTGGGTATTGATCAGGGCACCACCGGAGTTGCCGTAATTCATGGCGGCATCCGTTTGAATGTACTCAACAATGGGTAAGCCATCGCGTGGTATGCCAAGTGCACTGACAATGCCGCTGGAAACGGACTTCTGAGTCATCAGGTCCCTGCGCGGATAACCAATCGTCAACACGGCATCGCCGACCCTGACGTTGTCCGATGAGCCTATCGGGACGGCGGGAGGTAACATGCCACTTTCCACTTTTAACAGCGCAAGATCAGTGCTTGGGTCGGACCCGATCAGTGTTGCGCTGGCAGTGACGCTGGCCTGCTGGGCATTATAAAAATGTACTTCGATATCTTCAGCCCCTTCAATGACATGTAGTGCCGTCAGTATATGGCCTTGATTGCTGACTGCCACGCCAGAGCCCAGGCTTTCCCAGAGTCGCTCGGCGGGAATGTTCTGCAACAGATCGCGCAGTGCGGCTGGGATTTCCTCAGCTGGCGGTAACTGAATCTGTTCTCTGATCGTCGAATGAATGCTGACAACGGATGGGGCGGCCCGGTTTATCGCATCAGCAAACGATGGCGTCGATAGCTGATCGGTGGATTGCATTGCCATGGTTGATCTTGGGCTGTCTGCGCGCTCATCCAATAAGCGACGCACTTGCTGCATTTGTTGATACTGCATAAGCACCAGTGCCAGCAGAACGCCGCTGATCACGGGCCAGCCTATGAATTGCAGAATTTTTTTCATGAATAAATCGGTCAGACCTGGTTGCGAGTACTTGGGGCGAACGTGCCTGAATGTCTGCTAACTTGCGATAGCATCAGACATCACTGATACTCGCGGCATTATGCGAAGATTTATCGATTAAGTGAAGGCAAATAGCAAAAGCCAGTAAATTGAGGAAAGGCGCAATGCAGATTGAGTTACGTGAACTGATCATTGAAATTAACCGTTTGTTAAAACCGGATCAGTTTAACGACTATTGTCCTAATGGATTACAGGTCGAGGGTAAGAAAGTCATACGTCATCTGGTCAGCGGTGTTACCGCCAGTCAGCGCTTGCTAGATGCCGCGGTCGAGCAGGGCGCGGATGCCATTCTGGTGCATCATGGTTACTTCTGGCGTGGTGAAGACGCGGTCATTACCGGACTGAAGCGCAAGCGCATCAAGACTTTGATGGACAACGATATCAGTCTGCTGGCTTATCATTTGCCGTTGGATGCGCATGCAGAGTTCGGAAATAACGTACAACTGGCGCACGTACTTGGTTTGGTGCCGTCAGGTGAGTTGTTGAAACAGAATAATCAAGTGATGGGATTGATAGCGGATTTGCCTGAGGCGTTGACCGGTGCTGAGCTGGCCAATCGTATCAGCGCCGCGCTCAGTCGCGACGCAATGCACATAGACGCCGAAAACCGGCTGATAAGGCGTGTTGCCTGGTGCACCGGCGCTGCTCAGCAATACATTGAGCAGGCTGCAAAATTGGGTATTGATGCCTACATCTCAGGAGAAATTTCCGAGCCGACTGTGCATGTTGCCCAGGAGCACGGCATGCACTATTTTGCCGCGGGACACCATGCGACCGAGCGTTATGGCGTGAAAGCACTGGGCGAATTTCTTGCCCAGCGCTTTGGTATTCGCCATACCTTTATTGATATTCCTAACCCGGTCTGATCGCTTGATCAACGGCCAGAGATAATGCCCTTGGCTTGCATCAGTTCAATGACCTGATCGAGACAGTCTTCGACCGTCAACGTGTTTGTATCCAGTTCCAGATCAACATGCTCGGGCTTTGGATACGCAAACGTGATGCCCGGAACTTCCGCTGAGCTGGTGCCTTCTGCTGCAGCATAAATGCCGCTGGGATCACGTTGCTGACAAACCGCCATCGGCGGGTTCAGGTATATGATCACGCAATTGTCCTTGCCGATGACGCTGAGAGCGTGCTCCCGCGAGTCAGGGTTTGGAGCGACAAATGCCGCGCAGCATATCAAGCCGGAATCATTCAACAGCCGTGCAATGTGCGCGCTGCGCCGCAGGTTTTCAGCTCGCCCACTTGCATCATGCGCCAGGTCCTTGCTGATGCCCAACCGCATGGCTTTGCCATCCAGCACCGTGCTGACGCGGCCCATATCAAACAGCCGTCGCTCAAGACCATGTGCCAGTGTTGATTTTCCTGAACCCGACACACCAATAAACATGATCGTTACGGGTTTTTGGCCGTAGCGGGCAGAGCGCTCATCTTTGGTTACATGGACAGTGCTGCTGCGTTTGACCAGACGTTTAGCGGCGGCGATCTCGAGATTGATCATGCCTGCACCGACGGTGACGTTGGTCAGTCGGTCAATGACAATAAAACCGCCCGTGCTACGATTTTTTTCGTAACTGTCTATACAAACCGGTTGATCTACGCTGATTTCGCACAAGCCAATTTCATTGAGTTCCAAGCCGGGTGTTGGCAATTCCTCAAGAGTATTAACGTCAATGCGGTGTTTCATGGCCGTTACACGACCGCTGACAGTTTTGCTGCCCAATTTAAAATCATAGAGTTTGCCGGGCAGTAATGCGGCCTCAGTCATCCAGACCACCGTGGCATCAAACTCTTCAGCGATCACGGGTTTGTTGTCGCGGTGCACAATCATGTCACCGCGGCTGATATCGATTTCGTCTTCCAGCGTCAATGTGATGGCCATATCAGCAAAGGCCATTTCAAGTTCTTCGTCGTAGGTTACGATGGACTTGATGCGGCTTTTTTTGCCGGAGGGCAGCACGGTAATTTCATCACCTTTGCGGACAACACCTGATGACACAGTGCCGCAGAAGCCCCGGAAGTTAAGATTGGGGCGGTTGACGTACTGCACGGGGTAGCGGAAGTCATCGAAGTTTCTATCTTCCGAGATTTCAACGTGTTCCAGCAAGGACATCAGCGCAGGACCTTCGTACCAGGACATGAATTCGCTGCGATTCACGACGTTGTCACCGTCCAGGGCCGACATCGGTATAAAGTGAAATTCCGCGTTACGCAGTTTTTTACTGAAGGCAATGTAGTCTGCTTTGATTTTTTCAAACACGTCCTGGCTGTAGTTCACCAGATCCATTTTGTTAATCGCCACAACAATATGTTTGATACCCAGCAAGGATGTTATGAAGCTATGCCGACGTGTTTGCACCTGCACGCCATGGCGGGCGTCGATGAGAATTATCGCCAGATCACACGTAGATGCGCCGGTGGCCATGTTGCGGGTGTACTGCTCGTGACCGGGGGTGTCAGCAATAATAAATTTGCGCTTGGCAGTAGAGAAGTAGCGGTACGCCACATCAATGGTGATGCCTTGTTCGCGCTCTGCCTGCAAGCCATCTACCAGCAATGCAAGGTCTACTTTGCCACCAGTTGTGCCGGATTTGATGCTGTCTTTGGTAATCGCCGCCAACTGATCTTCATAGATCATTTTAGAGTCGTGCAGCAATCGTCCGATCAGGGTGCTTTTGCCATCGTCAACACTGCCGCAGGTGAGCAGGCGTAGCAACTCCTTGCGTTCATGTTGTGCCAGATAGGCTGTAATATCGGTGCTGATAAGTTCGGATTGGTGCGACATCTCAGAAGTATCCTTTACGCTTTTTCTCTTCCATTGATCCTGCCTGATCGGAGTCGATCAGACGCCCCTGGCGCTCTGAGCTTGTGGTCAGCAGCATTTCCTGGATAATTTCCGGCAATGTAGTGGCCGTGGACTCCACAGCGCCGGTCAACGGATAACAACCCAGCGTACGGAATCTCACCATCTTATGTTCAATCTTTTTGCCTTCAACGGGCATGCGATCGTCATCGACCATAATATCTACGCCATCCATATTCACGACGGGGCGCTCCTTGGCAAAGTACAGGGGCACAATGTCGATATTATTCAGGTAGATGTATTGCCAGATGTCCAGTTCAGTCCAGTTAGACAAAGGGAATACGCGAATGCTTTCGCCTTTATTCACTTTACAGTTGTAGATATTCCATAACTCTGGGCGTTGGTTTTTGGGATCCCAGCGATGGTTTTTGTCACGGAATGAAAATACTCGCTCCTTGGCGCGAGACTTTTCTTCATCGCGTCGTCCGCCACCAAACGCCGCATCAAATTTATGCTTGTCCAGCGCCTGACGAAGGCTCTGAGTTTTCATCACGTCGGTATGTTTTTCGCTGCCATGGGTAAACGGGCCAATCCCGGCATCCACACCTTCCTGATTGATATGAACAATCAGATCCAGACCAAGTTTTTTCATCTGAGTATCACGAAATTCAATCATCTCGCGAAACTTCCAGGTGGTATCCACATGCATCAATGGGAATGGCAAGCGGCCGGGATAAAAGGCCTTTAATGCCAGATGCAGCATCACCGATGAATCTTTGCCGATTGAGTACAGCATGACCGGGTTATCAAACTCTGCGGCAACTTCGCGAATGATGTGGATGCTTTCAGCTTCCAGTTGTTTCAGGTGAGTCAGGTTGTAATCTGCCATGATTTTGCCTTACGGGTGGCGCAGCAACGCGCAGAAAAAACCTGCGGTTGATCTGACGGGTTATCAAGTTTATTTGTTAATGCAGGAGCTTTTCAGCGCGTACCGAATCACCGTTCATCATCCGAAGATTTGTCGCGCTCAAGACCGAAACCCTCGGACAGCGCGCCACTCTGGTTACCGACCCGGCGAGGCGCATAGTCTTTGGGCGGTTCCATGGTATCGCCATCAGGGCCAGAGAACATCGATTGATCTGCCGAAGGCAGCAATTTGCCGGCAACTTCTTCGTTGCAAAGATCCTGTGCGCCCCTTGCCAGATGCTGATAAACATCGCGATAACTTTCGGTCATGTTATGAACGAGATCTGCAGTCGCGCTGAAATGCTCACTGACATGCTCGCGGTAATCCGCGTGATGTCGCTGAAGATCCTGAATTTTTGTTTCGAGTTCAACAATTTTTTCAGGATTGCTGTTACTAAACCGCGGTGCTATAAAAAAGCCCGCCGCCACGCCAATTGCAAGGCAGACGATGCCAGTTAACCATATCATTGGCTGTAATTCCTCTTAGAAATGCCGCAAGTATAACGCGGATGTGAGCGTTTGACTCGCAGGAATTCTAGCATGAAGGTTTGTGATTGTTGATGAGCTCTCAGGTATGGACGTGGTGCGGTTGGCCAAAATACCCTAAAATGCGCGCCTTTCCATCGGATCAAACGCTAAATGGCTACTCCTTTGCAGTGTTACAAGGATGATCTGGCGAATGGGCTCATCAAGCCGGACGCCGCTCAAGCCGCAGCAGTCGCGGAATTGCAGCGCTTGTTTGATGATTTGTTGCGCGTACAAAAGAAGCCTGCCGGGCTGATCTCTGCATTAAAGGCGCGTATCAAGACTGCTTCGGGCTCTCCGGTGTCCGTTGATGCGATCAAGGGCCTCTATATATATGGAGGCGTAGGTCGGGGTAAAACCTATCTGATGGATACTTTTTTTGAGTGCCTGCCTTTCGAGCGCAAACAGCGAACTCACTTTCATAGATTCATGCAACAAGTTCATTCCGAGCTTGCCGCTCTCAAGCAGCAAAAAAATCCCCTGGAAGTTGTTGCCGCCAATATTGCTTCCCGCGCACGCGTGTTGTGCTTCGACGAGTTTTTTGTGTCAGATATTGGTGATGCCATGATTCTGGGTGGTTTGCTGGAGCATCTGATGAGGGAAGGTGTGGTGTTAGTGGCTACGTCGAATATTCATCCCGACGGTTTGTACGCAAATGGCCTGCAGCGTGCGCGATTTCTGCCAGCGATCAAGCTCATTCATCAGCACACGCAGGTGTTTGAGTTGGATGGTGGCGTGGACTATCGTTTGCGTGCACTCAAGCAGGCCTGCTTGTACTTTTCACCGTCTGGCGCCGAGGCTGATGCCGCATTACGGGATGGCTTTGATCGGCTGGCGTGCGGGCATGCTGAGCGTATCCAGAATGGTGGGATAGAGATTCTTGGCAGGAAGGTGCCAGTGCGTTTGGTCTCAGAAGGGGTGGCCTGGTTCGATTTTGGTCAGCTATGTGGTGGCGCCCGCAGTGCATTTGACTACATCGAGCTGGCACGACAATTTCATTCCATCGTGCTGAGCAATGTGCCACAAATGGTCTCTGGGCAGGATGACATCGCCCGGCGGTTTGTCAGTCTTATAGATGAGCTCTACGATCGACAGGTCAAATTGTTGTTGTCAGCAGCTGTGCCATTGCAGGATTTGTACACGGGAACGGGTTTGGCATTTGTTTTTGAGCGAACACGCAGTCGTTTGCTAGAGATGCAGTCAGAAGAATATCTCGGGCTCGAGCACAGACCATAGCGCGGAACTTGTAGTTTTAACGAACAAAGTGCTTGAAGTTTCCAATATGCTTCGGTAGTATTCGCGCTCCCTGAAGATAATGCCCGTTCGGTGACGTTTCATGAAGACTTTTAGTGCCAAACCACAGAATGTAGAACACAACTGGCTGCTCGTGGATGCAGAAGGCCAGACACTCGGCCGTATTGCGACCGAGATCGCTACCCGCTTACGCGGCAAGCATAAGCCTGAATACACCCCACACGTAGACACAGGCGATTTTGTGGTCGTGATCAATGCAGAAAAAGTGCGTGTCACCGGCAACAAAGCTAAAGACAAGATGTACCATCACCACACCGGTTTTCCGGGTGGCTTGAAGTCATTCAGCTTCGAAAAGCTGATTGATCGTGCTCCTGATCGCGTGCTCAAGCTGGCGATCAAGGGTATGCTGCCCCGCACTCCGTTGGGTCGTGCAATGTTCAAGAAGCTCAAAGTGTATGCGGGTAACGAGCATCCGCATGCGGCCCAGCAGCCGCAGGCACTGCAACTGTAAGTTTTCGACGAGGTTTACTGAGTCCTTATGGCTACAACACAATATTACGGCACCGGCCGACGAAAGACTGCAACTGCGCGCGTTTTTATTACAAAAGGCACAGGCAGCATCAGTATCAATAACCGCACTATCGATAATTTCTTCGGTCGTGAAGTTGCGCGCATGATTGTGCAGCAACCGCTTGAGCTGGTTGACATGGTTGGCAAGTTTGACCTTAAAATCACTGTTGCCGGTGGTGGTAGCTTCGGCCAGGCCGGCGCAATCCGTCATGGTCTGACGCGTGCTCTGATTGCATACGACGAAGAGTTGCGCTCTCCGCTGCGTAAGGCCGGATTCGTGACACGTGATGCGCGTGCGGTCGAGCGTAAGAAGGTTGGTCTGCGTAAAGCGCGTAAGCGTCCTCAGTACTCCAAGCGTTAATGTCTCGCTGGTGGGCGCGTTGGCTGCAAAGTTGACCCGCCTGCTGTGTACTCAAAGCGTTGTTCCGGAGAGGAGCAGCGCTTTTTTGTTTTAGAAAAAAATAAATCCCTATTTTATTCAATAAGTTAAGGTGGTTTTGGTGGGGGGTGAGCTTGAAAAAAGTCGCCAAATTAACTACCATTCCGCGCGTTTGCCGGTTTGCGTAATTCGGCCAATCGTTAGCGGCTATCCTCAAACGCGCAGCTATGCAGCACTAGTAGATTTCGCACGCCAGCTCACTGCTTGTGTGCACATTTCTTTTTGACAGACGACAATGCTCAGGAGATTACACGGTGAGTGAAGACGGTACTGATTCTGGCCGCAGACGGTTTTTATTGGGGTCAACCTCGGTAGTTGGGGTAGCCGGTGTCGTGGGGGCTGTTGTCCCCTTCGTCGGTTCCTGGAACCCAAGTGCCAAAGCGCGTGCAGCAGGCGCAGCAGTTCGGGTTGATATCAGCCGCATCGAAGAAGGTGCAATACTCGGACCTATTCCAGCCTGGCGAGGGCGTCCGATATTTGTTGTGCGTCGCACAGCAGAGATTCTGGACGCATTGCCGACGATTGACGGCGATTTGCAAGATCCAACGTCTGCTCAGCCAGAGCAGCCTGAGTACGCCACCAATTCCTATCGCTCTCGTCAGCCTGAAATTCTGGTGCTGGTGGGACTTTGCCCGCATCTATTCTGTTCTCCGACTCCGCGCCTTGCGATTCGCGCGGAGCCGTTTGAGGAAAACTGGAAAGGTGGATTTTTCTGTCCTTGCCACGGTTCCAAGTTTGACCTGGCTGGCCGTGTATACAACGGCTCTCCGGCATCACGAAACATGGAAGTCCCTCCATACTACTATGAGACAGACAATATCCTTGTAATTGGTGAAGACGGGGTAGGCGCATAATGAGTGATACAAAGAAACAAGGTTTTATCGTGTCCTCACTCGTAGGCTTGAGAGATTGGACGAATGACCGCTTGCCCATCGTGAATGCGTGGGAAAAGCACATGAGCAAGTACTACGCACCCAAGAACTTCAACTTCTGGTATTTCTTTGGTGTTTTGTCATTGGTAGTTCTGGTTATCCAACTGGTATCCGGCATTTTCCTGACCATGCACTACACAAACAGTGCAGAAGCAGCATTTGCTTCGGTCGAATACATCATGCGTGATGTTGAATTTGGATGGTTGATACGTTACATCCACTCTACCGGTGCCTCTGCCTTCTTTGTGGTTGTGTACCTGCACATGTTCCGCGGCCTGATGTATGGCTCTTATAAAAAGCCACGTGAATTGATCTGGGTATTTGGCATGGCCATCTATCTGGTGCTGATGATGGAAGGTTTCATGGGCTACGTACTGCCCTGGGGTCAGATGTCATACTGGGGTGCAAACGTTATTGTATCGTTGGTTGGTGCCATTCCAGTGATTGGTGAAGACCTGCTGGTATGGGTACGTGGAGACTTCCTTATCTCAGGAGCCACACTGAACCGTTTCTTTGCCCTGCACGTTGTTGCTTTGCCAATCATTCTGATTGCACTGGTTGTATTGCACCTGTTGGCATTGCACGAAGTGGGCTCGAACAACCCTGATGGTATCGAAATCAAAAAGAACAAGGATGCAAATGGTATTCCCGTAGACGGCATTCCGTTCCATCCGTTCTACACAGTGCACGATCTTGTAGGCATCACTGTCTTCTTCTTTGTGTTCTGCTTCATCATTTTCTTTATGCCTGAAATGGGTGGCTATTTCCTCGAGCCGCCGAATTTCCAGGAAGCTAACGCGCTGGTAACACCGGCACACGTACCGCCAGTCTGGTACTTCACGCCGTTCTACTCAATGTTGCGCGCAGTGACGGTTCCTTTGTTTGGTATTGATGCCAAGTTCTGGGGGCTAATCGTGATGTTTGGTGCGATTGCCATTCTGTTTGTGGTGCCTTGGCTTGACCGCAGTCCGGTTAAATCCATGCGCTATAAGGGTTGGTATAGCCGTATTGCGTTGCTGATCTTCACAGCCAGCTTCCTGATTCTGGGCTACCTGGGCACCTTGTCTGTCAGCCCGGGTCGTACTGTGCTAGCCCAGGTTACAACCATACTGTACTTCCTGTTCTTCTTCATGATGCCTTGGTACACGAAGAAAGAGCAGACTTTCCCGGAGCCGTCACGTGTGACAGGTCGCTGGATCACCAACAAACAGGTTGTTCTGACATTGGCTCTGTTGGCTGCACTGGTGCTGTTGCCTCTAAAAGCGGTTGGTGCTGAAGTAACTGTAGAGCTCGATCACGTCGAAATGGACGTTCGAGATCAGGCGTCCATGCAGCGTGGATTGAACACCTACATGAACTACTGCCATTCTTGCCACTCGCTGCAGTACGCCCGTTATGAGCGTACTGCCAATGATCTGGGCATTCCTACAGATCTGATGATGGATAATCTGGTGTTCGGTGAGGCTGCAATTGGGGATTTGATGGATAACACCATGCGCCCAGAGCACGGCAACGCCTGGTTTGGTGTTACTCCGCCAGATCTGACGCTGATTGCCCGTGTTCGCAGCCCGGAATGGCTGTATACCTACCTGCGTTCATTCTACGAGGATGGTACTCGTGTCTGGGGTGTAAACAACTCAGTATTCCCCAATGTGGGCATGCCCAATGTGTTGTATGAGCTGCAGGGTGACGTGATTTGCAGCAACAATGCGTCTGCCCCTGAAGATTGCGAACTGACCCATGTTGATGGGACGGGTCAGCTGTCTCCAGAAGAATTTGATACCATGATTTATGATCTGGTGAATTTCCTCTACTACGTTGGAGAGCCAATACGTCTCAAGCGTCAGGAGATTGGTGTATATGTACTCGGTTTTCTCGCGATACTGTTTGTTTTGGTAACGCTGCTGAATCGTGAATACTGGAGACGTATCCACTGATACGCTCTTCACCAGTCAACTCTGACTGAGATGATTTATTGAGGACAGCAGTATGGGTGTAGTCGCTAAACGCTCTTCCATGATCTTTTATTCCGATGGCCGTAGCCAATACAGCCATCGGGTAAGGATTGTGTTGGCAGAAAAAGGGGTCACTGTCGAAACAGTTAATGTTGACCCTGCACACACGCCCGAGGATCTGGCTTCTTTAAATCCGTATAACAGTCTGCCAACCTTAGTTGATCGTGATCTTGTGCTGTACGAAGCCAATATCATGATGGAATATCTTGATGAACGATTTCCACACCCGCCCTTGTTTCCGGTTTATCCGGTAGCGAGGGCGCAAAGTCGTTTGTGGATGTACCGCATTCAACGAGACTGGTGCTCGGTTATTGATGATCTGAGTGCAGGTAAAGGCACTGCAGGCCAACAAGACAAAATGCGCAGGGAATTGCGCGAGAGTCTGGTGTCAATCGCGCCCATTTTTGCTGAAAAACCCTACTTTATGAGCGACGAGTTTAGTGTGGTGGACTGCTGTGTCACTGCCATACTTTGGCGATTACCTTCATTAGGTATTGATCTTGGTAATCATAAGTCTGTTCAGCCTCTTCTTGAGTATCGGGCTCGATTGTTTGCGCGTGATTCTGTGCGAATGAGTCTGTCAGATCAGGAAAAGGAAATGGTATAGGCCTTTGCCGATGAGCATGAACTCAAGTCGGCCATTTCTGCTTCGTGCCTTGTACGAGTGGATTTTGGAGAATAACTGCACGCCCTACATCGTGGTCAATGCCTACGCTCAGGACGTGCAGGTTCCGCAGGATTACGTTAAAGACGGCCAGATTATACTGAACATATCGCCTGTCGCAGTGCATGCGCTGCATATGGGCAATGATGCTGTTGAGTTTAATGGTCGTTTTGCTGGAATTCCAACACCTGTCTACGTGCCAGTTTCTGCGGTGATGGGTATTTACGCGCGTGAAAATGGACAGGGCATGGTCTTTGATACAGAGAAACCAAGTCCTGTTCCTCCGGTTCCGCCTAAACCCCCAGCCTCATTAAGCTCGGTTAAAACCACAGAGTCTGATAAGAAAACTCGCGGAAGAGCGTCATTGCGTGTGGTCAAGTAAGCGACGCACTGAGTGCGCCGCTTGCTGGCATCAGATAAATTCGAAAACGTTCACAACGCGCAGAACGCCTCCAACGCTACGAGCGAGATTGCTTGCGCGTTCTCCTTCAGCACGATCAACAATTCCCATCAAATAGACAGTGCCATTGTTCGCGACAACTCGCATGCGATTTGAATTGATTTGATCGCTTGCTGCCAATTGAGTACGCACTTTAGTCGCCAACCAGGTGTCGTTACTTCTCGAAAGCAGACTGCGCGGGCCGGATATCTCTAACTCGTTGTGAACGCGACGGACATGGACACTTGCCTCGGAAGCGATCTGTGTTGCTTCTTGTTTCAGCGCCTCTGACTGCACCTGACCAACCAGCAAAACAACGCCATTATGGCTGACGACGTCAAAACTGGCGTCCCGGAACTGGCGCTGCTGTGAGCGCATATTTACTGTAACCTTGGTCTCGATGGATTCATCTTCTACAACTGTGCCAGCTGTACGAATGTATCTATCTTCCTGTATGCCCTGATCACCGGTAGTTTCGGTCAGAATGGTGGTGCACGCAGAGCTTCCCAGCAGCAGGCTGACTAACACAAATCTTTTTATGCTCATATTTCCTCTCCAAAAATTTGTACATCTATCAAGTCACACAGGCAGTGCAGAACAGTCAATTGTATTTCCTGGCTCCGGTATCCCGCTGGCGCAGGCACTCGCAATTCAATATCGCCAGATTGTAACATCTCCGTGATGTTTCCACTGTCTTCGCAACTTATGACTATTACGGGCATCTCTCTATCGTAGGCAGCGCTAACTGCTTCGCGAAGATTCGCGCTGTTGCGTCCCGATGTCAGCACTAACAATATGTCGGTATGCTGGCCTAGTGCTCTTATTTGTTGCGCATAAATAGAACGGTATTGAAGATCGGTAGCAATTGCCGTCATGGCCACCGAGTCAGCGGACAAGGCAATTGCTGGCAGTGCAGGGCGTTCTCGCTCAAAGCGATTCAGCAACAAAGCACTAAAATACGACGCAAGAGCCGCCGAACCCCCGTTGCCACAGACAAGTATTTTGCCACCTTGCAGTAAAGACTCGGCGATGCGCTCGGCAACCAGGCGGATCAATTCTGCCTGAGTATCGAGGCTGGTGCTCAATCCAAGGATACTCTGCTGAAAATGTGCTTGTATTCGTTGTTCGGGTGTCATTTAAACCTGCCGGAGCCAGATAACTCATGTCTGGTGTTGCATTCTACTGCAAACCACCGTCAATGGGAGACCGACTGTTGCACCACTTGCGTGCATACAAATTCAAGAATGTGCCTGAATCGCGTTTTTTATCCACTCGTACTGTAAGGTTCCCGTCATCTTGCATCGATTGATACCAATAAGATCGATACGACAAGGTACTGCGTCTGTCAAATTATGGTGTTTGAGATAGACCTGTGCCGTTCTTAACAGTTTCTGTTGTTTTTTGGTATTGATGCTGATCACCGGGCTTACAAAATCACTTCTCAATCGATACCGCACTTCAACAAACACCAGAGTGCTGCCTTCTCTCATAATCAGATCGATTTCGCCAAGACGGCAATTGTAGTTACTGCTGATGAGTTGTAAGCCGAATTGCTGCAGATACGATGCCGCCAATTGCTCGTATGCGACACCGGTTGCGCGCCGCTGTTTTGGTGCCGTTGCGGAACGGTATGGTTTTGTTGATGAGTCGTTTGGCTGGGACATCCTTGTCTCCGCAATCATACAAAAAAGGAAAGTAGTTCAAGGTGAATCGATGCTTGAACTACCGGAAGCCGTAGAAGGCAGCACAATGCTGCCTTCTACAAATTGGGCAGGCAATAACTCCCGTTGGATACTGCCATCATTGCGCATAGACAGTTTGCCGGTTGCCCCTTGGATGTTTACACCCGGGAAATTGGCAAGTTGCGCCAGTCGGTTGTGTAAGCGGTAACTGTCTACGCCCATGGCGCGAAGCCGTTCTACAGGACCTGCGCCAGCTGCAAATGCTTGGGCAGTTGAGGACTTCAGCGGGTCATCGGACGTCAATATCCAGGGAGCATCAATAAACGTAATCCCATTCAGATCGCGATTGACATTCGTACTGGTGCCGCCATCGTATGTCAGCCCATCATAGATGGCAGGCATGGCATAAATCGCGACATCGCCAGCAAAATGGAAACCCATCGTTGGTCTGATTTGACGGCCTTCCGCTGGATTTGCCAACAGAAATAACACATCAACGTCCTGCCTGCGCCGTGGTGTAAAAACGAGATTGCTGCGAGGAATGACGCTGCGCAGCTGTATTGCGCGTGCTTCGCTATCATCAACATCAAGCATCTGTCTGATATTGTCGGAGTAACTCCCGCTTCCGCCGAAACCCACAGCAGCCACAACATTCCCGCCCAATTTTTCCCACTCGCTGGTGAACGTGTCCCGGATGCGAGCGTACTCATTGCCTGACGGGGTCATGATAACGGCAACTGTATGACCCGCTTGACGCGCCATTTTGACTGTTTGACGAATTTCATCTTCGGGTGCCAGCCCAAACTGATACAGATTTGGTGGTGTTGGCACACCTTCATCACCATAGTTCAGGGCCAGTGTAGGCACTCGCAAGGTGGTTTGTGATTGTAGTTGTCGAACAGAGTCTTTGCGCAACGGACCCACGATCAAGTCAAACCCGCTATCCGCAATCTGGTTGTACAGCGGCATGATGTCGGTGATGCCACTGGTGTCATAAATCTGGATTTCGGGTACCTGTTGTGACTGACTCCGGGCTTCATAATAGGCCGCTAAAAAGCCTTCACTGACAGCCTTTCCCGCCGCTTCAGAAAGAGGGAGCATCAGAGCGATTCGTTCTGCTCGTGTGTTCAGAACATCGACAGTAAACGACAGTGCCCGCGGTAAACTTTTGGCCGCACTGTGTTGAGTCCAACGGCTTTGCCAGGCTGCTATAGCCCTTACCTGTTGCTCAACATTGTTACTGGAGCTGTTAATCAGATTCACCAGCTCTATCCAGCCACGCAGCTCATACGAGTCAATTAACCCACTTTGAGCCTGCAAGTTGCCCGGCGGGGCGGAAGCCAGAATCTGCCAGATCTGATCAATATTTTGTTCTTGTTGCTCGGGGCGCAACAAAGCCGCCATGCGTGTATGTTCGCGCGCGGCTGCCAGAAACTGATTCATGCCGAGAAATGCTCTTGCGCGCAGTGTCATCAAACGCTGTCGAACCTCATTGTTCAATTCATTCACGCGCTCGAAGGGCGGGCCGTTGAGCAAAATCAAGGCGCGATCGAATTCCCCAGAGTGAATGGCGAGCTCAGCGCGAAGCAAGGCTGATCGCGTGCGGACGGTCATGGGCCAGTTAGAATCTAGACCCAGACTGCCCAGAATGGCGGATGCGGTGTCAATGTCATCATCTTCCAGGGCGAGTTCAGCCGCTTGGATTGTGAGCTGTTCTGCAAGCGGTGATTGCGCATCTGCTGCCAATGCAAGTAGTCGATTGATCTCGCTGATTTCCACTTGTGGCGCGACAGGTGTGACGCCGGACTGAGGAATGCTCGACGTTCTGGGAGCTTGTTGATTCCCTGCGCCGGCGCATTGCAATAGTAAGGTGGCCAACAGGGTAGCAGTTGCCAGACGGTAACAAGTTTGATTGATCATGTTGGTTGTCGAATACTCCTGAAACTCTTTTTTATCATAGCAGGCGACACTGGCAGGTGGCGACTTTCCTTATTTGCTATCATGCCAGGCTCCTTTGAAGCACTGCTTGGAAACTAATGTCATGGTACATCAACAAACTGGCACTGCAGCGTTGTACATTGTTGCGACGCCTATCGGCAATCTGGGTGACATCAGCCAGCGTGCAATTGAGGTTCTTAAAAGTGCGGACTTGATTGCCGCCGAGGATACGCGCCACAGCAGCAGACTCACGCAGCATTTTGGTATTGCTACGCGCCTTGTTTCGTACCATGATTTTAGTTCTTCCGCACGTGAAGATGCCATTCTCTCTGAACTGAGTGCCGGTCGCAGCGTGGCGCTGATCAGTGATGCCGGTACGCCACTGATATCTGACCCCGGATACAGTCTGGTTGCCCGCGCGCGCTCACTCAACGTGCCGGTTATTCCCATACCCGGTGCCTGTGCGTTGACTGCTGCATTGTGCGCAGCCGGCCTGCCCACGGACCGGTTTGTTTTTGAGGGGTTTCCTCCTCATAAGCAGGGCGCGCGCCGACAACTGTACGAATCCTTGGCTGGCGAACAAAGAACATTGATATTCTATGAGTCTCCCCATCGTATTGCTGACAGTATTCTGGACATGCATGAAGTGTTTGGTGCTCAGCGACAAGCGGTGATCTGTCGCGAACTGACCAAGACCTGGGAAACCATCCATGGTGACAGTCTTGCGGCGCTGAGTCAGTGGATTTTGGCTGACGATAACAACCGTCGTGGCGAATTTGTAGTGCTGATTCATGGCGCGCCTGCGCCCGATGAACAAGAACTGCAACTGGAAGCAGACCGTCAATTACACATACTGCTGGAAGAGCTGCCTGTGAAGCAGGCAGCTGCTCTGGTCGCAAAAATCACTGGCCTCAAGAAAAATGGCTTGTACAAACGAGCACTTGAATTGGCCGGAGAGCGCTAATCAGGGCTTTCTGACCCACCGCCCATTTGCATCTTCCAGAAAGTGGCCCGACCGGGTAGCTTCCACGGCCTTGTTAAACGCAAGTTGCGCTACTTGCTCAACACTGATGTTGTTCTCTTGCGCTATTTGTTGGTATCGCTCTCTGCGTTGGCGATTGACGTCCTCAACAAGACTGACAACAGCGGGCGGCGCAGAGCCCTGCACAAGGCCGATGTAACCATCGCGTTTTTCACCAATCAGGCCTGTGGCCTTGGCCTCGTCAAGACTTTGAGCCAGAGCTGCTGGCATGCTGATCAGCATTATCCATACCAATGCCAGGTAGACCGAAATTTTTGTACTTTTATGTAAGGTGCTGTTCATCATATTTTTCCTTTTGCCTCAGGGATTGATCAGTGGCTTTGCCGCCTCAGAAAAGTCCGCTGTCCTCGCTAAAAATGTCATCCAGCTCTCGCTCAACCCTTACCCGAATCTCGTGCTGGATACGCACGTTCAGGTTGATGGTGATTGGCTCGCTTGGCATAGCCACCTGCACCGTGGGCGTGCAGCCTGCCGTAAATACAGCGCTTAGTGCCAGTATGCAGCCGAGCTTAGCAAGGGTGCCTGACACTGGCTGGTCATCCGATTGTTTTATTGCCAGCATTTTGAGTACTTCCTCTGTTAGGTCTGGTATTACTGTAACACGTCATCCTGAATTGCAGCTGAATGTTGTTGCTTAGAGATATCGGGCTCATTTACTCCAGCATGTCCTGCAGACGCTCAGCCATATTATCTGCAGCTTGCAGACTTTGCAGCAATGCGGGAATGTTGTCGCTGATGTTCAGATTCAGATTGATACGTTGCCCCTGTCCTACATTTGGACTCTGTCCGCGCATCTGCAAGGCCAGATTCAGCTCGCCATGTTCATCAAAATCCACGCCTGCACTGAGCGAGTCATATTGGTAATGTTCCAAAGCCTGATAAACCAAATCCAGATTCTGATTGCCGGATGCGATTCCGCCCTGATCGTAGCGGATGGAGCCGCCTTGTTGTGACGCACTCAGCTGTCCAGCTTCAATCACAGGTTTCAGGCCCTTGAATCTGACAGGCAGTACCCCGCTGATGATGCCGGTAGCGCTGACTTGTTCATAAGCGCTCAAGCTTAGGACTTGTGCAACATCAATGGCCTCTATCGCAATGTTGAATGTCTCACCCAGTTCATCAGCACGGTTTTCCTGCGGCAGGAAGAGATCAATTCTGTCGGTGCTGACTGTCCCTCCAAATACCTCGGCGTGCGGGGATCGCAAATGGATCAGGCCGCTGGCTGAATCCACAGACACTGAGCTTTGGACATTAAACAGGGGGATGCCTGGATCTATTTCGCGGATATTCAGCACAAAGGCTGATTGAGTTGTAATGGAATAATCTGGCCTGAGTGACCAGGCGCTGTTTGCTTCTAGCCCTGAAAAAACAATCTCATCCATAAATCCTGCAAGCTTTCGCAGTTCCAGCTGTATTTGACCTTCAGGTTGCCAGATATCTGAGGCAGGATCTGTGTGCCAGGTAACATTGCCTTCCAATGCGACCGAGCCATCCAGCAGGTCTGCATCGAAAGGCAGGGGGGAAACGTAGCTGCTCAAGCGCGCGCCAGAGGGAGAGAAGTTAAGCTCTTCCAGTTTAAAGTTGGCCTTGCCCTGTTTGTTGTTGATGCTGTGATCCAGCTTGATAGAAAACAGCTGGTTTTCCGAGTGTTTTGCAAATAGATCAATCAACAGTTGATCCGCGTTTAACCATTGCACGTGAGTGTTCCATTGGTAAGGCCAAAAATTATAAGCTGCCAATGTGGTGTAAACCTGTGAGATATCCAGTTCTGCCGAACCAGACAATTGCTGGTGCCATGGCCGACTTTGAGTTGTGGACAAATCAAAGCGCATGTCGAGTTGCTGCAGGTGCAGGGTGAGGCCGCTCAGGCTGGGCGTCTCAGAGTCGGTGCGCGTGCGAATCACTGGAAGTTTCAGTTCGGTGGACTTTGCACTAAGGGAGGCTTGCAGAGCATCAAGATCAATCTCAAACTCCCAGGGCTCTTGTGAGATTGCTTCTAACTGTTCAATCCGATAGCCGGTATACCGACCGGACTCCATTGAGAATTCAAGATCGGCGGGTAAGGTTACGTTCAGATTCCGGGCTTGGTAGCGTAATTCGACATTGCTGGCAAAACCTAGCCCGGCGATTTCAAGCAGAGAGTCCGGTGACTGATAGGACGTTAACCTGACATCGACATGGGCGCTGGCATCACAACGGTCTAGACCGCTGCATGAGCCGTGGATGTCATTGATACTGACGCGTGAGTTCATAGTGTCCGTTGTATTGAACGCCAGACTCGTCATGCCCGCGCTCAATGAAAACGACTGATCTGCTGGATTCAGTTCAAGTTTCCATGCTTGGCTGGAGATCAGTTCGATTTGTTGCAAGCGAAAATTTCCATAACGGGCGGACTCCAGGGATATGTGCATGCCCGGAGGAAGCGTTAATCCTAACTGGCCAGCTTGATAGCTGAAATCTACCGAGCTGGAGATATGGGATGTGCTGGATTGAAACCCGGTATCTTCATCTGTTAAGGCGCCGACATCCATCTGTAATAGTGCTGATCCGCTGCAGAGTTGCGCATTCTGGCAGGTGATATCCAGCTTGTTTATGGTGGCATTCAAGCCTTCGTGGTTATCCAGCAACGGCACAGATAAGGTCGCCTGCTCGGCGGTGAGTGAGTTGATTCTGCCACCTAAAAGCTCAAACGGATCAAACTGTAGCTGTATGTTCCTTATTGTCTGGGCGACCGGTGACTGTGGTATCTGCATCTCGATAGTTTCTGCGCTGAAAGATTGCAGGCTAAAGCGGATGCCTTCAATGCTGGTGATTTGAATGTCATAGGTGCGCAGCAATTGATTCGCAACTCGAAGCACCAAGGTGTCTTTTTGCTGGAAGGCCAGCGCAGCCCCCAGCGTAAGGGTGGCAAGCACAAGCAGTGACAAAAGCCACAGGTAAGGTTTACGTTGATTGGAAGTTGCGTTTTTCATCGGACCAGTGTGCCATGTGCCGGTGTGCAGACCAAGCTGCAAGAAATAAATCGCTTGAATAAAGCCAGGCGCTCACTTAACCTGCGTCCTGAGTCAGCCAGGCAGTCGCTATCGGAACCGCTTCTTTGTGCGCGTCAGCGCAAATCGAGGCATCTGGTGGAGGAAAGTCCGGGCTCCATAGAGCAGAACGCCAGGTAACGCCTGGGGGGTGAAAGCCCACGGAAAGTGCAACAGAGAGTAGACCGCCAGTTCATGCGCTTAGGCGCTGAAAAGGTAAGGGTGAAAGGGTGCGGTAAGAGCGCACCGCGCGACTGGTAACAGTTCGTGGCACGGCAAACCCCGTTCGGAGCAAGACCAAATAGGGATCCATCGGTGTGGCTCGCACTGGATCCGGGTAGGTCGCTAGAGGTCAGTAGTGATGCTGATCCCAGATGAATGACTGTCCACGACAGAACCCGGCTTATCGGCTGACTCAACTCATTCCTGTACTGAATCCATCCCCAAACCAGTGTATTTAATAAAGCACTTTAACTTGCTTCTCCAGCTTGTTGATTCTTTTTTCATTGTTGTCTGTTTGCCCTCCAGTGCCTTCAAAAACCAATTTTTCCCTGAAATTTCAGACGCTTTCCTTCGTCTCAAAAACTGCAAATAACTCTTGCATCACGCTTTTGCGATGCCTATAGTGTGGAAATGTGGTGGTTAGTGGGATGAAATGGTAATTTGTGGAGATCCATGGGCGTTTGGTGTGCATTCATAGGCGCCTGACCCCGGAGTGGCAATTGTGTTCAGAGGATCCAGTGAAGTAACTCTCGATGTTAAGGGGCGCATGGCTATGCCGGCGCGCTATCGCGAGCTGCTGACTGAAAAATTCAACGGACACCTGGTTGCCACCGTGGATTTCAGCAAGCGTTGCCTGTTGCTGTACCCAATTGATGGTTGGGAAGTGATTCAGCAAAAACTGGAAAGTTTGTCGAGTTTTGATGAGGCGAGCCGGACTGTGCAGCGCATGATGATTGGGCATGCGCACGATCTGGAAATGGATGGCAGTGGACGGATTCTGCTGCCACAAATCCTGCGCAGCCGTGCCCAGCTTGAAAAAGAGTTGGTGCTGGTTGGGCAGGGCAAGAAATTTGAAATCTGGAGTAAAGAGAACTGGGATGCCCAGGCAGATAGCTGGTTCTCTGGCGAGACGGGTGGCATTGAGTTGCCACCTGAATTATTGAGTTTGTCGCTGTAATCGATCGGGGCGTCTGTTTTTAACAGAGCGGTACATTATGACTATCAGTCAGGGACATGAAACCGTATTGCTGCATCCGGCTGTGGATGCGCTGGTGACCGATCGCGCCGGTTTTTACGTGGACGGCACATTTGGACGAGGTGGGCATTCTCGTCTGATTCTCGAAAAGCTCGATGAGGCCGGCAGATTGCTGGCGACCGACTATGATCCCGAAGCCATCAGTGCGGGTCTGCAGCTGATGCAGCAAGATGCGCGTTTCGAGATTTTCCAGGGTTCCTTTGCGGATGTGGATGTTCGCGTGGCTGAGCTGGGATTCTCAGGTAAAGTCAGCGGCATTCTGCTGGATCTGGGTGTTTCATCCCCCCAGCTCGATGATGCAGGTCGCGGATTCAGTTTCACACACGATGGCCCTTTGGACATGCGCATGAACCCAGGCAGCGGTCACAGCGCAGCTGAATGGATTGCGGTTGCTTCAGAAGAAGAGATAGCCAACGTCATCTACGAATTTGGTGAGGAGAGATACTCGCGTCGTATCGCAAAAGCGATTGTACGTGAGCGCGCGCTGCAGCCTATCACCCGAACCTTGCAATTGGCTGAAATCGTAAAAGTTGCCAATCCAGCCTGGGAAAAGCATAAGCATCCGGCAACACGTGCCTTCCAGGCAATTCGCATTTTTATCAATCGTGAGCTGGAGTCCCTGGAAAAACTGCTGGTAAAGGCGCTCGGTCTGCTCGCGCCTGGTGGACGACTTGTTGTGATCAGTTTTCACTCACTGGAAGACCGGATTGTTAAGCAGTTCATACAGCGTCAAAGCAAGGGTGATGACTTTCCGCGTGACCTGCCAGTGATGACTTCGGCTATCAAACCATTGTTGGTAAAAATTGGCAAAGCAGTCAAAGCCAGCGAAGAAGAAGTGTCACAGAACCCGAGATCAAGAAGTGCGGTCATGAGGGTGGCCGAAAAACCAGCATAAAAAGGAACAGCTGGCGCTTTAAAGACAAGGAATCAAAAAAACAGCAACAGAAAACGAAGTCATGACTATCAAACAGCAACCCGTTAGGCACAGTAAAAAAGCCTTTGAAGCGCAACCGGAAAAGCCCCCGAAGATATTGTCGTGGCTGAGTCTTTTTTCGCCCCAGAACTTGCTGGTGACCGGACTGCTGTTTGCCGTGATGCTCAGCGCGCTCGCTGTTGTGTACACCAGTTACCACCATCGTATGACATTTCATGAGCTACAGCAGTTACGTGTTCAGTCAAATGAACTGGATGTGCATTGGGGACAATTGTTGATTGAGCAAAGCACATTCGGTCTGGAAGGCCGAATCGAGCGTCGTGCCATCGAAGAACTGAATATGAAACTGCCAGACTGGTCAAAAATAATAATGGTGCGTCATGAGTGAGCAACACACACAGCATAATCCAGGTAAGTGGCGCTTAGGACTGGTCTGGTTCTGTCTTGTTCTGGCTGCATGCGCTCTTGTCTGGAAGCTGTTGAGTCTGCAGTTGGTTGATGGTGAGTTTCTCCAGAATCAAGGTGACGCCCGCACTGTACGCGTTGAGCCCTTGATCGCACACCGAGGCATGATCACCGATCGTAATGGCGAGCCTCTGGCAATCAGTACGCCTGTCAAATCAGTCTGGGTCAATCCTCGCGAGCTTGCCGCAAACGAGACGGGAATTCGGTCGTTGGCCATTGCGCTGGAACTTGATCCCGATAGTCTGTTGGCACAGATACAAGCCAGTTCAGGTCGTGAGTTTTTGTATGTACGACGGCGCATGCCACCCGCAGATGTCGACAATGTATTGGCTATGGGTATCGCTGGTGTGTACGCGCGTCAAGAATATCAACGGTATTATCCGCAGGGAGAAGTCACCGCGCACGTGCTTGGATTCAGCAATGTTGATGATATCGGCCAGGAAGGTCTGGAATTGGCCTTTGATGAGTGGTTAAAAGGGGTCCCGGGTCGACAGCAGGTCATTAAAGACAAGCGTGGCCGTATTATTCGCGAGCTTAATACTATTCAGCCAGCGCAGCCAGGCAACGTTCTTGAGCTGAGTCTGGATTTCCGGATACAGAACCTCGCTTACAAAGAACTCAAGGCAGAGTATATCTATCGGCAAGCGCGCTCTGCTTCCGCGGTGGTACTGGACGTAAAAACCGGCGAAGTGCTGGCGATGGTCAATCAGCCGTCTTTCAATCCGCATAATCGCGGCAACATCACAGACTTTGGTGCCTTACGAAATCGCGCGGTCACCGATCTGTTTGAACCGGGCTCTACGCTCAAGACTTTTACGGCGATCGCAGGCGTTGAGTCCGGGTTATATAACCGCTCTACACTGATCGACACCCGGCCCGGGCGCATGCGTGTTGGGCGCGACTATGTTGTTGATCGTGGTTATAACTACGGTGAAATCTCCCTGGAAGAGATGCTGGTGAAGTCCAGCAATATTGCGTCTGCCAAAATAGCGCTGGCAATTGGTCATGAGCGCCTGCGCGATGTGTTGTTACGGGTTGGTTTTGGTGAGAGCTCTGCCAGTGGTTTTCCCGGCGAGCGCGGCGGTGTAATGCCCAACCATCGCGTATGGCACGATATTGAAACCGCTACCCTGTCGTTTGGTTACGGCATGTCTACGTCAACACTGCAATTGGCACAAGCCTACAGCGTGATAGCCAACGATGGCATTCGCATGCCCATTACCATGCTTAAGAATGGCAATGATATGCCGGGGGCAATTACCCCGGAACGTGTCATCGAGCAGAATGTGGTTTCTGAAGTGCAGCAGATGCTCGAGGCGGTTGTCGACCCTGCACTCGGTGGTTTTGATGGCGCCAGTGTACCTTTTTACAGTGTGGCAGGAAAAACAGGTACAGCACGCGTTGTTGGTGAAAATGGGTATCAAGCAAATCTCCACAACTCCATGTTTGCCGGCTACATCCCCGCACACGACCCACGCATCGTTGTGATTATTGTCATTAACGAGCCGCAAGGTGCTCAACATTACGGTAGCCAGGTGGCCGCGCCGGTTTTTGCAAGAATTGCAAGTGGCGCTATGCGCATTCTTGATGTCACGCCTGATCGGGTTGATTCTTCGAACATCTTAAGTCTGACCGCGAGATAAACTGATGAATACTGCCGCACAGACAACATGCTCGATCACCTTGGGAACATTGATTCCCTGGGTTGCTGATAGCGGGCCAGAGGCCAGCTATCTCTCGGTATGTGTGACTGGTTTGCAGTTAGACAGTCGCAAGGTAAAGGCGGGTGAACTGTTTTGCGCCTTGTTCGGCAAAAATCATGACGCGCGCGACTATATTGATCTGGCTGTACAAAATGGCGCCGCGGCAGTGTTGGCTGATGAAGGCGATAGTTGGCAGGGGATCAGCTGGTCTGGTGGTGTACCGATTATTGCTGTGTCTGGCTTGCGCGCAAAACTTGGCGATATTGCAGCCAGATTCTATCAGCACCCAAGCCAGCATATGGCAGTCATTGGCGTTACCGGGACCAATGGAAAAACCAGCTGTACTCAGTTCATCGCCCAGATGCTTGTAAAGCTGAACCAGACCTGCGGGGTAGTTGGTACATTGGGTTACGGTGTCTACCCCGAGCTCAAGGATACCGGATTCACAACACCTGACGCTTTGGCGCTGCAAGGTGCGTTGGCTGATTTACAAGGTAAACAAGCCAAATTTGTTGCCATGGAAGCGTCCTCTCAGGGCTTGCACCAACATCGTTTGAATGGCGTAGATTTTCATACGGCCATTTTTACCAACCTGACACGCGATCATCTTGATTATCACGGCACCATGGCAGCTTATGCCGAGTCCAAACGTCGGCTGTTTGAAAGTGCAACCTTGAAGATTGGCATCGTTAATATGGACGACAGCCATGCCGCAGTGATGTTAAACGCATTGCCTCGTTGTGCCCGAAGTTTCACGTTCAGTATTCACAACCGTCTCGCCAATGTGCACGTAAGCCAGTTGAGTTTTCGCGCAGATGGTTTTGATGCGGTCCTGACCACCCCGTGGGGGGAAGGCGTGATTACAAGTCAATTGTTAGGTGCGTTCAATTTAAGCAATTTACTGGCGGCAGTATGCGCTGTCATGACTTTGCCAGGTGAGTTTCAACTGGACGCAGTTCTAAAGGCAGCCTCTCAGTTGCATGCCGTTGATGGTCGTATGGCTGTTGTAGGTTCTGAGTGCGGCGTCACGGCAGTGGTTGACTATGCCCACACACCTGACGGTCTGAAAAGTGCGCTTGAGGCTGTCCGTCAACACACCACTGGCAAAGTCTGGTGTGTATTTGGTTGCGGTGGTAATCGAGATCAGGGCAAGCGGCCGCTGATGGCTGAAGTGGCAGAATCGCTTGCTGACAAGGTAGTTGTCACAGACGACAATCCGAGGCTTGAAAATGCGGATGATATCGTCAGGCAAATCATGTTTGGTTTTAGCAAACGTGACCAGGTGATTGTCGAACGTGATCGTGAAGCTGCGATACGGATTGCAATTGCAGGCGCTGACATTGGGGATGTGGTGCTGGTCGCAGGTAAAGGCCACGAGAATTATCAGGATATTGGCGGGCACCGCTTGATGTTCAGCGATGTTGCCCAGGTTCGACTGGCGTTGCGACAACGAAGTTCTGAGACCCAATCTGAACATGTCAAAGAGGTGCAGCCATGATCGGCCGTATCGCTCTGAGCAAACTGTTTGCCTATATGCCAGCCAAACTGATTGGCACCGATGTTGAGTTTGACAACGTGAACACGGATACCAGAACAACAGTCTCTGGCGACCTTTTTGTTGCCCTCGTAGGCGACCACTTTGACGGCAATAAATTTGTAGAGGTCGCGGCGCATCAACAGGCTGCTGCAGCGATAGTCAGCGAAGCTCAGTCTGTCCAGATTCCGCAGTTGGTGGTGCGCGATACCGTACAGGCATTGGGTTGGCTTGCGAATATCAACCGAGCCCGCAGCACTGCCAGTGTTGTTGCCATTACCGGCAGTCAAGGCAAAACAACTGTGAAGGAATTGACCGGCGCAATTCTTGCCAGAAAATTTTGTACGCTTGTGACGCGTGGCAATCTGAATAACAGTATCGGCGCTCCAAAAATGCTGCTTGAGATCAATGCGACACATGAGCGGGTGGTGATAGAGCTGGGTGCCAACGCGCGTGGGGAAATTGCCTGGGGCACGCGTATCACAGATCCGCACATCGTGCTGCTGAACAACGCTGCAGAGACTCATGTTGAAGGCTTTGGTGGTTTGCAAGGTGTGGTCAGTGGCAAGGGTGAAATCATTGACTCCGCGCCCTCGACGCACACAGTAATTTTGAACGCGGATGATCCACACTTTTCAGTCTGGCAACAACGGGCGGGCAATCGCCGATGTGTGAGTTTCTCAGGCAGCGGCAAAGCCAATGCAGACTATCGCGCACAGATTATTGACTCCAACAGTGATAGCAGCCGCTTCATTTTACAAACACCGCTTGGATCTGTTGAGTGCGAGCTGCCTCTGCCGGGCCTACACAATGTGTGTAATGCGACGGCCGCAGCCGCTCTGGCAATGGAGGCAGGTGCCTCACTTCAGGATGCGCAGGCGGCATTGGCATCCGCACATGCAGTCGACGGAAGACTGAACAGGATGGCCGGCATAAACGGTTCGCGCCTGATTGATGACTCATACAATGCCAGTCCATCCTCCTTTAAAGCAGCGATCGCGGTGCTTCAGCAAACTGCTCGCTCGGCAGGATTGGACAGCGTGCTGATTGCAGGTGACATGGCTGAGTTAGGTGAGTTGACCGAAGCGTCACATCATGCACTTGGAGAATTTGCCAAGTCCCAGGGTGTTAACAATTTATGGGTTGTCGGCAAAGCAAGCGCCGCAACAGCCGCTGCGTTTGGCGACGGCGCCGTGCATTTCGAGAATAAAAACAGTTTGATAGCGCATGCCCAGCAAGTGCTCTCAGCTGAATTTGTGGCGCTGGTGAAGGGCTCACGCAGTGCGGGCATGGACGAAGTTGTGGAAAAAATAAAAAGAGAGGAACGTCATTAATGTTGCTGCTACTCGCAGAGTATCTGACCTCAATAGAAAGCGGATTCGCGGTGCTACAGTACATCACCGTGCGCGGCATCATGGGCATTCTCACGGCTTTGATTCTGTCATTGATGATAGGCCCATGGATGATTCGAAAGCTGAGCCAGCAGAAAATCGGACAAGTCGTACGTGATGATGGCCCCAAAAGCCATTTCAGTAAGGCCGGTACCCCGACAATGGGTGGCGCCTTGATTCTGGTCAGCATTGCAGCCAGTACCTTGTTGTGGGCCGATCTGCGCAATAGCTATGTGTGGGTGGTGTTGCTGACAACATTACTGTTTGGGGCGGTGGGCTGGGTTGATGACTACCGTAAGGTTTTTCGCAAAGATCCCCGTGGATTACCCGCTAAATGGAAGTATCTCTGGCAGTCGGTGATTGGCTTGGGCGCTGCCTTGTTTTTGTATTTCACCGCGACTGATCCGGTTCAAACATCCTACATCGTGCCATTTTTTAAAGACGTGTCGATTGATACCGGCATTCTGTTCATTGTGATCAGCTATTTTGTGATTGTTGGCAGCAGTAATGCTGTCAATCTGACGGATGGACTGGATGGTCTGGCGATTCTGCCAACGGTGATGGTGGGCGGAGCCTTGGGGATAATAGCGTACCTGGCGGGACACGCCGAATTTTCTCAATACCTGCGTATTCCTTTTGTAACCGGAACCGGCGAACTGGTCATTTTCTGTGGGGCTCTGGTTGGAGCAGGCCTTGGTTTTCTTTGGTTCAATACTTACCCAGCTCAAGTATTCATGGGAGACGTGGGGGCGCTTGCTTTAGGAGCGGCGCTTGGCGTTGTAGCCGTTGTGGCTCGCCATGAAATTGTACTGTTTATCATGGGCGGGATTTTTGTAGCCGAGACCTTATCGGTCATTCTTCAAGTGGCCTCATTCAAACTGACGGGAAAACGAATTTTCCGTATGGCACCGATTCATCACCATTTTGAACTGAAAGGTTGGCCAGAACCGCGTGTCATTGTGCGCTTCTGGATCATCACTGTGATGTTGGTACTGTTTGGGCTTGCGACCCTGAAACTGAGATAGAAGTTATTGGTTAAGAACAACGAAAAGAGCATTGGAGATTGAGATGAAGGCGGCAAATGGCAGCGGTGTAAAAGTGATAGTCGGTCTGGGACAGACCGGGCTGTCCTGCGCGCGCTATTTTGCTGCGAAGGACATTCAGTTTCGAGTGATGGACAGCCGCTTTAGCCCTCCAGCACTTGCTGAATTCAGAGCGGAATTTCCATTGGTTGAGCTCGAGCTCGGGGGATTCAGCATCGAAAGTTTACTGCAGGCCTCGGAGATTGTGCTGAGCCCAGGTATCAGTCTTAAAACGCCAGAAATCGCGCAGGCAATCAGCAGCGGTGTTCCGGTCACGGGTGATATCGATATCTTCAGTCGTGAAGCAAAAGCACCAATTGCTGCCATAACCGGGTCCAATGGAAAAAGTACCGTAGTGACGTTGCTTGGGGAAATGGCCGTCAAGGCTGGCAGGCAAGTTGGGGTCGGCGGTAATCTTGATGGTCGTGCCAGTACGCCTGCACTCGATCTATTGCGTGCTGGCGAGCGGGATTTGTATGTTCTGGAGCTTTCAAGTTTTCAGTTGGAAACAACACAGCAGCTGAATGCCGACGTTGTCACCATTCTGAATATCAGCGAGGACCATCTCGATCGTTATGCCAGCATGCATGACTATATGGCGGCCAAACAGCGCATTTTTAACGGGTGCAAACACATCGTAGTCAATCGCGATGAGCCTGAATCATTGCCATGGTCATCACCCGACGTGCAAGCCCAATCCACGCATAGAAGTTCATACGGAATCGATCACTTTTCGGCAGAAGGTGCCAGTGTTGTCAGTCATGCAGGCCAGACGTGGCTGGCTGTGGATGGGCAGCCGGTGATTGCGGCTAGTGAGATCAGAATTGCCGGTCGTCATAATCTGGCGAATGCGATGGCCGCCTTTATGCTGGGACGCGCTGTTGGGCTGCCGACAGACGCCATGCTGGACACTCTGCGTGAATTCCCGGGGCTGCCTCACCGTTGTCAGTTGGTCCGTCGTTACAAAGGCGTTGACTACTACAATGACTCAAAAGGCACCAATGTCGGCGCGACGCTGGTTGCACTTGAAGGTATTGGTGAAAGGACGGCAGGCGACATCGTTTTGATCGCTGGCGGCGTCGGCAAAGAGCAGGACTTTAGTGCTTTGTTACCCGCGCTGGATCGCTTTGTAAAACGTGTTGTTTTGATAGGCAAGGACGCTGACAAAATTGCGCATGTCATCGAGCATCGTGTAGATATCATGCGGGCGACTTCCATGGAAGAAGCTGTAAAAGAGGCGTTTTTAAGTGCGGCAGTCGGTGATGCCGTACTGTTATCGCCCGCATGTGCAAGTTACGACATGTTTAAAGATTTTGCGCATCGTGGCAGGGCGTTTGCGGCGGCAGTGGAGGCCCTGGTATGAGCCTTCTTTCGATCAAGTCGCCATTCTCGCGTAACCGCGGCGCTGAACGTGTTGCAGGTGCGAGGCATATACAAGCACCCAACACTTTGTGGCTGATTACCCTGACCTTGATGGGCATAGGGCTGGTGATGATGACGTCGGCGTCCATGGATCTGGGCAGTAGCCTGGCCAACGACCCATTGTACTTTTTTAAGCGGCAAGTATTTTTTATTGGCCTTGGTCTCATCATCATTTTTGTTGTTCTGACCATCAGCATGAAAATATGGTACCGCATCTCCCATATATTGTTGATCGTCGCAGGGCTGTTATTGGCAGTTATATTGATACCTGGCGTTGGCACCGTTGTTAATGGAAGTGCCCGGTGGCTGGACCTTGGGTTCTACCGATTGCAGCCGTCTGAAATGACCAAATTGTTCTTGATTCTTTACATGGCTGCGTACTTGTCCCGACGACGTGAAGAAGTGCATAACAATTGGGCAGGATTCTTGAAACCTATGGGTATTCTTGGGTTGCTGGTTGTTCTGCTGTATCTGGAACCTGACCATGGCGCCATGGTCATTTTGATGGCTACCACCTTCACCATGTTGTTCCTCGCGGGCGCGCGCTTACATCGATTTGTGTTGATCATGATGATCAGTTTCGCGGGTGTTGCATCACTTGCCATCATGAAACCCCACGTGATCAGCCGGTTGACATCATTTCTCAACCCGTGGGCAGACGAGTATGTTTATGGCGAAGGCTATCAGTTGACTCAAGCGCTCATCGCCTTTGGCCGCGGCGAATGGACAGGTGTAGGTCTGGGCAACAGTTTGCAGAAACTCTACTTCTTGCCGGAGGCACATACTGACTTTGTACTTTCCATAGTGGCAGAGGAAACCGGTTTGCTCGGCGTGGTCATTGTGCTGCTGCTTTTTGCCACGTTGATTGGCAAGGCGATGAATATTGGTCGGGCAGCAGAGCAGCAAGGCGCGTACTTTGTGGCCTATGTCGCTTATGGTATTGCGATGGTGTTTGCCACGCAGACATTCATCAATTTTGGTGTGAACACTGGTCTTTTACCCACCAAAGGATTGACCTTGCCGTTTCTCAGTTATGGCGGAAACAGTCTGTTGATAAGTTGCCTGATGATGGGCGTCTTATTGCGTGCCGACTACGAACTGCAAACTGGTCAGCTCATGAATCAGACAGATGAGGAGCATGCAGAATGACTCATCACACAGTTCTGATCATGGCAGCAGGTACCGGAGGACACATTTTCCCCGCGCTAACAATTGCACGTCAATTGCAGGCACACGGTGTTCACGTGGAGTGGTTAGGCACACCCGGCGGAATGGAAAATGACGTGCTGCGCGATACCGACATTCGATTGAACAGACTCAGTGTCAGTGGTTTGCGCGGCAAAGGTCGTCTGGCGCTGGTGCGTGCACCATTTATGCTGTTGCGATCTGTATGGCAGGCGATTGTCTTGTTGCGCAATATCAACCCATGTTGTGTCTTGGGTATGGGCGGTTATGTTACCGGGCCTGGTGGCCTGGCTGCCTGGCTACTCCGAAAGCCTTTGCTGATTCATGAGCAGAATGCGATCGCTGGCACCAGCAATCGATTGTTACGGCCTTTTGCGAAGCGTGTTCTGGAAGCGTTTCCACACACATTTCCTGGCTCTACGCGCGTCATAAATACCGGCAATCCTGTGCGTTCTGAAATTGCAGCGATGGCCTCGAACAATGAAATAGCGGGTTTAAGGCCTTTCACTGGCGAGCGCCCCTTGCGACTTCTGGTACTTGGAGGAAGCCTTGGCGCTGCGGCAATCAATCAATTGATTCCCAAGCTGATAGCCGACTCGTCGTTGCAGATCGATGTCTGGCACCAGACGGGCAAAGACAAGTTTGAAGACACCTCGGCAAGTTATGAAGACGCCGGTATCGACATAGCCGGTAAGCACAAAATAGTGCCCTTCATTACTGACATGGCTCAAGCCTATGGCTGGGCAGACATTGTGCTTTGCCGCGCAGGCGCGGGCACTCTGGCAGAGATAGCCGTAGCTGGTTTGCCATCTTTGTTAGTGCCATATCCTCATGCGATCGATGACCATCAGACAGCCAACGCCCACTGGCTGGCGGATTCTGGTGCAGCCGTTTTGATACCTCAAAATACACTGACCGTTGAACTGTTAAAAGAAACACTGAACGGGCTGATTAACAGTCCTGCACAACTACGCGCAATGGCCGCTGCAGCCCAATCCAAAGCTGTCCCGGATGCAGGTGAAAAAGTAAGCGCCATCTGTCTGGAGATGTGTAATGACTGATTTGACTGCTCGAGTAATCACTAACAGCTCCGGACGCTACTACCAGGTTCCGGAAATGCGTCGCATCAAGACAATCCATTTTGTTGGTATTGGTGGCGCAGGCATGTGTGGAATAGCAGAAGTATTGCTGAATCAGGGATACAAAATTACCGGGTCCGACATCAAGGCAAGCGCGGTAACTGAGCGTCTGGTTGGTATGGGCGCCCAGGTGTTTATTGGACACCATGAACGCAATATTCTGAGTGCAGATGTGGTGGTGTATTCCAGCGCCGTCAACCACGAAAACCCTGAACTCGTTCAAGCCAAAGTGTCAGGCAAGCCCATCATCCCGCGAGCAGAAATGCTGGGTGAGTTGATGCGTTACCGACATTCCGTGGCCATTGCCGGCACTCATGGAAAAACCACAACAACCAGTCTGGTTGCATCAGTTTTTGCTGAAGCCAAACTCGCGCCGACATTTGTAATTGGTGGGCGGCTTAACAGTGCGGGCACCAATGCTGGCTTGGGTGAGAGCAGATACCTGGTGTGTGAAGCCGATGAAAGTGATGTGTCCTTTCTTCATCTGCAGCCAATGGTTGCTGTGGTAACCAATATCGATGCAGATCATATGGGTTCGTATGACGGCGACTTTAATAAGCTGAAGAGCTACTTCATCGAATTCCTGCACAATCTGCCGTTTTATGGACTGGCGGTTTTGTGTATCGATGATCCGGTGATAGAGGAAATTCTGCCGAGAATTTCGCGTCCTGTGATCACCTACGGATTCTCTGAAAAAGCGGACTATCGCATAGTGGGTTTAAGTCAGCATAGGCAATTCACCAGCTTCGAGGTGATAAGGCCGGATGGACACGCTACCTTAAAAATCGATCTGGGTATCCCGGGCCGACACAATGCATTAAATGCCGCGGCCGCTATTGTTGTGGCGACAGATGAGGGCATCGGTGATGAGGCCATCTGCACCGGTCTGTCCAAATTTGAAGGTGTCGGCAGACGGTTTGAGTCACAAGGAATGTTCCCGGTAAAGGATGGCAGCATCATGTTGCTGGATGACTACGGTCATCATCCCACCGAAGTAGCTGCCACCGTTGCTGCGCTGCGCGCAGGCTGGCCGGAAGCGCGATTGGTCATGATTTACCAGCCACACCGGTACACGCGCACCAAAGATCTGTATGACGATTTTGTCAAGGTATTGTCCGACGTTGATGTCTTGTTGATGCTGGATGTGTACTCCGCAGGTGAGGACGCAATTCCTGGTGCTGACTCAAGAAGTTTGTGCCGCAGTATTCGATTGCGCGGGCGTATTGATCCGCTGTTTGTGCAGACAGAGGAAGAAGTGCGTGATGTGCTCAGAGATCTGGTGAGAGATGGTGACATTGTAATAACACAGGGGGCTGGCAGCGTTGGTGCGTTGTGCAGAACTCTGGCTACTCAAGGTTTTGTGTAAATGACTCAGAACAAACGCAATCAATCAGGAAAGAGACCATCAAGCGGCAGGATTGCTGTGCTGTTGGGTGGCAGTTCTGCCGAGCGTGGCATTTCTTTGCTGAGTGGAAATGCAGTGCTACAGGCATTGTTGCGCAGTGGCGTTGACGCCTTTGCGATTGATGTGGACGAGCACTTGGTAGAGCGCCTGACCAGTGAGCCTGTTGACAAGATTTTTAACATGTTACACGGCCGTGGTGGTGAGGATGGCACGCTTCAGGGCATGCTGGAATTGATGCGGATTCCCTACACCGGCAGCGGTGTGCTTGCCTCTGCGCTGAGCATGGACAAAATCAAAACCAAACTGATCTGGCAGTCCTTGGGGTTGCCGACACCTCGTTCCAGTCTGCTGAGCGCAGACACTGACTGGTCTGCATTGATTGCGGCGTTGGGAGAGGTAGTGGTCAAGCCCGCTCATGAGGGCTCCAGTATCGGGATGTCCATGGTTAAAACCGCTGAGCAGCTAAAACTTGCCTATGAAAAGGCCAGCGAGTATGACGCCGAGATCATGGCTGAGCAGCGCATTTTTGGTGCTGAGTTTACCGTGCCTGTCATTCATGGTCAGGTATTCCCGGCGATAGAAATGCGTACCCATCATGAGTTTTATGATTTCGACGCCAAATATATTGCAAATGACACCCAGTACTTCTGCCCGGCCCCCTTAAGTGAGGAAAAGACGCAAGAGTTGGCGGACATCTGTCTGAAAGCGTTCAACGCGGTGGATGCACGTGATTGGGGGCGCATCGATGTCATGCAGGATCAGTCCGGGAAATTCTGGTTGCTTGAAATCAATACCGTGCCAGGCATGACTGATCATAGCCTGGTGCCAATGTCAGCAGCAGCGCTGGGTATCAGTTTTGATGAACTGGTGCTGCGTATTCTGGATGGTGATCAATTTCAGCGCACATCGCAGGAGGGTGGCAACAAGTCATGAGCGAGCGTCGCACGAGTTCATTTTCTGCATACAACGAAGGCAACGAGTCACCGATTGACTTCGCGCCCATTCGTGCAGAAAGCCGCCATGCTGTCCGGCCGGAAGGTAAGGTCACGGATGCGGCGGTTGATGAGAAAGGTCCTCGACGTTTAGGCAGATGGTTGTTGCTGATAGCTGTGATTGGCTTGTGTGGAATTTTTATCAATCAGTACCGTGGTGTGATTTCTGATTCGATCGCGGTGCTTGCACAGCAATTGCCAGCATTGAATCTCCCTGATTTTGATCGGCCGGTAATAAACAAGCCAATCAATACCGTTCGCCTGGAATCACCCTTGCATCGTGTAACGGAGCAAGAAGTCAGGATGGTACTCGCGCGATACACAGAATCCGGCTTTCTTGGGGTTGATGTACAGGATCTGCGCGATGAGCTTGAGCTCAATCCATGGGTGGCTCGCGCTATGGTGCGCAGAGTCTGGCCTGATGGATTGGTCATCATGATTGATGAGCACCGCCCGATAGCCCAGTGGGGGCAGACTGCATTGCTCAATGAAGATGGCAAAGTTTTTACCCCGTCTATGCGCGGGCCGGAACTCGAATTACCCGCGTTGAGCGGTCCGGACGGCAGCGAGGCCATGGTGCAGGCGATGTATGAGCACTTT
>JAUYSM010000012.1 GCA_030696315.1 Pseudohongiella sp. | reverse complement strand
TAGTCCATATATAACCTGACTTGTTGATCTGTAACATGTTTACCCGACACAGCGATTCCTCCGTTGCTGTGTCGAACCTTATCAGATCAACCGGCCAAGATAATTGTCGCCAGACCGGCCAAGTTAATTGTCGCTTAATAGCCTTCGGCATCAGTGCGTTGCACGGCTTCTTCAAAATTGCGCTGGAGAGCTTGAAGTTGTTTATCCATGTGATTGTCCTTAGTGAATGACGACTATCTGGACTATAGACAACCCGGCTTACGTTTTCCTGGCAAATTGGTGTTGAACGGGAAGCACTGGAAGAAACAAAGAGACGAATAAACCGTCAAGGGTGGGTCAAAATTAGACTGCCGTTGACACTTGAGTAAGACCGGCATGCTGCCGTAGTGCAATTAGCTGCTTTCGTACTTCGTACCCCGCGGAGAGTTCGTCATAGCTTTTCTTGACGCCTTCACGTTTTAAAGCTTCTTCCTTGAAGGATTTGAAAGTTGGCCTAGTCATTTTTTAGTTCCTTCATTCGTTTGCGGACCTTATCAAGGGTTCTGCCCCGATTCTACGGACACTTCTGCCAATGCTTGGCGTAGAACAGCCTTCTTTTGGCTCCATTTCTCGGTCTTATATTAGCTCATAGTTTTATTTGATGGCACGCTCCTACAGCGTGGTCAGTATCTGTTAGGTTGCGCTTGCGGGAGGCAACTGGTTTTGATGTTTGCTTCTGATGCTCACTCTGGCTTGGTAAACCGGCATTTGGGGAAGGCGCTGCAACCAACAAATCGTCCACCTGCATTGCTGCCTTTTTTAGCGGTTCGTAAAACCAGGCTTGACCCGCATTGTGGGCAGCTTTCAAACTCGGGGGCGATTTTAAACGGATTGACGGGTTCTGCTGACTCAAAAGATGGGGCGCGATGGTGTTGAACAGATTCGATCAACTGCGCAAGGGCGTGTCCGTCGATCAGATCAATGGGTTTGTTGGCAGCAAAGGTTTTTGCTTCCTGTGTGAACAGGCCGGATGTGATGATGGAGACTTGGTTGGCATTTTCTGCGATGAGAATGCCGTACATCTCGCGTGCGACTGACACGCCCACTTTTTGGGAGCGCCATTGTTTGCACTGAACCAGGTGGAGTTGGCCGTCTTTGACAAGGCGGATATCAATCCCTCCGTCTGCGCCAGCAAAGGCGTTTTCTTCGACGTCATAACCTTGTCGGAGGTAGGCTTCTGCAACAAGTTGTTCAAACTCGCGCCAGGTTAATTCTCTGATGGTGTCGATGTCTTGCTGGGCATCCAGTCGTTTGCGCTTTTTGCGTCTGCTGAACCAGGAGATGGGCGCGGGTAGCAGGAATACAAGCGCAAACCATGGGGCGAGAATCGGTAATGTTTGGGTCGCCGCATTTAAAACGGCGCCCTGAAATTCCATGCCCGGGATGACAACAGCCATCAGCAGGTAAACCACAGCGGAGACAATGACACTGACCCACCAGGGGAGCAGAACCAGAATATCAAGTATGGTTTCGTTGTTGCGTCTACTCATAATCTGCGGTTCTGTGGGTGGGTCATTGATGGCAAGTAGCGGGTACGGCCCCAATCATCCTTAATCCAGGGTCAGGGTAGTTGGCCACAGGAAATATGAACCGAATTTTTTGCCTACTCTGAATTCAATACCAGTGGCTCTGGCTGCATCAGTAATGAAGTGTTTGCCGTCTTTAATCTCTAAGTAGCCAGCTTTGACCATTCTGTCGAGAAACACCTGTGTTTCGAGGCCGAGTTTTTTGGCCATCTTGGATGAGGTAAGTTTGCCAGAATCAGCACTTTCTTCGTCATCCGCGGGTTTGGTTATTTTGGAGGCTGTATCCTCTTTTGAAACTACCTTTTCGAGGGACATGCGCACCTCGTCGCTGATGCGGATGATGCGTTGTGCTTCCTCGTAGGCTTCGCGGTACAGTTCATTGTCGTCGGCGCGGCTCAGTGCGATCCCCATCTCATTATTATTAACCTGGCTGAATTCGTAGAGGTTGAGGCTTGTAATGATGCAGGTTTCTTCGTTCAGGTAGCACTTGGCATGCAGATTTTTGCAGAAGCTGGTGCGAACAAAGCTGAGTTCGCGGAGCCAGTTGATTTCTTCTGGCTGCAATTCATTTTTTCCGTAAACAATGCGGACATCGATCTTAAGTCGGTTTTTATCTTGCAGTAACTCTTTGATGCGGTCGTTGAGTTTGAGAAACGGGCTGATGAGGATCAGGCGGTCTGATGCGTTTTTAATCAGCTCTTCGAGAAAATAGTTGGTTGCACTGGTATTCAGGAATTTTGCCATGGTATTTAACCCTCCGTTGGTAGCGATAAACTATTCCGTGCTCGCCACAATACTGTTTACATGATTGATATGTTCACGGTTCGTTTTGGTTGAGGTGGTAAGAGTACATGAATACTGGTAATCGGGGCACAAAATATTTAATTAGGACAATCGCAGTTGTCTCTTCGTATTCGAGTATTAATAATCAGAGTCCGATTGGTAGACGTTCATATTTTTCCGACGATACCATAGGCAATTTCATTATAAAGGTTAACTGACGCCATAAGTCACAGATCGCAAAATTTGCTATCCAGGATAGCGTCGCCTTATATGTGACAAATGCAGACTATCTATAAAACTGCTGCTATCAATATGAATGACTTCAATCTATCCCTACAAGTCCTGTAACTTTCTACCGACCTCTTCGAGAGGATAGGTCTAACACTAATGAGTATATGCAATTCAATTTCAACACGACACTGCAGTTTGAGAAACCTCTAGTTAATTGAAGCGAATATTAAAGAAAGATTTGGTGAAAACTTAGCTGAACATTTCTGTCAGCTTAGAAAGTAACAATTAGAAAGCCTTGAGATCTGCCTGTGCTTGGGCCAACTTTAGAGTAGCTGCCTGCAACCCAGGGCTTAATTTATTCGATTTCCCAATGATATCCACTCGCATGCGCTGCAATTCAGCTGCACCTGTGTTGAGTGCCGCTTCAAGGGCACGCCTTCTCGTTGCAATTTTTGCCCTCACTTGACTTTTATCTGAATCAGTAACGGCGACCTGAGGATTAAATTTGAACCGGCGTTCATGTGATTTCCTCCAATCTACTACAGCCCGCGTTAAAACCTCGCCGAATCCTTTGATGTTGATTACCTTTTGCCAAGTAACATCTGCTGCAGTTTCAATTCCGAAAGACCTCAATGCCGCTTTCTTGGTGGGCCCTACTCCTGTTATTGTTGCAGCATCAAGAAAAATGCGTTCTAGATATTTCTGCTTCTGTCGAGCTTCTGCCGTGACGCTGAGATTTACGATTTCATTTTTTTCACGCTGTGGCAATTGTTGATACTCATCGCGAAGTTTCGCCAAGTCTTGTTTCTTTTTTTCGAAAACTCCCGGGCTGGCTTCTTGGCGCACTTTGCTTACTATTTGATCGTAAACTCTCTGAGCCGCAACAATCGCAGTCATACGTTTTGTACGCTCCCGCTCTCGCTCGTCTTTCCCTATACCTCCTATTGCCCATATCACCAAAAGAGAACCAAACACAAGGAACCCAGCGTCTGGAATCAAGACTAAGAGCCCAACTGTAATAATTACGATAACAGCTCTCCAGAAAGTAATGATAGACTCTTTCATTATTCCAGGTGGTAACGGAGTCGGTGTAACTGCAATACTGGATATGTTTGGTATAAGGATTGCAGTTGGTGGCAAGACTGCATCAATAGCAGCCCAAGCTCTTCCCAAATTGAAACCGTTGGTTACAGTTGAAGTTAAACTCAACGTAATATCCAAAAAATAAAATACCCCTCGGCTTTCAAGCTCACACCATGGACATTTTTCTAAATGACTTGGATAAATATGCATTTTAGAAGATGCACATTTAATTAACTGGCCTCGCATGCTATCTAAAACCGCTACCCATTGTTGTGCAGTTGGTCGCCCCCCACTAACCCCGCTTTCCGTAAATGCTAAATTGAACATCTCCTGGATAGATTGAGTAACAATTCCGATAGGAATAGATCTTGGCGGTGGTTCAAATCCACGGCGCTTATTGTCGCGGGCGTATGCATAGCGGAATGCTCCAATGTCCTTTTCAAGAGCTTCGCCTGCATCTAACTTAAGAGGCACGCCGGAATATGGGTGTCGGCCGCCAAACAACAAATGAAAGATCAGAAGTGCTAGTCCAAAATTATCGTGATTAGGAGTCTTAAGTGTGCGATCAAAACTGGTGATTCCCTGCAGCTCTGGTGCGGTAAAGTGCGCGACTCCTACTTTACACAGATGAGTACTACCATTCTCGTTGATCTGATATGAGTCGGTATCAATCAGTACTACTTTACTGTCGTTACCAACAAGCACATTCCCTTGGTTAACATCCCCAATTACATGCCCATGATGATGGATTGAGGCGAATGCTGCAGCAGTGTTTCGCGCCACATACAGGAGGAAACTCCATTCAGCTTGGGGATAAACTTGCTTTCGGTGTGCAGGGCTGTACAGCATATGGATGGCAGTCCGGCCAGTGACCCTAGGCATAAGAAACCCTACAACTGGTCCATTAATTGTATTGTGCAGAGTTTCTTTCGGCCAAGCAGCATAGTTTAATAAATCCAAATCAGCTGTAGCTGCCATGAATCGCAACTTGGATTGTTTTGGTGCATCAGGAAGATGGTGCTCGTTGTAGAGCTTCGCAACCCAATTTTGACTGGCTGGAACTTCATACACTGTACCTTCACCACCTTTCCCAAGCTCCTGCCCAATGTAGATGGACTTCCCTGTGGCTGTGACCAGATTTTTCTTCACTAATCACCTAACCGACCCAGCTAGCAAGAGCCATTGTTTTATCATCATCAGTACGCTCATTGACCGGTGAGCTATCCAAAAACCTTGCAAGTTCCATTTCGAGATTACCTACTTGCGCGGATGTTGCTGACGCCAATACTGCGAAAAAGGGCGCAAAGAAAGGTTGATGCGCTGAATTCGTTGCCATGTTAAGTGCTAAACGCTGCATCCCGTCTGAGAATACAGCAACTTTTTCGGAGCGTGCTTGCAATACCTCAACCACTAGGACGTCAATGGCATTCTCATCGGTAATGAAATTGGTCATATTTGCATACTCACCAACCATTGGTGCTATTGGTACTTCAAGCCCATTCCCAACATCAATCACTATTCCTCCATCACCTATTTGCATCAGCAGGGTGGTAAATGGAGTAGCTACTACGCCCAAGAATGTACACGCATAATCGCGGGCATTTAAGTTACGCTGCTCAGCTTCTGCATATATTTTTGCCCGTACAGCCTGAATACACTCCACTGCCCAATTATCATTCAGAGCAAATTCAGCCTGAAACAATTGTTGAGAGACAAAGGAAGTGGCGGCTTCTATTGCCAGTTTGGCACCTAGCCCTCCCTGAGCGGCACTTCCTGCACCATCTGATACAAAAATTGTTAACAGAGGCAAAGTCGAGCTTTCCTTCTCGACTTGCGCGGCACAGGCATCTTGACATTCATTACCCGAAGCAAAATGGGACGTGCCTATTGCCGATGCTGCAACCACCCGCCAGGTCACACAGAAGCCCAGCCCTGTGGACTCTGCAATGGCACTTCGGTACCTGGAGTAGACTGAGAAACCGATCTTAGAGAGCTAGACAACCAACTAAATAGATCTCTAAATCTTAATCCATCAAGCTGCAGAGGTACCCGAACACTGATCTGCTGCAAAACTTCCATGTTTGCCCCCTGTACTCCAATTGCAAAAAATGCAAACGACCGTGACGCCTCTCCCTCGCGCACTGCAGCAGCCGCTGATAGCCACTCATCAGTTGGCCCCCCATCAGTAATAAGAAACACCCATGGACGGTAATACGAAATTCCATTCGACCGATACTCGTCCTTACGCTGCCGAATCAAGTCCAAACCAAGCTTTATAGCCGCACCCATTGGAGTGTCACCTTGCGCTGTCAACTCGGGGGGGTAAAACGATGTAGCGCTTTGAAACGGGACTGCTATCTGGACAGGCCCAAATGTAACAATACCAACCTCTACTCGCTTCATAGCTAAAGAGTCTGCTGCTAGTTCATCCCTGAAAGTTGTTAATCCGGCTGACAACTCCTCTATGGGCCGCCCTTGCATTGATCCAGAGACATCAAGTAACAACAGACAAGGACAACGAGGTTCTGGGTTGTCAGCAAATTCTGTTGTTCCGAAGGAAATTTGTTCAGTCATGGTTGTTCTCCGTTTGGCGCTTGATTCCTGTGATTTAGATATAAATATGTGTAATTAGATATACCGACTCGCTCGCAGTGTGAGGCTGAATCCATCGGACGTATATGTTAAAGATTTTCAATAATGTGGCGATGCACATCAATGTGCTCATTTAGACTTTTTGGATTTAACCATATGCGTATGTAACCATTTTTATAGTCATAAGAAATTGCGTTAGAATCCAGCAATTCTTCAACAGCAGTCCGGTGCTCCTCTGATACTTTATATTGCACTGATGATTGTTTATTGCCACGACGCGCCACACCCATCTTTCTTGCACCGCCGATAAATACTGTCGCACCGTTTTTTCTGTTGTTAATTCGATAATCAGAAAAATAGCCATCTATTATTGGCGTTAAAATCTCAATAACTTGTGCGGTTTCAGGTGATTTGCCTTTCAAGAACTCAAAACCATGCAGAACCTCACCTTCCTCGTCAATCTCTGGCTCTTCGAAGCTATCTATGATCTTTGTAAAAATCATAGATACATCGGCGCCTACTCGGTACATGTTTGCTTGAATACCGATAATGGGCACGCTGTACGAAAGGAGGTTAATTACATTATAGAATCTGGTGTTTATTCTTTCGGCGACTAGTATCGCCGTATGCTGCCTTTTAGGTCGCTTCTTCTTTTCGATGTCCCAGTATTCAATTGTTCTTATTATATGGGTCTCGTCAGTTTCGCCTAACATTACTTCTATTTCATAAAGCTCATCGTCGACACCCTTCATGAGGATATCTAAACGACCACCCGATGACTGCTTCTTTTCCTTTGATACGAGTTCAATATCTCCCAGCCCAAGACATGATGGATTCTGGCAAATGTATTCTTGCAACCAGTATTCGTCTAAACCTTGATCTCTAATTGACACTAACTCTAAAGTTGTTATCTGTTTCAATTGCCTGTTTCTCCCTAAAAAGCTCCGTGTATCCAAGTCAGACATCTACATCCAACTTACACAACTGCGGATTGCTCCTTATTTCATTGCACACGCTGAAGATTACCTAGCTCGGTTTGAACTGTATTTTTACCAGTCATGGTGTACCTCATCGTCATGCCTTTTGCAAAGCCATCCGTGTAAGTAACAAATACAACATTGCCTTGTACTTCATAAGAAACTTTTTCAATAATTCCAAGGGTTTCGGTTTCTCCTGGTCGAAACTCAACTGTCATCGGAATTAAACCTCCCATTCGCCAAGTACCAGCAAGAGGGCCAGGTTCGTTACCTGAACAAGCTGAAAGAATTAGGCACCATAAAGAGGCCAGAAAGTAAGTCATTTTTCTTAGCATGTTTTAGACTCTGACAGTTGTAAGTTTTGTGGAGCGATTTCCAGACCCTTTTTCAGCACTCAACAACATAGTCAATGTCATTATCAACACTCTGATCTATTGATAACATATCAGAGTCTAATTAGTGCTAAAGAGCAATTTTATGCAACGCGAATTCGTGGATGTTCGTTGCCGCGCCTAAAAAACTTGTTTTAGTCCAATACGCTGTCTAAAGCAACTAGCCTGATGGCTAAGATTAGTTAAAGACACCAGTTGAACTTCGATTCACTACCTGAGTGAAAGGGGTTCAACCCCGTCAAGCAGAGGATGCACTTAGAGCGCAGAGGAAGTTTTTTTCGGCACCACTGCATTTTATAATCGAATTTGCATTATTTCCCTATCAGTCCTCAATCTACAAAGTGAGGCCCATACCTCCAGTAACAGTTATTCAGCGCAGCAGCCCGTTGCAGCGAAGGCGCGTGCATTGCCGAGCCCGTTAACATGCTGGGGCATTTGTTAGGCACCAGTACCGCGACCTACATCTATAGTCTTTAGGTATGCCAAATATTGCTTCGAGAAACTTTGTGGCGCATCGCTTTTCGAAGTTTGAAGATGACATAGAAGACCTGCAGAGGTACTCAGATCTAGCTTTCCGTACAGGCAAATAGGGATCTCCCTGTTATCCTTAAAACGGCGATCAGGACCGCCCCGTTTGTTGGCATATTTCCATGTGCGATCTACCACATTAGAATCAGATGGAACCTGCCCATCTTCAATGAAACGTTCAGCACTTGTCGAAAAGGAAAGTGATGAGTGTTCTACGCATCCCACCCCAGCGCTATCGTACACAAGAATGCAATCCGGCATAAAATATGCCGTGATGCCTCTAGCCTTGAGCGTAGGGATGGTTATATTGGTTTCAACCCACGGTGGCGTGCCTGTACCAATTACCGCAGGTTCTCTTTTTATCAAGCTCGAGGCCCCAGCATTGACCTTGGACTCGTGGGCAGAAGTTAGATCTCGAGAATCAATGTATGCCCAAATGCGTTTACATTCGGCGAGATGATTAACCGCCTGCACGAGCTTTGAGAATGAAGTCATATCATCAGCCTCAAATTCATAAATGATTTTGACCGTTCGCCTACGAGATTCGAATACTGAAGCCGCGATACCAAGCAAGACACCGAGACTGCCAGAGATGAGCATTCCAAGTTGACTATCATTAAGCCAAGCTACTCCGAAGGCTGACATGGCAACTATGAAAACTAGATAATCTAGCCTAAGATCTTTGTAAGCCTTGTTCAGGCGATCAATAAGTTCTTTTCTTTCTGGGCCGATCAAATCACGTGCGCTTACAGCGTCAAACTTCTGGGTAGGAAGTAGCCCTACCGAGTCAAGTGGCGCTGCTTGATCGCCGTCTTTGCGCCTACCTAGCTCCTCACGCATATACAACCCATGCCTACCTGCATGCACATATGACGAACCATCAGGCCGCATACCGACACGAAATCCAGTCACTCCCACTGAGGCACCGACTCCACCCTTGGAGAGGTTAAGCCTGATCGGACCAACGGATACAGACTTTCTTAGATACCACGCCATTGCTATTCTCCTCCCAATGCTGGACGCACTTATTGTTCTATTGTCTAACGCTTCAAACATCGGCGGAGCGTAGCTACGCCCGCGCACTTTGATTTGTTAGGTGCCCACGCCATAAACTAGTCCAAATGGAGTATATGATGGGTTTTTATCGTTTGACCCCATTTGGAAAAGATAAAGGTTCGTATCATCCAAAAGGCGGATCGAATGGGCATCAAGCAGATTGACTATCTCGTTTCTCCATTTAATTAGATTTTCTCCATAGTAGTCATAATTTATCTTCGAACCATATGGGTTTTCTGCATGAAGAACTGCGCCACATTTTTTGTAGACCTTAACAAACTTATCCTTTGTTAAATAATCATTGGGTCGTTCCAGCCACTCCATTTTAATACCAAGCTTATTCGACGGCTTCTGCAAAATTGGCTTAGGATAGAAGTTCGGGTTAATTCTCTCCATATCCCTAATCATCGTTTCTGCGTTCCAATACTTGGAAAACTTTTCATGCTGCGCTTTGAAGACTTTCTTATTTGCGATCAAGGAGCCAAAGGCAATTAACTCCAATATCTTTCTCACTTGTAGACATGCTGATTCAACTGTTGTAGCTTCGTAAAGAGCGTTTATCTTCTGGCTGATAAAAGCATCTGCGACCGAAGTACGTCTCTTTATCTCGATCAGTAGTGCTCTATATTTGTCGGCATCATCCATATTGTTAACACTTAACGCCCGCAGAACGCGCGGCTTTGTAGTGAAGGCGCGGCCGCAACGGGAAAGCAGTCGCCATGCCTGCGATTGTTATGTGACTACAGCCCAACGACCCTATTCCAGTCTGCTATGTACATGTACATTCGTTGAAATTCACTAGGAAGTAACATTCTATTATGAGCGATAAAATTTCGCGATTTTTCAAGCTCATCCATTCTCTGCTTAAGCCAATGTTGTGATGGGATTATGGATTCGAAGTGCTCCCACTTATTTAGTATAACCTGCGCAAGATGCCCAAAATCCAGGAATCCAAGTAAATCTGTTTTTTCTCCTTCTAGCCAAGAATCTTGCTGCGCTATTTGCTGTCTAGTTTCAGCATGTTGCTTTACTTTTGACGGCAACTTGTTGATCCAGTCTACTCCCTCATTTTCCGAGAGGGTTTGCCGTATAAAATCGCGCACATGATTCTCGAACGCAAAAAGTACTGCGTAAAGCCTCGCCATTTCAAGTGCATTATTTCTGAGATTAACTGGAAATGCTGATAATGCTTCAGCTAAAAGTCGTTCTTCCGTTTCCGTTTGGTCTGCTCCAATTTTAATTCCTGCCTTTTGAAAAACAGACGCCTCTGCCTCAAACAAAAGACCTCTAAACATAAAGTCACGCAATTCTTTGTATTTCAAAACAAGTGTTCCTTCAACGACTTAAATATCGCATTATAAACCTCGATATCCTTTGTTGCCGGTAGATGTACTTGAATATTGTAATGTAGCCCTGGGGTTTTTATGTGCACTGGTGATGCCGTTACTGGGGGTACAGGAACTAGATCAACATGTGGTAAAGCATGATCTTCAGCTGATTCAGAAGCTTTCTTGTGGGTTGATTTTCCCTTTAAATCTGCCAGATCCAGCAAAGAAAAGAACGTCCGCCTCATGTTCAAGGCAACATTATCGCTTGCGTTATGGTAGCTCTTAAATTTCCCCTCAACTGTCGCGTGGTCCGCTGATGTTGGATTTTCTTTTATTAGAAATATGTCGGCGTATGCTTCTTTTAATGCTTCACCCATTATCCGTTTTGATTGGGAGTGGTCACGGTAGTCTTTGTAACGCGCAGTAGGTTTCCCATCTGGAGTCAAGAATCCGAGAGCCTTCAATAAAGGTATATATGCACGCTGTTTGTTTGACTTAAAGCCTAAGTCAATTAAAAACTGATGAGTAAATTGTGGCGGAGCTTGTCCATCTCGCAGCTTGGTAAAAAACTCACCTAATTTTCCGTAAGCTTCTGTATATGCATTTGATAGGGCCAAAGTTGTCTCCTTTATTTACTCACATAACGCCTTTCTTCATCGGCTAAAGCATGCTGGCGTGACTTTTGCGCCTTTTGCAAAAGGCCTGACAGTATGATTTGGTCCGACTGAAAGAATTTGTTAGCCCAAACAGGCTGAAAGCTCCGCATTCGATATTCCTCCCGTCGGATGTTTAGAAAAACGAAAGCGCTGATCATTCTTGTAACCGAGTGCTCGCACAGCCTTCTGAGCCTCGCGACCGAAGACAACCACGAGTCTATACGGACGTCCTTCGATGTCGTCTCGCAACCAGTTCGAACAACAGTGACGTACCGCTGCTGGTGGAATTTTGTCGCGGCTTCTCTCCCCCGAGATGCTGGCGCGCTTACCAGGAAAGCACTGAACGGTGTTTGTAATATTGTAATCCTGCCGCGTACGACCTAGCGCATTAAATGCAACTGCTAGCCGGCCACCCGCCGAACTGGAATGTACACTACAGATAGGCTTTCCCTCCTGCCATTCAGCTACACCCGGAGCTTGGAAGATCAAAAGCACATCGGCACCGTTATCTTCCATCGACATAGGAATTTGTCGGACCATTTGACAATCCAAGGGGAGATGCATTGCATCTCGATAAGGACATGTTTGGCAGGGATTGCCGTAGTGGTCAGGCACTGTGATCGCCTAGCTCTTCAGTGCATTTGTCAAGGAAATTAGAAGCTCCAATCTTGTAGTATTCGAGATAATTCTGGTCTAAATCACTCAGCGGCTCACTATTAAGCATCCTTCTAACCTCATCAATTTTTACAACGTCAGCTGGCGTATCCTTCAACAAAGTGCAGGCATCAAGCTTTCCCTGAGTCTCTGCAATCCACCTCCCATCATCCCGCCCACTAGGATGGCCCTTCCGAAGACCGTCTAGCTCCAAGTACAGTTGAGAGTGCATTTGTTGAAGCCATGAGTTCATGCTGAATCCTTGAGGGGCTAACAGTTGTATCGTGTGCTATCGCGACTTTCAGCCCCAACTGCACAATTTTCAATAGAGCTCATTTTAAACCAACCTGCCTAACCCCTTGATAACAGAACATAGTTTAAAAAACTAGAAAAAGCGTCTCGGTTTATCGTGCGATCTTTGAATTTGGGCTTTAAATCACATTGTCGATTACAGAGTTAAGCAATTGGTTGGGGATAAGCAATTAGCCAGATGGCTATGTGGATGGGGGCTAACAACCGAAGAGATTGATTCGCAATCCGCTATGGCGGATCTCTCACCCCTGCGGGGCAGCCTGGCGGCTGTCCAAAACGCGATGCGTTTTGTCGAACTGGGGAGTTCTCACTTCCGGATACAGGACAAAGAAAAAGGGGACAACCGCTTGCGCCGTTGTCCCCTTTTTCTTTGTTGGTGCACCCGGAGAGATTCGAACTCCCGACCAAGTGGTTCGAAGCCACCTACTCTATCCAGCTGAGCTACGGGTGCGTAACTGTTGATGTTTTTTAACTGCTTCACTGTCATCGTCAGTGATTTGCCTCTCCCCGACCATCCGGAGAGATTGATTCCCAATCCGCTGTGGCGGATTGCTCACCCCTGCGGGGCGGCTTTCAGCCGTCTAAAACGCTGTGCGTTTTATCGAACTCCCGACCAAGTGGTTCGGGGCTACTCCAGCGTAACTGTTGATATTTTTTAACTGCTTCACTGTCATCTTCAGTGATTTGTAACTTCTGACACAGCGGTTCGAAGCCACCTAGTTATCAGGGGCGCGATTATACACAGCTGTTTGAGAAGTACGCCAGAGCGAATTTGCATTGCGCTGGCGTACTGGGCTGATCAGTTGATGGTGGCTGAGCGCACGATGGATTGGCCACGCACGGTTGCCATGTCGGTGTCGACCGGCAGGGTCAGGCCGGTGTCGTATTCGCTCAGGCGGCTGGCGGGTACGTTGTTGACGCTGAATGGGCGGCGCTCCAGTTGGCCACCGAGGATGCCTTGTAGTTCGAAGGTGACGTTGGCCAGTGGTACGGGGGCGTTGTTCTGGACTTGGACGATCAGGCGGCCGCTGCGGTCGAGGTAGACGGCGGATTGAATGTAGGCCGTGGGGTTGTCGGCGATGTCCAGGCGCAGGAAGGCGGTTTGTGCCTGGGCGCCCATGGCGCCGGGGGCGGCGGCGGCCATCTGGAAGTATTGTTTGGCGCCGGCGCGGTCGTTGGCGGCGAGCGCCATGGTGCCGAGTTCGTTGGTGGCCATGGCGGTGGGTAGCAGGTCGACGCTGGCTTGCAGGTCTTCGCGGGCGCGGTTGCGGTTGCCTTGGCGTGAATAGGCCATGCCGCGGCCTAGGTAGTAGTCGAAGTAGGCGTCGTCGCGGGCGAGTGCGTTGTTGTACAGGTCAATGGCGGCGCCGTAGCGGCGTTGCATTAGGGCGATGTCGGCTTTGAGGCCGTGGAAGCGGGCTTCGCCGGGTTGCAGGGCGATGGCTTCGTCGAGTTTGCGTTCGGCGTCTTCGATTTTGTCGTCGGCGATGAGTTCCTGGGCTTCGTCAAAGGCGTCGTAGGCGGGTTTGCTGGCCATCAGGCTGGCGGTGCGTTGTTGGTAGCGGTCGGCGCCGGACTCGCCGCCGGTGAAGCCTTCGGCGCGTAGTTGGTTGACCAGTTGTTGGTTGTTCTGTACGCGTTCCTGTGAGGCGGGGTGGCTGGAGAACAGGCCTTCGAGCCAGCCGGGGGCGCGGCCTTCGGACAGTCTGACAAAGGCTTCCTGTAACTGTACTGCGCCTTGGGGGTCGTAGCCGGCTTGGGCCATGTAGCGGGTGCCGTAGAGGTCGGATTCGCGTTCGGCGTCGCGGCCGTAGCGGGTTGAAATCAGTTGTGCGCCAAGCTGTGCGCCGCCGACGATGGCGCCGGCGTATTCGTTGTCGGACAGGGCAACGGCGGTGACCACCAGTGCGCCTTGCAGGAGCATGCCGCGTTCGACGGATTGTGCGCCGTGGCGGGCGGCGGAGTGTACAACTTCGTGGCCGAGCACGGCGGCGAGTTCGGCTTCGGTGTTGAGCTCGTAGAGCAAGCCGCGGTTGATGGCGATTTTGCCGCCGGGCAAGGCCCAGGCGTTGGGGACGGAGTTGTTGAGCACCACAAATTCGTAGGGCAGTTTGCGGGGGCTAAATGCCGCGACGCGTTGGCCAACTTCGTTGACGTAGGCGGTGAGCTCGGGGTCAACCTTGAATTGGCCGCCCTGGCTTTGTTGGGAGGGCACGTATTGTTCGGCGCCGATGGAGATCTCTTGGCGTTCGGAGATGATGGCCAGTTCGCGGTCGCCGGTGACGGGGTTGACGCTGCAGGTGAGCAGCAATACCGACACGCTGGGCACCGTGATTATCCGCATGAGTTTGCGCAGTAGTGTGTTCATTTACAGGACTCCTGAACTGGATTTGATCAACACGCGTCTTATTCTCTGACGTCAGACAAGCCGCTTGCAAGACACGTTCTGTTGCAGACGGGCGCTTTAACAGTGCCATGCAACGCGGTACTATCGCCGGACGGATTCAGACGCTCTGTGCGCAGTCGCACGCCGTCACACACAATAAGAAAAAATTCAGAATACGTCACCCAATCTACACCATTTGCAAAGGAGAAACCGCGTGATCAGAGTGCTTCTGTTCATGTCTTTGTCGTTTTTGGCGTTTACCAGTGCCCAGGCTCAGAATGCCTCGGCTGAGCGTGGCGCCACGCTGTTCCAGTCTGAATGTGCCCGCTGTCACGTGCAGGCGGATATCGAGATGCGTATCAGCATGAATTGGTTGGGAAAACCGGCGAATGAGCTGCACCAGAAAATCATGAGCACCATGCCGGCGGAAACACCGGGGTCGTTGAGTCCGGCACAATATTTGGACCTGACGGCGTATGTGCTGCAGATGGCCAGCACCACGGGTTCGATCGAAAACCTGAGCATTGCGCAGTTAGCTGACTTCACCATCAATCAAGGGACCGCCGCTGAAGGCCCGGATTACATGCCGTGGGCCAATATCAATGGCAGCCTCAATGCCAACCGGTATTCGCCGCTGGAACAGATCAATGCCAGCAATGTGAAAGATCTGCAGATTGCCTGGCGCTGGAAGGCGGATAACTTTGGTCCGCGTCCGGAAGGCTTGAACGTCACTTCCCCCATCATGGTGGACGGTGTGTTGTATGCCACCGCAGGTACCACGCGTAATGTGGTGGCTATTGACGCAGAATCCGGTCAAACCTTGTGGATGTGGCGTCCCATGGAAGGTGAGCGTTTTGAAGGCTCTCCGCGCAAGAACTCTGGCAAGGGTGTGGCGTACTGGACAGACGGTCAGCGGAAGGTGATTTTTGTGGTGACGCCGGGCTATTTTATGGCGGCACTGGATGCCAATACCGGTTTGCCAGTGGAAAGTTTTGCCGATGGTGGCATTCTGGACCTGACGGCGGGTTTGCGGCTGAGTCCGGTGCGTGATGATCTGGACGTGACCTTGACCTTTCCGCCCACCATTGTGGGGGACGTGATTGTGGTCGGCGCAGCGCACCAGGTCAGTATGCGTCCGCCGCACGCTGACAATATCAAGGGTGATGTGCGCGCCTTCGACGCACGCACCGGTGAACTGCTGTGGACACACCGCAATATTCCCGGCCCCGGTGACAAGGGGTATGACACCTGGTTGAATGACTCGGCGCTGACCACCGGCAATGGTGGTGTGTGGACTGCTATGTCTGCTGACCCGGAGCTGGGGCTGATTTATCTGCCGGTGGAAGCCGGTACCGGTGACCGTTACGGCGGGGATAGACCCGGCAACAACCTGTTTACCACCTCGATTGTGGCCTTGGACTACCGCACTGGCGCGTACAAGTGGCACTTTCAGCACATTCACCATGACATCTGGGACTATGACACCCCGTCTACCCCGATTCTGGCCGATCTGCCCGATGGTAAAAAAGTGTTGGTGCAGCTGACCAAGCAGGCGTTTGCGTTTGTGCTGGATCGCGCCACTGGCGAGCCTATCTGGGAAATCAAAGAGCGTGCCGTGCCGCAAACGGATGTCCCCGGTGAGTGGACCTCGCCCACGCAGCCGCATCCCACCAAGCCGCCCGCGTACGACCGTCAGGGTGTCAGTGACGCCGATCTGGTGAACTTCACCCCGGAGATTCTGGCCAAGGCGCGTGAAGCGGTGAAGCCTTACCGAATGGGTGAGTTTTTTGCACCACCGTCACTAGCTACAGCCGCAGACGGCACCTCCGGCACCTTGAGTCTGCCCGGCACGCTGGGTGGTTCAAACTGGGAAGGTGGCGCTTACGATCCTGACACGGGCATGTTGTATATCCCGTCACGCACCGAAGTTGCAGTGCTGTCGCTGGTACCCGGTGCGGAGTTCTCTACCGTGGACTGGATCCAGGGGCCGGCGCGCACACCAACCGTGGATGGCATTCCTGTCATTATGCCGCCGTGGGGTCGCATCACTGCCATGAACCTCAATACCGGTGACATTGACTGGACCATGGCCAATGCCGATACCCCGGAGCGCGTGGCCAACCACCCCTTGTTGCAAGGTGTGGAGATTCCACGCACCGGCATCCCGACCCGTGCGGGCTTGCTGGTAACCAAGTCGCTGCTGTTTGCCGGTGAAGGTCAAGGTGGCAACCCGGTGTTCCGTGCCCACGATAAAGCGACGGGTGAGATTCTGGCAGAGATTGCCCTGCCCGCGTCACAAACCGGTTTGCCAATGACTTACACCCAAAATGGTAAGCAGTACATTGTGATGGCGGTCAGCGGCAGTGGTCCGGCGGAGATTGTTGCGTTGGCCTTGCCCAATTGAGTTGCTCATCATGAAGTAAACGCACAGTCATCTGTGTGTTAAAAAGGCGGCGCCCACTGTTAGCGCCGTTTTTTTTTGCAATTATTTTATGTTTTTTAAATCGGCCGCAAGCAACTGTTCTCCGGTAATTTTTTTTGGATGCTGCCTGCTGGAACACCAAAAACCCGGCAAATAACTAACCCCTTGGTTTAGACACAGGCGCCCTCGCTTGTTAGGCTTGTTGCGATCACCTATTCACAGGAAGGGAAAAATCCAGCCTTATGAGCATGTTTGAACAGGCGCCTGCGCGTCAGGACACACCTATCAATCCTCACCAATTCATCATTCGCCAACCCACGCCGGATGACGGCAATGCCGTTCACAATCTGATTCATAAAAGTGCATTTCTGGATAACAACTCTTTGTATTGTTATCTGCTGTTGTGCACCCATTTCAGCACCACCAGTGCCGTGGCCATGATGGGCGCCAAGGTGGCCGGTGTGGTGACCGCGTATATTCCGCCGCAGCAACCGGACACCTTGTTTGTCTGGCAAGTGGCAGTGGACGCTGTTGCACAAGGGCAAGGCTTGGCCAGCAAGCTGCTCAATGACCTTCTGGCGCGCGACAATACCCGTCATCTCTCGTTTGTCGAAACTACTGTCACCGGCAACAACACGGCCTCGCGCGCCCTGTTTATGTCATTGGCTCGACGCTTTAATACCAGCGTCAGCGAATCCGTGATGTTTGACCGGGAGCAGCATTTTTTGAGTCTGCACGATTCCGAACACAAGCTGCGCATCGGGCCGCTCGAGCGTCCATAACGCACCTGCATCAGGCCTGTCTGAACAGCCAGATTTAAAACATCTATTACAAAAACGGGGAACACACGCATGACCAGTATTTTTAAGAATATTGAATCCGCTGTACAAAGTTACGCACGCGCTTTTCCAGTCATCTTTAAACGCGCTCAAGGCAGTTATCTCTACGACGAAAAAGAAAACGCCTACCTGGATTTTCTGGCCGGGGCTGGCACCTTGAACTATGGCCATAACCACCCGGTGCTCAAATCCGCTCTGCTTGAATACATCGAAAAGGACGGCATTACCCACGGGCTGGATTTGCATACCACCGCCAAAAAAGCGTTTCTGGAAAACCTGAATGAGCTGATTTTTAAGCCACGTAATCTGCACTATGTGGTGCAGTTCACGGGACCTACCGGTACCAATGCGGTGGAAGCTGCCATGAAAATTGCGCGTAATGTCACCGGCCGCCACAACATCGTGGCGTTTACCAATGGCTTTCATGGGGTGACCATGGGCTCAATGGCAGCTACCGGTAACTCGCATCACCGTGATGCGGCCGGCATTCCCCTGATTGGTGTCAGCCACCTGCCCTACGCCGGGTATATGGGAGACAAGCTCGACACGGTGACGTTGCTGAGGCAATTGATTGAAGATTCTTCCAGTGGTCTGGATAAACCTGCCGCCGTGATGCTGGAGACTATTCAAGGTGAAGGCGGACTGAATGCGGCCAGCAATGAATGGCTGCGTGCGGTGGAAAAAATCTGCCGCGAACATGACATCCTGCTGATTGTGGATGATATTCAGGCTGGCTGCGGCCGCTCGGGTCGCTTTTTCAGTTTTGAAGAGTCTGGCATCAAGCCGGATCTGGTGACCTTGTCCAAGTCCCTCAGCGGATATGGCCTACCCTTTGCCGTGACGCTGATCAAACCGGAATATGACACCTGGAAACCCGGCGAGCATAACGGCACGTTTCGCGGCAACAATCACGCCTTTGTCACCGCCGCCAAAGCGCTGGAGTATTTCTGGTCAGACGCGACATTCCAGACGGAGGTGCAGGCAAAAATTGTGCATCTGACCCAGCGTCTGCAAGGTATTGCCAAGGGTTTTGACAAAAACCTGATTAAACCCAAGGGCCGTGGGTTTATGCAGGGGCTGGAGTGTCGCGACGGTGAACTGGCCGGCGCTATCTGCCGCTATGCGTTTGATCATGGCCTGATCATTGAAACCAGTGGCGCTGATAGCCAGGTCGTTAAGTGCCTGTGTCCGTTGACTATCAGTCTGGACGACTTGAACAAGGGTCTGGATATTTTGCAGAACGCGGTGACGCACACCTTAAAAACATCGCTGCGCGCGGCGTCTTGATCCATTAAAAGGAGTCCGCTCATGATTATCAGAACACTCAGCGACTGTGAACACAGTGAGCGCCTGGTCAGGTCGGATACCTGGCAAAGTGCGCGCATGCTGCTGGCCAATGACAAAATGGGGTTTTCGTTTCATATCACCACCATTTTTGCCAACACTGAAACCCATATGCACTACAAACATCATCTGGAGTCGGTGTATTGCATCAGCGGCAAAGGCTCTATTCGCGATCTGGCAACCGGCGAGCAACATCCAATCAATCCCGGCACATTGTATGTGCTCAATGATCATGACAAACACGTGCTGTTTGCTGATGATCAGGATCTGATACTGGCGTGTGTGTTCAACCCTCCGGTCACCGGCAAGGAAGTGCACGACAAAGATGGAGCCTATGCGCTGGTATTTGCGAGCAATTAAACGACCGCAGACGGGCCGCTTAAAACGCCGTCAGGCCACGCACCGGCAAATAAAACGACACCAGCAGCAGATAACTGACGTTAAACAACATCAGCCCAAAGTGAACCCGGCGACTGCGGGTAAACAACAGCCAGATGACCGAGAGAGAGACCAGCACCGTCCCCAGTATGCGCTGGGGCCAGGTTTCGGCAAAGTCCGGCAACAGCGGATCGGACGCGCGCGATAACAACAGAAAAATGATCACCATCACCAGAAACCAGTTTTTCTGCTGGTAAAAATGGTTTTCGAGATTGGTGATGCGGTAGTGGCGGATTTCAGGCATCAGCGTAAAGGTCAGCAGTACCATCATGATCGGGGCGGCCAGAAACAACAGCATGGGCGCGACACGCGTAAAGTCGTAAGCCTGATATTCCCAGAACCCCAGATAATGGTAGGTCATGATGATCAGCAGCCATAGCGACCAACCTGCCAGCAGCCAAGGCTGCTGTACACGTTGTCGGTTGCGGATGATACGACCCCAGCTCATCAACAGCTCGGCCATGGCAAAGGCGACCACCACCGACACAAACATCATGATGAACTCAAATTTTGACACGAGGTCTATTCCTCTTCGCTCTCGTTGGCGAATTGTTCTCGTGCAAACTGCAGTTTGGCACGCTGATTCAATTCGGTTGCATTGTCCTTCTCGATCAGTTCAACCATCAGTGACAGCAGGCTTTGTTTGAAGGTATCTGGATGCAGATACGCAACAACGCCGGCATCGAGTGCACGTTGCTTCAAGTCGGGCCGATGATCTTCAGTTATCAGGATGACCGGGGTGGCATTGCGCAACGGGCTCTTGTTTTCCATATCGCGCAGACGATACAGAAACTGATCACGCGGCTTTTTGTGGTTGTTCCAGCCGGTGATCACACAACTGAGTTTGTTGGTCAGCAGTCCAAACAGACGGTCGTACTGCTGTACCACTTCCACGGCGTTGCCTTCGTTATAGGTGTTGATGGTTGTCAATAAACCACTGCTACCCAGTTCATGCGCTACATCGTCAACCAGTTTGTTGTTGATATCGTAAATCAGTACTACCGGCTTTGCTTGCATACTTTTTATTATCTCTTATGACTTGAACATCACACTGGCCGAGACCGGGTCGCGGGTTGTCCGTGTTTTATTGGCCGGCACGCTGGTATCTTCATAACCAAATGCCAGCCCAAACAGAATGCGATTGTCTTCGCCCAATCCAAACGCCTCACGCACCAGATCAGGGTAGTTGCGCATGGTACCCATGGGGCAGCTGTGCAGTCCATGGGCCACCAGTAACAACATTAAATTCTGCGCATACATGCCCACATCAATCGCAACCGTGGTGCCAAAGGCCTTGTCCATGCCCAGAAACGCCATATACGGCGCATCAAAAAACTCAAAGTTGCGCATGATGGCGTGCTGACGCCCCGGCTTGTCATTACGCTCGATACCCATCTCGTTATACAAGGCAACCGCGCATTCGACCTGTCGGGTGCGGTATTCGCCCACAAAATCACCACGGTACTCGTAGTCGGGATTCGGTGTGACACCGTCGCGGATACGACGTTGCATCTCTTTACTGAGTTCGTCTCGCAGCGCGCCACTGGCGACATACACTTTCCACGGCTGCACGTTGCAGTTGGAAGGCGCCAGTTGCGCCAGCTCAAAAATATTCTGCAGCACCGCTTCCGGCACCAGATCGGGCAGATACCCACGCACCGATCGACGCTGGAGAATGGCTTGTTCCAGACTCATGTGAGAGGCTGCCTGAACAACGCTGTGGGCATCGATTGTTTTGTTGACCGCTGAACTCATGAAAGTAACTGGCCTCCGTCGACATCGACGGTGGTGCCGGTTGCATAGGCATTTTGCATCAGGTAAATCAGCGCACTAGCCACTTCTTCGGGTCGACCGATGCGGCGCACCAACTGGCCTTGTGTCATGGCCGCAACCCGATCGGTTTTTTCGGCGCCCATCCAGTCAAACAAGGCGGTATCAATAATGCCGGGCGCGACCACGTTGACACGAATCGGGCTGAGTTCGACCGCCAGACTGCGCACCATGTTCTCGACAGCACCACCCACTGCGCTCAACGCAGACATATTGGGTTTAAACCGCCGCGCCGGCGCGCCACTGACAAAGGTAATCGAACCGTCTTTGGACACAAACGGTGCGCCCGTGCGTGCAACTTTGGCGTAGCCCCAGAGTTTGCCAAAAGCCGCTTCAAACTGTGCCTGAGTCTGTTCAATAAACGGCTTGAGTGTGCGAGTACCGCCGGTCGCCGCTGATACCAGGTGATCAATGTGTCCGATGGATGAAAACAGCGCCGTCATGCCGGGCTCATCATGGGTATCCAGCTGCACCAGTTTGACTTGCACCCCTGCCGCGGCAATGGCAGCTGCCGCTTTGTCCATGTGCTCAGCGGAACGGCCTGCGGCCCAGACGGTGGCACCCAATTGTGCGGCAGCGATCGCCGTGGCCAGGCCGATGCCTGACGTGCCGCCAATCACTACCACGTTTTTGCCGGACAGTGCGGAATGGTTTGCCTGCATGTTTTTAGCTCCCTGTGTCATTAATGGCGGCGATATTAGCACAATTCCTGACATGCCTAGGTCGCAAAGACAAGTGCCTGTCGAGGGTCAAAGTGTAGTAACGTGAACTCGCGCACAATCACGGCAATTCGGACAGGCGCTCGCTGCTTTGTCAGTTGATTACTGAACGGGATGACGCATAATACCGGCCAAGTATGAACTGGCTCATTTTTAACCTTAATCCGGTCAAACTGACCCATCAAAACAGAGAAATCACCATGTTGAAATTGCACATCGCGAGTAACCCGACACTCTCACTGCGCAGACCGATAGCCCTTGCGCTGCTGGCCGGCGCTTTGGCGCTCAGCGCCTGCAGCAGCAACTGGGTACAAGTTACGCCAGAGGGCCAGGCGGTCCGTGTTGCGACAACTCAGGACATTGCTGCCTGCACACGCGTAGGGACCGCCAATGTGAATGCCTTGGACAATATTGGTTTTGTGCAGCGCGGTGCCGCGCGCCTGCAGGAAGAACTGATCAGCCTTGCACGTAATGAAGGCGGTCGCTTGGGGGGAAACCGTGTAGTACCCGAATCAACCATCGAAGATGGTCGGCAGACGTTTGGTGTTTTCCGCTGCTGAGTCAGCGGTAGGACTCCTGTTTAAAAAAAAAATAAGTCCCTGTGTTCAGCAGTAACAGGACGTGCTGGAGCAAAGTTATGGAAAACCGGCTTCTGGTGCTTGCCCGCTTGTTTGCGGCAGCGCCCGGGTTTGTGGTCAGGTATCGGATTCTGATTCTGGCCATTGTTGTGTTGATCAGCATATTTCAGGCGATTGGCGTGGCCACACGCACCCGCATTGATATCAGCACCGACAGTATGATCGATCAGACTGACCCCGCCATTGCTGCACTGAATGCGTTTCGCACCCAGTTTGGCAGTGACGATTCTCTATTTCTGGTGTACGAAGCACGCGACGGCGATATCTTTTCGGCGCGTTCGCTGGCGGCTGCCCGCGCACTGACGGAGAGTCTGCGCGACTGGCGTACGCTGGATGCCTCCCGCTATGACGCTGATCTGCAGGAACTTGATCAGATCCGGCGCGTGCAGTCGATCACCACCTTGCGTGTGCAACGCGTTGATGGCGACACCCTACGTTCGGAACGGCTGGTGCCCGATGTCATTCCTGATGACCCGGCGCAACTTGCTGTTATTCGAGCACAGGCCTTGGCTGAAGATGACTACCGGCTGGCGTTTTATTCCGAAGACGGGCGGTTTGGCGCCCTGCTGATTCAAACAACCTTTGGGGCACGACCGCTGGAAGGCTATGTGCCTGCTGTCAATGCCGATGATATTTCCCTGGATGATGCATTCAGCAACTTTGGTGGCGATGGCGGTTTTGAGCTGGCCTTTGATGAGCAGGCCACGATTGATGAAGTCAGTTTTGAACTGGTGGACATGGCTGAGTACAAGCAGTTTTTTACTGCCATCAGTGCTGTGCTTGAAGACTACCACAGCGACTTTGAGTTTTACCCCGCTGGCAACCCGTCGCTGATGTCGTGGGTGTTTGATGTCCTGCAAGAGTTGCTGTGGCTGGCTGCAGGCGTGGTGGCGATATTCATTTTCCTGCTGCGCGCGTTGTTCCGATCGTTCAGCGCGGTGTTCTGGCCCATTATCACCATCCTGCTCAGTTTGTTGTGGAGCTGGGGCATTACTGTGTGGGTGGGCGCCACCTTGTCCACCATGCTCAGCCTGACTGTAATGTTGGTGTTTGCGGTGGGTATTGCCGACTGCGTGCACGTGATGAGTGCCTACTTTGTATTCCGTGAGCAAGGCCATGATCACGCCGCCTCTTTGTCTAAAGCTTATGAAAAAACCGGCCTGGCGATTCTGGTGACCACCATCACCACCATGGCAGGGGTGCTGGCGCTGACTGGCTCGGAATTGATCCCCATTCAGGTTTTTGGGTTTATGTCGGCACTGGGTGTCTTTATGGCGCTGGTGTTTACGGTAGTGTTGTTGCCGATTCTGCTTAGCATCTGGCATCCGGCACCGGCCAAAGCGCCCGGCGCATCACTGTCTGCGCGCTGGCTGATACGTTGGCAGGCACTGCCGTTTTTGGGCCAGACCGCAATGATTGTGCTGCTGATTGGCGTGTTATTCACTGCGGCAGGCGTCGCGATTGGGTTTTATATCTGCCTGACTGGCCTGATTACGCTGGCAGTGCTGCGCTGGCAATCCAACATTCTGGCAGCCTGCCCGGACTGGGCACAACGCCGGACTGGCACGCTGCTCGGCGTGTTTGCGCTGATTTTTGGTGCGTCGGTGTACGGCACCAGTCTGGTGAAAATCGACAGTAATGTCGCGGAACTTGCGCGTGAAACCAGTGCTCCCAGAATCGCCTACAACATGGTGGATGAGCACATGGCCGGCGCGCAGACAATTTCTGTGATGATCGATACCGGTGCCAGCGATGGTTTGCTGGAACCTGCGGTGCTGAAGGCGATGGAGGCACTGCAGCAGGTGATTGCTGAACGTTATGCCACGCAGATATCGCGCACGTTCTCGCTGGCCAATATCGTTAAAGATACCAATCAGGTCATGAATCAGGATGATCCGGCGTTTTATCGGATACCTGATGATGCCGTGACAGTCTCGCAACTCATCTATCTGTTTAACAGTGCCAACCCGGAAGAACGGCGCAGTCTGGTGTCGGACGACTTCAGTCGCAGCCACATCACCTTGAATTCCTACAACGCCGGTTCCTATGAATATCAACAGGTCATGAGTGAACTGGACTCGGAAATAGTCCGCATTTTTGCGCCGGTCAGCGCCATGTTTCCTGATCTGCAAGTGACGGTCACCGGGTCTGTGCCAATGATGATGCGCGCCATGGATGAAATCGCACAGTCGCAGTACAGCAGTCTGTTGCTGGCACTGGCGGTGATTAGCGCCATCATGATCATCACGCTGGGATCTGTTCAGGCTGGTTTGATTTCAATAATCCCTAACCTGATTCCTGCGTTGATGACCTTTGGCCTGATGGGATTGCTGGGCATATCGCTGGATGTAGATACCCTGTTAATCGCGCCGGTGATTATTGGTATCGCCGTGGATGACACCATTCACTTTATGACCAGCTATCGGCTGGAACTGATCAAAACGCGCAGCATGCCACAAGCCTTAAAAAATACCGTACAGGATGTCGGCCGTGCGGTGATGTTCACCACCATGATTCTGGGGCTGGGTTTTGCAATACTCGGCTTTTCGGAGTATCTGGGCATCGCCAAAGTGGGCATTTTTGGTGGTCTTGCCATCCTGGTGGCGTTATTGTGTGACCTGTTCCTGTTACCCGCCCTGATCATCAAGCTGCAACCACGCTTTGGCATCAAGGGCGAACTGGAAAGTTTTTCAGATGCCGCGCAGTCAACTATTACCGCGCCAGGCAATCCGAGTGGAAGGAGCTAAACGCATGAGACTTTTAAAAACACGTTTGCGGGTCCAGATGACGCTGGCCGCCTTGATGTTAAGCACCAGCTTGATGAGCACGGTTTTTGCGCAGACGGCTGCAGCACAAACCACAACCGAAGGCCGCACCATACTGGAACGTGTTGAAGACAATCAGCGTGCCATTTCTGATGCGGCATTTAATCGCATTCAATTGTCCAGTTGCCGCTTTGGCCTGCAGAACAACCAGATCACCTGCGCAGAGCGCGCACGCGTCAAGGCGCTGGAGTCCGTCAGTATTAACACCGGCGCTAACAATCGTGACACCCGCGCCATTTCGATTGTGCTGGAACCAGCCGCAGAACGCGGTATCAGCATGTTGAGTTACACCTATGATGACGCCAGTCAGGACAACGAAACCTGGCTGTATCTGTCGGCACTGGGCCAGGTCAAACGTATTGCCAGTGGCAATTCCGATGATGAGTCTGAACCCGCGTCGCTGTTTGGCTCAGAGTTCACCACCGAAGATCAGGACACTGGCAAACTCGAAGACTACACCATCACTATCCTGAGCGAAGGTACGGAATCTGGTCGCGAAGTCTGGTTGATTGAAACCATTCCCAATGAAAAGCGCAGCCGCAGCACTCGTTATGCCCGCACCGTGCAATATGTGGACAAGGAACGCTTTGTGGTGTTGCGCGCCGACATGTATGACCGTACCGGCCGCGAAATCAAACGGCTGATGGCCTCGCGTGTAGAACAGGTTAATGGCAACTGGATGGCGCGCTCACTGACCATGATGAATCTGGTCGCCAATCGACTGTCGAACATGGCGATTCTGGAAATCAACAGTGGCGTGGAAATCCCGGAGACCTTTCTGACACCACGTACGCTGACCGATGTGGCTTTCCGTGAAGCCGAACTGCAGCGCATTCGTGCTCAAGTGCAATAACATGTTGCGCCCGACGACACTGGCAAGTGCGCTGCTGTTGCTGGGTGCGGGTCTGACAAGTGCCATCGAGGCCCAGGCTCAGGACTTTCCGGATAACATCAGTCTGGATGGCGGCTTCGACACGCTTTTTGACGCTCAGTTTGATGCCCAATTTGATGACAGCGATCTGTTTGGCGACGGCAACAGCAGTTCAGCGCCCCGCCACTTTCGGTTCCGGCTCAGCCACCAGCTCAGTGGTCACCTCAATCGCCACAGCACAATCACGCCAACCGGCGCCCGGGAACAGCGCTCACGCGGCATCGAAAACCAGCGCCTCGGCATGAATATCCGTTACCAGAACCCGTTTGCCAGCGGTTGGCTGTTGCAAGGCAGCGCACAAATCCGGGCGTGGTTGCCCGGCGACTATGAATACAACAATCCGGAACGCGATGATGCGGAATGGCGCATCAATGAGCTTTATGTGCAGCGCAGCGGCGAGCGCCACAGTTTTTCGTTTGGCCGGCAGACCATTGTCTGGGGGGAAACCCTGGGCAACTCGGTGCTGGATGTGATCAATACCACGGAGTACCGCGATCTGAGCATTATCGATATCGAGGATGCGCGCCTGAATCAATGGTTACTGGTGTGGGACATGTTTGGTGAGCGCGGCAACTGGTCGAGTTTTATCAACCTGTACCCGGAATTTGATCCAACCCCCATCACCGGTAGCCCGTTGTTCCCGAAGGCGCCTGAGATGGGTGGCCAAACCTTGCGGCTGGGTTATCACCACCGCGACAAATCATTATTTGAAGTTGGCACGCGCTGGAACCGTTCGTTCAGTGGCAGTGATATTGCCGTGATGGCCGCCAGACTGTATGAAAATCCTTTGCGCTACACCCTCGTGCTGCCTGGGGTAATGCCGGGCAGCACGGGGCTTGGCACACAATCCACCATCAACGACTATGGGCTACTGGGTTTGAGTGCCAACCGCGCCATCGGTCGACTGCTGCTGACGCTGGATGTGGCGTTCAGCCAAGGCATCCTCAGTGACCAGGTGAATAATCTGGAGTTACCGGGCGGAGGCTCGCTGCCAGTTCCCGGATTTGAACGCCGCAATCGGCTGGGTGTGTCGGCCGGACTGGAGTATGGCATCAGCCCGACCCAGCAGATCAGTCTGAGCGCCTCTGCCCAGCAAGACCGTGGCCCAGATCAACAGACGCGCGGCAATGTGCTGATGCGCTACAGCAATAACCTGCGTAATGACGATCTGGTGTTGTCAGCTACCGTGCAATCACAACTGGATGGTGAGGCGGTGCTGATGTTTTTAGGGGCGGATTATCGTTTAAATGACGATTGGGAGTTGAGCAGCCAGCTGGTGCTGACCCGCACCAACACACAATCCCCGCTGTACTTTCTTGACGAGGATGTGCGTGCCGGCGTGACGGTGACCTGGAACTTCTGAGCTCTTTACAGTGAGCTCGTCACACTAAGAAATTCATGCTCAGCAAATCAGCGTTAGCCCGTCATTTTGAATCAGAGGCATCCGCATCAGGATGCACAAACGCGTGCCCGCTGTTGAACATATCCTCGTCAAACTCGTTTTCCCACTTGGCAACGGCCGTTGCAACGGCCAGATCGCCGGTGACATTCAGGCAGGTACGCATCATGTCCAGCGGCCTGTCAAAAGGCAGCACAAAACCCACGACCACGGCAATCTGCGCCGGTGTCAAACCGATGGTGGCCATCACGCCTGCCATCAAAAACACTGATGCGCCGGGCACCGCTGCGGTTCCGATCGACACCAGCGTGGTGGCGCCGGCCATGATGAAGTAGTCCACCAAGGTCAAATCCACGCCAAACGCCTGGGCGGCAAACACTGATACCACGCCGACATAAATAGCCGATCCGTCCATGTTAATGGTCGCGCCCAATGGCAGTACCGTCGAGGCAATCACGGGTTTGATACCCAGATTCTTTTCAGCCACTGAAATGGTCACCGGCAAGGTGGCAGAACTGGACGAGGTAGAGAATGCCACCAATGTGGCGTTTTTAGCGTCGCGGAAAAAATTGTACGGCGACAGCTTCAGCACAAACTTCATCAAGCCGCCGTAGATCAGGAAAAAATGCAGCGCAAATGCGAGCACCGCGGTGCCGGCCAACGGGATCACATCCATCAACGCGGCAACACCCTGTGTACCGGAGACCCAGGCAATCAGCGCAAACACACCAAAGGGGGCCATTTCCATTACCCAGCCGGTCAGTTTCAACATGATGGCTGCGCCGGAATCCATCAGATCTGACATGGGCTTGCCAGCAGTGCCCACACTGAGAATGCCAGCACCAAACAGAATCGCAAAAAAGATGATGGCCAGAAAGTCTCCGTTAGCCAGGGCGGCTACCGGGTTGGTTGGCACGATGCGCATCAACTGGTCACGGAAAGATACAGGTGGCTGCAAGGTGCCGGGCACTGCGTTTGACATATCAACGCCCACGCCCGGTTGAATCATGGCCGCCAGCGTCAATCCAATCGAGATCGCAATCAGCGTGGTGCCCATATACAGCGCCAGTGTTTTGATACCCAGTGAGCCCAGGCGTTTGGGATCACCCATCGACACAATGCCGGCCACAATGGTGATAAACACCAGCGGCACCACGACCATCTGAATGGCTCGGATAAACAGGTCGCCTATCCAGCGAATTGACTGCGCACCTTCCCCCCAAATTGCTCCAACAATGACACCCAGCACCAGAGCCAGCAGAATACGGCGCCACAGGGGGGTGTTAAACCAGCGTGAAATCAGGGATGGGGATACTTCCGACGACATTGCGCACCTCTTGTTTTTTTTGCTGCTGTTATTCGAACAGCGATTGACTCATTTTGATGAATGCTGCGTATAAGCACCGTCACCAATGTTCGACGGGCAACACAACGATGCCCCAAAGACTATAGAAACTTGGCCCCAAGTGCCAATCATTTTCCGTTTGTGCGAGAATGACGACCTCCGCAAAACCACAGCAGGCAGTAGTACATGACAGACTGGGTAAAAGGTGTAGTTTCAGGTTGCTCCCACTGGACCAATAATCTTTTTTCACTGCGGATCGAAGCGGAGGTCTCCCCGTTTAAAGCGGGCCAATATACTTGGCTGGCACCGGGCAGCCTCGACGAGATTGGCCTTGAGAAAAGCGCGCAGCCCTACTCCATATTGAGTGCGCCTGGCGATCAAGCGCTGGAGTTTTTTTTCTACACACGCACTGAAGGCGACCTGTCAAAACAGTTGTCGCGCTTTAATGAAGGCGACCAGCTCTGGGTAAAGCGCGCAGCGGAAGGCACACTGACGCTATCGCAGCTGAAAGATGCCGAGACCTTGTGTCTGCTGGCAACCGGCACCGGTGTCGCGCCTTTTTTGTCCATGCTCAAAACATCAGAACCCTGGCAGCGCTTTCAGAAAGTGGTGCTGGTATATGCCGTGCGCTACAACCAAGACCTGCGTTATCAGGAATTGTTTGACGACCTTCAGCAGCGTTACCCCGGACGTTTCCAACTGATTGCGTTTGTCAGCCGCGAAGTCCCTTCGTCTCGTCTGATGCCATTTGCCATTCAGGGACATATCCCGGAAAGTCTGCAAAACGGCACGCTGGAAGCCTTGCTGGATATTGAATTCAGCCCGCTGAATACCCAATTTATGTTGTGTGGCAACCCCGGCATGGTCAAAGATGCGGTGTCGGTGCTGCAGCAACGCGGTTTTTCAGACAACAAACCCGCGATGAGCGGTGAATTGAGTTACGAAGCCTATTGGTAGGCGCAATTTCAACGCGGAGATTTGCCATGCATTTAAACAGCTCTTCCGACTCTTCACACCACGTGCTGGCACGCATAAAACCCTTGTTCTGGCGTCGAGTCGGTGCAGCTTTGCTGTTAACACCGCTGTTGCTGGCATGCAGTCCGGCAGAACAGGCGCCGGGCGCTAATGGTGGCAGCCCGAATGTTGGCAGCGCAGCCGATAGCCCTGCGGCCGAGGTCAATGCCGGTTACAAACGTCTTTATCCGGCCAATCCCGATGATCCGCTGGACGCGCATATCTTTGAACTCGACAACGGCCTGCAGGTTTATCTGACCGCAAACCACGAAGAGCCGCGTTTTTATGCGGAAATCGCCGTGCGTGCCGGCAGCAAACATGATCCGGCCGATGCCACTGGACTGGCGCACTACCTTGAGCACTTACTGTTTAAAGGTAACCAGACCATGGGCACGCTCGACTACGAGGCGGAGCGTCCCCACCTCGAACAGATCCAGGCGCTGTACGAACAACACTTTAACGAGACCGACCCAACTCGCCGCGCCGAAATATACGCCGAGATCAATCGGGTGTCGCAATTGGCTTCGCAGTACGCCATCCCCAATGAGATTGACAAGGTTTACAACAGCATGGGCGCGACCGGTCTGAACGCGCACACCTCCAATGAGGAAACCGTTTACAAGGTGGGCTTGCCCTCCAACCGCCTGCAGCATTGGGCGGAAATCGAATCCACCCGTTTTATCAACCCGGTGTTCCGCCTGTTCCACACCGAGCTGGAAATTGTGTATGAGGAAAAAAACCGCACGCTGGATAACCGCGACCGACTGTCCTATTACGCGCTGGCGGACCTGCTCTACAAGAACCACCCTTACGGCCAGCAATCCACCATTGGTGATGCCGAACACCTGAAAAACCCGTCACTGGTCTATATCCAGCAGTACTTCGACACGTATTACGTGCCGAACAATATGGCAATTTTTATCAGCGGCGACATTGATATCAATGAAACCATCGCCCTGATTGCCGAAAAGTTCTCGGTCTGGCAAGCCAAACCGCTGCCACCGGAGCCCACCTGGACTGAAGCGCCCGTCACCGCCGTTGAGCGTGTCACGGTCAGCTACCCAGGTGAAGAAGAAGTGCAGATGGCCTTCCACACCGTGCCTAACGGTCACGAAGATCAGGAAGCACTGATGTTGCTGGACATGATTCTTGATAACCGCACCGCGGGTCTGATCAACCTGAATCTTAACCAGCGTCAACGTGTGCAGGCTGCCGGTTCGTCACCACAGTTCCAGAACGATTTTGGCGCACAAACCCTGTGGGGCGTGCCACGCGAAGGCCAGACGCTGCTTGACGTTGAACAGCTGTTGCTGGAACAGATTGACCTGATTCGCCGTGGCGAGTTTGAAGACTGGATTTTGCCCGCCATCATCAATGATTTTAAAAACATGGAGAAACGCGGGCTGGAATCCAACACTGCGCGTGTTGGCATGATGCGCCAGTCCTATCTGCAGAAAGCCGACTGGGACTATTCCATCAAACAGATTCAGCGTCTGGAACAAGTCACCAAAGCCGATATCGTGGCCGTTGCCAACAAGTACTTCTCCACCAACAACTACGTGGCAGTGCACCGCCTGAATGGCCCGGCTGATATCCCGAGTGTTGATAAACCTGCCATTGACCCGGTAAGCATTGACCCCAGCCGTCAGTCTGAATTTGCATCAGCCATTCTGTCGATGCCGTACGAGGAAATCGAACCGGTCTACCTGCAGGAAGGCGAGGACTATCAGATTATCGATTACGCCGGCATGCCCTTGTACTACGCACCCAATCCGCTGAACGATATTTTTACCTTCAGCATGAGTATCGAAGTAGGCACCGAAGAGAACGACCTGCTGAGTCTGGCCGGCGCCGTGATGGGCAAGGCCGGCACGGTTGACTATCCGCTGGAAGAATTGCAGAAGCAGTGGTATCGCCTGGGCAGCGAGTTCAATTTCAGCTCGGGTGCTAATGAAACCGTGATCAGTATCACCGGCATGGATACGCAGTTTGAGGAAACACTGGCCCTGATGCTGGAGCTGGCGAACAATCCACAAACCGATGCGGCCACCTTTGAAGAACTTAAAAACTCCATTTTGCAGGCACGCCGTGATCAGCGCGAAGATCCCGCTGCCATCAGCCAAGCGCTGTATCTGTATAACCGTTATGGCGACGAGTCACCCATGCTGCGCGCCTTGAGCAGTGATGCCATCCGGGCCGTGCAGCTGGATCAGGTGTTGAGCCTGATCAGTGACTTGCAGAAGTACAAACATACACTCAGCTATACCGGCTCGATGACGCCAGCAGAGTTGACCGCCATTCTGCAGCGTCAACATGAGGTTGCTGCTGATCTGCTAGACCCGCCCCCTTACCGTTTCCGGCATGCACGTCAGGTCAGCAACAATGAAATTTATGTGATCCACCGTGAAACCGCGCAGGCGCAGGTGCGTCTGGAGTTTCCAGATGGTGAATATGACGAGTCATTGGTAGTGGCGTCGTCGCTGTACAACAACTATTTTGGCAACAGCATGTCCAGCGTGGTATTCCAGGAACTGCGTGAAGCGCGTGCACTGGCCTACTCGGCAGCGGCGCAGTACACACAGGGTGGACGTTTGGGTGCAGAAAATCTGGCACTTGGCGCCATTGGGTCACAGAACGACAAGGCCATTGAAGCGACCACGGCATTTATTGAACTGTTCGACAATATGCCCGCCTCTGCAGACCGTTTCTCGGACGCGTACGGCTCTCTGGTCAACCGCTACCGCTCAGGTACCGTGGGTTTCCGTGCGATACCCGGCACGGTGCGCGGCTGGCAGTTACTGGGCCTGGACGGAGATCCGCGACCGGAGCGTTTTGCGCAGCTGCAAAACTCCTCGCTTGAGGACTTGATGCAGTTCCAGCGCGAACACATTGCGGGTAAACCCAAGCTGATCTCCATCGTGGGTGATACCAGTCGTATGGACATGAGCCAACTGACAGAACTGGGCAACATTCAGCAACTGACCGTGGATGATGTATTTGTAGAATAACTCGCTCGCAGGGAACATCGTGTAATGACTGAAGCCGTTTTGCATATCAAGGACTTGATCAAACGTTATGGCGACGTTGAGGTATTGCATCATCTCAATCTTGAGGTGACACGCGGCGCCATTCACGGCCTGGTGGGATTAAACGGCTCAGGCAAAACCACCACCATGGAATGTGTGCTGGGCATGCAGGGTTTTGATGGCGGCGAGATCAAAGTACTCGGTCGCCATCCACGCAATCTTTGGCAAGGGGCCGGCGATGTGGTGGGCATTTTTGACACGCCCGGACTGCACCCCGGTTTGACGGTCAGGCAGTGCCTTGAACATGCACGCTTGCTGTGTGGCAAACCCGTCCGAACGCCGGCTGAAGTTGAGGCATTGCTCGGCATCACTAAGTACTCAAATTATAAAATCCGCCAGTTGTCGCTGGGCAACCGCCGCCGCGCCTCCATCGCGCATGCACTGATTGGCCAACCCGCGTTTGTAGTGCTGGATGAGCCCTTTAACGGGCTGGATGCCGGGGGCGTTGATGACGTGCTGGCGTTGATTCAACGACTCAACCGACAGGAAGGCACCAGCTTTTTGTTGTCCAGTCACCAACTGGCTTACCTGGAATCGATCTGCACACACCTGTCGATTCTGCATGAAGGCAAAATCGCCTTGAGTGCCTCAACTCACGAACTGATCAGCCCGACAGAATCGCGCCTGAAACTGGTCTGCGATCATCCGGATGCCGCCCGTGAATTACTCAAACAAACGCTGGGCGTAATCAAATTCGAGAAAGTTGGTAATGCGTTTATGTTAACGCTGGACGGGATCGGCCCCGGTGATATCAACCGTAAACTGGTGATGGCGGGCCTGACCGTGTCAGAACTGCAACCTGAAAAACGCGATTTGACCGTGCTGTTTCAGGATATTGTCAGCAAAGTGACCGCCAAACCCAAAGTAAAAGCCCGGCAGGAGGTCGCATGATGCAAGGCCTGCTGACGGCTATCAAAGCGGAGATTTTTGTATTTGCACACAGTCGTGCCATTCAATTGCTGTGTGTTATCCCGGCACTGATTACGGCGGCGCAACTAGTGTTGGTGCGATCGCTGGCAGCCTCCAGCGATGCACGCGCGGCATTGATGGGGAGTGACTCCACATCGGGCGGCTTTGGTGGTGGCTTTGGCAGCGCCGGCAATATCGAGGGCGCGGACGCCTGGGGCGCTTTGGTGGATGCACTCGGGACGGGCCTGACGCTGATCAGCCTGATTGTGATTGCCTATGCCGCGTGGAGTTTTGCCAGCGACCGTGAGCTGGGTGTGGTACGACATTTGTTGATTCGTCGGGTGAGCCGACCGGCACTGGTCATCAGCAAACTCATTCAGGCACATTTATTGGCATTGGTCTCCATCACGCTGATGTTGTTGGTGACCTTTGGCAGCGCAGCACTGTTGTGGGACTTTGGCCCGGTGGTCGAGGACGGATATGAACTGATTGGCACTGAGGAAATTCGGGCTGAACTCAGACTGGGCCTCAGTCTGGCACTGATTCCGGTACCAGCGGCCATCGCCTTGGGTGTACTGATCTCCGTGTTATGCAACAGCACAACACAAGCGTTGAGTGTCGCACTCGGATTGACGCTGGGGCTGGACTTGTTCAAGTCTGTGCTGGGCAGCGCCGCAGACTATCTGTACGCGTCTTATCTGGTGTCCTTGCTGGATGAATCCTATCTGGACGATGTAGCACGGCTGGTACGCGGTTTTTCCGATGTCATGATTGATCCGGCAGTATTGCAATTGAATCAGTGGGTGCCCTGGCCGCAGATGGTGCTGTTTGTGGTACTGGCACTGGTTCTGGTTCGCCATAAAAAACTGTAAGGACTGTAAGGAGAGACGGATGCACGGATTCACGCTTAATTTCTTACGTCTGACAAAACCATTACTGCTGCTCAGCAGTGCGGGGTTATTGTCAGCCTGCCTCAGCACTGAGCCGCGCACATTGACGCCAACCATCACCTTGTCAGCAGAAAACGAGTTATTGGCCGGCAATGATGGCAGCGCACAGAGCGCCGGTGTCAGTTTTGGCCTGGTCGGTGGTGTTAACGAAAGTGACTCGCTGACCAATGTCAGTGTGTTGCCGGGCATTCGCGTGCGTGCCGTCACCCCGGCCGGAGCGGCGGAGCGTGCCGGTATCCGGGCTGGCGATGTGATTCTTGCCGTCGATGGCGCCGAGACAAATCATCCCGATATGCTTGATGCCCTGGCATTGCAGACCCGCACAGAAACCACCTACAACTTTGAAGTGCGCCGCAATACCACCGTATTCCAGGCCAGCGTCACGGTGCGCCCGGCCATGGAAAACCAATCCGCTCCTGTTGAGCTATACCGTGCCGACCCTTTATTGTCACGCGCCGGATACAGTACCGAGTGGCTGCAGGCCGCCAATGGGGAGCGTGTGTCGGCTGCGCGGCTGGTGCGCCTGTTTGCACAGAGCCCATTGCCCGCGGCGGGACTGCGTATTGATGACATTATTTTTGCGGTAGATGGCCAGCCGGTGGCCTCGGCACAAGGTTTCATCAGTTTATTAAACAACCAGTATCAGCCCGGTGATCGGGTGTCGCTGAGTGTCAGTCGCAATAATACCGTGAGCACCATTGCTTTGAATCTTTGGGATCCGGGCCGGCGTCTTAGCTCGCTGCGTGCCTGGCCCTTGTTTAATTATCAATCGACACAAGTGCCCGACGCCAGTCGGCTGAGCATTGGTGATCTGATTCTGTTTTCGCTGTTTACCTATGAACGTAACGGGCCAGAACGCTCTTATAGTGTACTTGGGCTGATCCGATCCAGCAGTGGATTGGGCGAACTGGCCGAGGAATAACATGCAATCAGCCCGCATCACACGCGCGTTTTTAACTGCGGCCAGCGCACTGTTACTGGCAACAAACAGCCATGCACAGGTGGCGGGCATCAATTACGTCGCCACCGAACTGCCGCGCCCGGAGTGGCCACAAGATGTGCAGATTGCTGACATGGATGGCGATGGCCTGCAGGACGTGATTGTGCCCTTCTGGTCAGCAGATGCCGGCCGTCAGTTGCACATCTACCTGCAACAGACCGATCAGCGCTTTCCGGCACAAGCCTCGCGTATTGTTGATATCCGCTCCGAGATTGTTGCCGTGGCGCTGGCTGATGTGCGACCGGAACCGGGGTCAGAGCTGTTATTGTTCACCGGCAGCACGGCATTCAGCCTGAGCAGCGCCGTGGCTGGTTACAGTGGCAATCTGCGGCGCCTGTTTGATTGGTCCTTATCATCTGCGGTGCCCGACCCACAGGTGACGCGCTTTTTAAGCCCACCCGTGGATGCTAATGCAGATGGTTTTGTAGATCTGTTGTTACCCGGCGTGGATGACTATGGCTGGTTCACCGGCGGACCCGACGAGCAGTTCACCCTGCGACATCAGTTCAGCACCGTCAACACCGAGGTTGATGACAGCGACTTGCCGCCGCCCAGTGGACGTTTCTCCACCAACATTTCCTTTAATGCACAAGACGGCTTGCTGGTGGATGTGCAGTTACGTTCTGGCTCGCTGTTTGAGGATTTTCTACAAGTGGGCAGCTCACAAGCCGATGCCATTCTGGACATCAGGAACTGGATGCCGCCCGCGGTCATGGCACCGCTCAGTGCAGCCAACAGTCATGATCTGATTTACCTGAACATTGGCAACGACATTCAGGGTCAGATCAACATCCTGTCAATGAACAGCGCGGGCAGCTTTGCGGAACGACCGGATTGGCAAGCCCCGGTGGAGATGCGTGGCGATTTCAAGTTATTAGACGTTAACGGCGACGGGCTTAGCGATATCGTGCGTCTTGTGGAAGACGGCAACAGTTGGACGGTGTCTTTTTATGTGAATACCGGTGGTACCTTTAATTTTGCGCAGGCCAATCAGGTCATGCGGTTTTCAGGTTATGACCTGCGTGTTGATGTCACCCCGATCACCGGCGGCAAACCGCAGCTGAGTGTCAGTTATTACACCATTCCGGTAGTCGCCGCGATTCGTGATGCCAGTATTGTGCGCAGCTTGCTCCTGTTTAACCATGCGGCAACGGGACCCGCGCTGTTTAATAATCGCCCGGATTTTTTGCTGGAAGAAACCTTTTCGGCCAGCACCGTGCGCGGCCTGTCCAGCCCGATTGTGCTGGACGCTGATCTGGATGGTGATGGTCGCATCGATGCACTGCATGTCACTCCGGCGGGTGCATTGGCCGCCAAACGCATCAACAGCAATCTGCAGTTTGAAAATCAGCCGTTCTGGCAATATGTACCCACGCGCAGTATTGCGCGGTTCCGGGTAATGGACATGAACAACGACGGACGCCCTGACTTGGTATTGGATCATTCCAATACCGTCACGGTGCTGGTGTCTGCACCATGAATCAATTCAAGCACACGGTTAAGCTGCTCGTTCCAGTGATGTTGTTAGTGACAGGCAGCCAGGCTGCGGCACAGACACCACAGGCACCACAAGCCGCCAACTACACGCCGATTCCATTTACCTTGCATCCCGACACCAGCAATCTGCGGGTGATCGACCTGGACGGGGACGGTTTGCAGGATCTGTTGGCAATTCAGGAACATAAACTCAGCGCGTATTTCCAACGCAGTGGCGCGCCGGCATTTGATTTTGCGCAGCCCGATACCGAACTGACACTGCCGGGCCAGGCCGCTGGCTGGGATTTACCAGACTCATCCGTTGCTGTGGCCGGCAGTCGACCCTTACCTGCCTTGATTGCTTTGATAGATGGGCAGCGAGTGCTGCAATGGCAGATAGAAAACCGTGCGTTTTCCGAGCCTGAAGAACTCATCAGCAATCTGGGTGGTTTTCTGGGCAAAGGCGCTTACCCGCTGAACTTTTATCAGGACATCAATAACGACGGTTTGCCCGATCTGGTGGTACCCGGCGCCGGTGTCATGAGCCTGCTGATTCAGAATGCGGACGGCAGTTTTCAGCCTCCATTAAATGTGCAATCTGACGTGCAACAGCGCGTGGTGCTGGAAGCCGACGGCGAACTGGACCGGGAAATTGGACAGTCGCTTGTTATTCCGCAGATCAGTTTGCGTGACGTCAACAGTGACGGATTACCCGATCTGATTTCGAATACCGAGGCGCGGCTGGATGTATTTCTGGCCAGCCGCAGCAATGACTACTTTCCAGCACTGCCCAATTACTCCATCGATCGCGAAGCCATTCGCGAACGGCTGGGCGAGTTTGACCTGGACCAACTCGACTTCGCCAATCTGACAGGCGTGTTGGCCCTGACCCACGAAGAGTTGCTTGAAGACATGAATGGCGATGGCATTGACGACTTTATCCTGCGAGAAGGTGGCCGCGTTGCCCTGCATCTGGGTCAAACTGGCACAGGGCAGTCCAGCACCATGAATTTTGAGCAGCCTGATCAGATTCTGCGCTCCAGCGGCAATGTCTTGTCCATTTTCCTGGCCGACGAAAATGACGATGGGCGACCGGATTTGTGGTTATGGCGTGTAGATCAGGTGTCGATTGGCGACCTGTTCCTGTGGTTAGCCGTCTCTGGCACCATCAATATGGAAGCATTTGTTTATCCCAATGAAGGCAACCAGTTTGCACGGCGCCCGGCACGACGTATCACGGTTGCGATGCGCTTCCCTTCAGTGGTCAGGATGATTGGTTCAGTGCAGGAATCGCGCGACCGTGCCAGAAGTATGGAGCCGATGATCCCCTTTACGCGCGCTCAAGTCTTGCCCGATGCGGCCAGCGCGCGGGCGGCGATGGATGACTTGTTGGTGTTGGCATCCAACCAGCTTGAAGTGTTTTATGAGGCCGTGGCGCAGGAACAACCGCCCGCCGACGACCGCTTTCTGGCATCGCTGGGTTATCGCCGCGATCTGGATAACTATGAGATAGACCTGCGCCGCATCGTGGAGGCGTTTAATGTGGAGGTTAATGCCGAGGTCAAGGCGGCACGCGTGCGCGAACCCAATGTGCGCATTGCTTTGCCAGAACCAGCGCCACGGGGTGATCTTGTTGCCACTGACCTTAACAATAATGGCATTGACGATATTTTTGTATTTATCAGCCGTGACACGTCATCCATCAAGGGTGTGTTGTACCTGTCAGACTGAGAGTGCCCAAAAACAGGCTGTTTCACTGATCCGCACGTTCAACAGGAACTTCGATCATGAAAAAAATCATCTGGATCTGCTTTTTTGCTGCACTGATCGTTGTAAACGCCGCCGCCATGCTGGCGGATTACATCTGGGGGGTCTACATCGCGATTCCCTACCGCCTGGTGATTGTGCTGGCCATCAGTTTTATCAGCCTGGTATTTGTGGGAGCCTGGCACTTGATGTTGAGTGCAGGGCGCGAGCGGCGCGATTGACGTTCAGCTTGATTTTGACAACCATTTACCAGTATCACCTAAAATAATTAACACATTGTTTTAAATAATTAATTTTCCGATTTCCACCCTATTTTTTCCCCTCGTAAAAGCCTCGTTTTCTGTACTGCTTGTAAAGAATTGTACTTGCTTCCCCAATTCATCCCCGTTTCGATGTTTGATACCACGCCAAGTGAAATTAGAATCCGCGCAGGCAAGACCTCCAAACTACAGCACTTGGAATCACTCGTATGGCGCGCAAAACCGGCAAAACTCCAGCTTCCCGCAAAGCAAGCACCGCAAAAACCACCAGCAATCGTAACAACAAACCTTCGGTTCAAGTCTCCGAAAAGGCCCTACAGGCACTTGAACCGCGGATGTTGCTTGATGCCGCGCTGGCGATCAGCGTGGTGGACGTGGCTGACAACGGCCATGAGTCGACGGTGTACGTGGAAGACATCGAGGCAAGCGCGCAATATGGCTTGATCGATGTGCTGGATGACCTGAACAAACCGGCAGCACCCGTGTCGGGCAGCACAGACGGCTCAGGAAAAACCGGGCTGGAGCAGACCATCCATGAACTGGGTGGCAACAATCGTCGGGAAGTGGTGTTTATCGATGGCTCGTTGCCGGATCTGCAAGCGTTGCTGGACGCTGTGCAGCCCGGAATCGATGTGGTGCTGATTGATTCGTCGAGTGAAGGCCTGCAGCAGATCGCCAACTGGCTGGATGGCAAAACCAACATCGATGCAATTCACATCATCGGACACGGAAGCGAGGGCGAAAAGCAAATTGGTTCGACGCTGCTGACGTCCGACAACATCAGCGCCTACGCAGAGGTGTTAAGCCGCATCGGCAAATCGCTGAGCGACGATGGCGATATCCTGCTTTACGGTTGCAGTGTGGCATCTGACGGTGAAGGTGCTGCATTTGTGGATTCGATATCCCGACTGACTGGCGCGGATGTGGCGGCGTCCACCGACGATACGGGCAACATGGCCAACGGCGGCAACTGGGTATTGGAATACACCACGTCCAGCGTGGAAACCGGCTCGTTATTTGCTGACCATGAGCCTGAGAATTTCAACACGTTGTTGAATAATGATGTGGTTGATGTCAACTACCAAACTCTGAACTTTAGTTCTCCCGTCCTGAAATCTGGCGCAAATGCGCAAACCATAGGAGCAATTTTTCTATACAGTGATGTCTATGCCGGTGTGGACGCAATTTTAACGCTTGTTGACATTGGTGCTGGTATTAGTACTTCTTCAGCCGCGTTTTTCACGGACAACGAGACAACTGGAGCGACTACTGGGCAGTTGGTTGGAAACCAGACTAAGTTTCTGACTCCTCAAATGCTCTTAAACACCAGTGCCGCGACCGCTGGTGCCGGAGTCACCTATCGCATTGATCTTATTGCGGCTGACAGCTACAACGAAACCACCAAAACTGGCACCACTGTCACGCTCGGCAATGTTCGCGTTAACACCTACGATATTGACATAAAGCAATATCAGCAGTTTAGTACGTTTACAGCAGCGTCGTACAACACTGGATTTGACATTAGCGTCGTATATGACAGTGTTACAGAACTTGTTGAATTTTTCTCTAAATCCAGCACAAACGAGACTGGCGATGTCACGCTGAACAGCAATGCGGCTATTAAAGTTGATTACGACACACTCAGCTCCATTCAGTTCAAATTGGGAGCACGTCAATCTGGTACCGCGGTGTTTTTTATTGAGTTTGGCACCAACGAGGGCATTGTTCACACCACCACAGTTACGCCTGGTGATATAGCTGGCGCTCCACCACCCACGCCGTTTGGCTCCATTGCCTCTGATACAGGATCATCATCCAGCGACCGCATCACCAAAAATGGCCAGATCAATGTGGCCAACCTGATCAGCGGCGGCACATGGGAGTATTCAACGAATTCAGGCAGCAGCTGGACAACCGGCAGCGGCACCACCTTCACCCTGAGTGAAGGCACCTATGCCAACGATCAGGTACAAATCAAACAGACCGGCGCCAACGCCGTCACCAGTGCGGTGACCAAATTAACCGGGCTGACTGTAGATACTACGGCTCCCAGCGCACCGACGGTCGTTATCACCGAAGATGCCAACAACGATGGTTTTATCAACACCGCTGAGCTGAGCGGAGACGTCGATGTTGAGGTTACCTTGCCATCAGGTCTGGTGGCCGGCGATATCATCAATGTCTCCAACGGCACAACAACCAACACCGTCACGCTGACAGGTGGACAAGTCACTGCTGGGAAGATCACGACCAGTTTCACAGCGCCCTCAAGCGGCACCGCATTGACCGTTACTGCCACCGCGACCGATATTGCTGGCAACGTTAGCAGTCAGGGATCCGATTCAGCGACCGTCGATACCACGGCTCCATCAGCGCCGAGCGCACCCGACCTGCAAGCTGCGTCTGATACCGGGTCATCCAGCACCGATAACATTACCAGTGACAATACGCCGACCTTTACCGGGTCTGGTGGTACTTCAGGTGATACTGTCACCTTGTTTGCCAATGGTACTCAGGTTGGAACGGCAGTTGTTGACGGCAGCGGTAACTGGAGCATCACGTCCAGCACACTGACGGATGGCAGCTACAGCATCACTGCCAAATATACGGATCCTGCCGGCAATCAAAGCGCGGCCAGCACTGCATTGACGCCTGTCGTCATCGACACCACAGCTCCGTCTGCACCCAGTGCGCCGGACTTGCAAGCGGCATCTGATACGGGCAGTTCTGACACCGACAATATCACCAGTGACAATACACCCACCTTTACGGGATCTGGCGGTACGGCGGGTGACACCGTCACCTTGTTTGCCAATGGTACTGAGGTAGGCACGGCGACTGTTGATGGCAGCGGCAACTGGAGTGTAACAACCAGTACCCTGTCAGATGGCAGCTATAGCATCACTGCCAAATATACGGATCCTGCCGGCAATCAAAGCGCGGCCAGCACCGCACTGACACCGGTTGTGATTGATACGACAGCGCCGTCTGCGCCAAGCGCTCCGGACTTGCAAGCCTCGTCTGACACGGGCACATCAAGCACCGACAACATCACCAGCGACGATACGCCTACCTTCACCGGTTCCGGCGGCACGCCCGGTGATACCGTTACGTTGTACGCCGATGGCACTGAAATCGGCACCGCAACCG
>JAUYSM010000011.1 GCA_030696315.1 Pseudohongiella sp. | reverse complement strand
CACCCTCACACCAGGCCGGCTCTGCGAAAGCAGTGGTACGCCTAGGCCCCGCCGCTGCAGAGTGGGGCAAGCGATTGGCACCCTGATTGTTCTTCAACGGACACCACCCTCACACCAGGCCGGCTCTGCGAAAGCAGTGGTACGCCTAGGCGCCGCCGCTGCAGAGTGGGGCAAGCGATTGGCACCCTGATTGTTCTTCAACGGACACCACCCTCACACCAGGCCGGCTCTGCGAAAGCCGTGGTACGCCCCGCCCCGCCGCTGCAGAGTGGGGGCAGCGAAGGCACCCTGATTGCTCTTCAACGGACACCACCCTCACACCAGGCCGGCTAAGTGTTACGCGCTGAAGATGGCAAAAATCAGGATGAGTATCACGGCGTAATAAAGGACGGGTTGCTGGTGGATCTGTTTGACCCGGTTACAGCGATTGCAACGATTTCCTGAAAACCGCATCAAGTGGTGGCAACGATTGCAACTAAACACTCTCAATGACGACAGGCGACGGCTTTCCTTGTTGCGTCCTTGATCACTTTTCATACAGATTCCGGGTATGAACAAAAATTAACTGGCAAAAATACAATAAGCTTGTGTAATTCCAAAAAAAGCATGGGACATTCGACCAATCTTATTGGCCGATCCCATTGTTTGTAAACCGCTCAGTACAATTGTTGGGCTGATTATGGATGCATGAGCCGCGGCGGTCAACCCAATAGTCGGCTTAAATAGTGTCCAGTATGTGATGTTTTTGATGAGGCCACCTGCTCGGGCGTCCCCTCCGCCACAATAACCCCACCACCACTGCCGCCCTCTGGCCCCAGATCAATGATCCAGTCTGCGGTTTTGATGACGTCCAAATTGTGCTCAATCACCACAATGGTGTTGCCCTGGTTTCGCAGCTGATGCAGCACCGCCAGCAACTGCCGGATGTCTTCAAAATGCAGGCCGGTGGTGGGTTCGTCGAGAATGTACAGTGTCTGGCCGGTGTCACGTTTGGAGAGCTCACGCGAGAGTTTGACGCGTTGTGCCTCGCCGCCAGAGAGTGTGGTTGCGGCCTGTCCGAGGCGCACGTAGGTCAGGCCAACCTCCATCATGGTTTGTAATTTGCGGGCGATGACGGGCACGGCATCAAAAAACTCGCGAGCATCTTCGATTGTCATGTCCAGCACTTCGGCGATGTTTTTGCCTTTGTAGCGTACCTCAAGGGTTTCGCGGTTGTAGCGTTTGCCGTGGCAGACATCGCAGGCCACGTATACGTCGGGCAAAAAGTGCATTTCCACTTTGACCATGCCGTCGCCCTGGCAGGCTTCGCAGCGGCCGCCTTTGACGTTGAAGCTGAAGCGGCCGGGATTGTAGCCGCGTGAGCGCGCTTCCTGGGTGCCGGAGAACAACTCACGCACTGGCGTAAAAATGCCGGTGTAGGTGGCGGGATTGGAGCGTGGAGTGCGGCCAATCGGGCTCTGGTCGATGTCGACCACTTTGTCGAGCTGATCCAGTCCTTCAATGCTGGCATAGGGCGCTGCGACCAGTGTGGTTGCCCCATTAAGTGCGGTGGAGGCGACCGGGTGCAGGGTGTTGTTGATCAAGGTGGATTTGCCGGAACCAGACACACCTGTCACACAGGTAAACAATCCAAGCGGCAGATTCAGATCTACGTTATTGAGGTTGTTGCCAGTGGCACCTTTCAGGCGCAGCCATTTTGCCGGATCGGGTTTATTGCGTTGCGCCGGTGTTTCGATAAAACGCTTGCCAGACAGATACTGGCCGGTGACGGAACGCTCGGCGGCAATAATGTCGGCGACCTGACCCTGTGCAACAATTTCACCCCCGTGTACACCTGCGCCCGGGCCGATGTCGATGACGTGATCCGCAGCGCGGATGGCGTCTTCATCATGCTCTACCACAATCACGGTGTTGCCGATATCACGCAGGTGGAACAAGGTTTTTAACAGTCGGTCATTGTCGCGCTGGTGCAGGCCAATGGAGGGTTCATCCAGAATGTACATGACACCGACCAAGCCGGCGCCGATCTGACTGGCCAGTCGAATGCGCTGGGCTTCGCCGCCAGACAAGGTGTCAGCACTGCGACTCAGGGTGAGGTAATTCAATCCTACATCAATCAGAAACTGCAGACGCTGCTGCAACTCTTTCACAATTTTTTCAGCAATGGTGGCGCGCGCACCTTCAAGGCTGAGCTGAGCAAAATAGTCAGCAGCTTGCAAGATGGTCATTTGGGTAATGACAGGAAGCGTGGTGTCATTGATAAATACATGACGCGCATCGGCGCACAGTCGTGTGCCCTCGCAATCGGGGCAGGAATGTGAACTCATGAATCGCGATAAATCTTCGCGCACCGCCTGCGATTCGGTTTCTTTGTAACGGCGCTCCATGTTGGGCAGAATGCCTTCAAAAGCATGACGGCGAACGGTGTAGTCGCCGCGGTCGTTCATAAATTTAAAATCGATGTCTTCACCGTTGCTGCCGTGCAGAACAATCTGTTGGTGCTGTTTGCTGAGCGCCTCAAACGCTACGTCAACTTCAAATCCGTAATGCGCTGCCAGTGAGGTCAGCATCTGGAAATAATAAAAGTTCCGGCGATCCCAGCCACGTATGGCACCTTCAGCCAATGACAGCGAGGTATCGGTGATGATGCGGCTGCGATCAAAAAACTGTTTGACGCCCAAGCCGTCGCAACTGCCACAGGCGCCTGCCGGGTTATTAAATGAAAACAGCCGCGGTTCCAGTTCGGTGATGCTGTGGCCACAGATAGGGCAGGCAAAGCGTGCCGAAAACATCAGTTCAGGCTGCTGGGTGTCATCGTCCATAAACGCCACCGTCACCACACCGTCGGCCAGATTGAGTGCGGTTTCAAGGCTTTCCGCCAGTCGCTGTTGAATGTCCGGGCGCACTTTCAGGCGATCAACCACGGCCTCAATCTGATGCTTTTTGTTTTTTTCCAGCGCTGGGGTGTCGTCCAGTTCGGTGACAATGCCGTTGATACGTGCGCGGATAAAACCGTTGCTTTGTAAATCTTTGAACACATGCAGGTGTTCGCCTTTACGCTCGCGCACCACCGGCGCCAGAATCATGATTTTGCTGCCTTCAGGCAGGGTCAGTATCTGGTCAACCATCTGGCTGACGGTCTGGGCCTGAAGTTTCTTGTGGTGAGTGGGGCAAAATGGCTCGCCCGCCCGCGCAAACAGTAGGCGCAGGTAGTCATAAATCTCGGTTATGGTGCCCACGGTGGAGCGTGGGTTGTGCGATGTGGATTTTTGCTCGATAGAGATCGCTGGGGACAGACCTTCAATATGATCTACGTCCGGCTTGTCCATCATGGACAAAAATTGACGTGCGTACGTGGATAGTGACTCCACATAGCGCCGCTGACCTTCTGCATACAGGGTGTCAAAGGCCAGCGAGGACTTCCCCGATCCTGACAGCCCGGTGATCACCACCAGCTTGTCGCGGGGAATGCTCAGATTCACATTCTTCAGGTTATGGGTTCTTGCGCCCCGGATTGTGATCTTGTCCATGATGCCCTTTGCTTGCTACGCCAAATAAAAACGCTCAATTATGGTCAGTTCCCGGTGGAAGCGCAAAGGGCAGATTCTCAATCGGCGAGCGTCAGAGTTTCATGCTATGCTCTTTGTGAATCGTATAAAGCATCTCGACGGGATATGAGGAGATAACAAGGTGGCTAGTCGCGGCGTCAATAAAGTAATTCTGGTAGGCAATGTCGGCAAGGATCCGGAAACCCGATACCTGCCCAGTGGTGGTGCGGTAACCAATCTGGCCATCGCAACCAGCGAACAATGGAAGGATAAAAATACCGGTCAGCCGCAGGAAAAAACCGAGTGGCACCGTGTGGTGTTTTTTAACCGGCTTGCAGAGATCGTGAATGAGTATGTCCGTAAAGGCAGCAAACTCTACATCGAAGGCAGTCTGCGCACGCGCTCATGGGAGCAGGATGGCGTCACCAAGTATGCCACCGAGATTGTTGCGAATGAGATGCAGATGCTCGATACCCGTGGTATGAGTGGTGGCACAAACGATGGTGAGTATGGGCAAGAAGCAGAGCCCGCTTATCAAGGCGGTGCGCGCCAGCCTCAGGCCCAGCCTGCATATGGCAACAGACCAGCGGCCGCTCAGGCTGCGCCGCAGTCGGCGCCCCGTGCGCCGGCACCCGCGCGGCCCGCTGATTTCGACAATTTTGATGATGATATTCCGTTCTGATTGGGTGGTTCCAGGTACAAGGAGCCACCTGCGGGATGATCAAATGGAGCGGGGCGAAGTTCTCAGGTGAAGTTACTCATAATTGGCGCGCAGAGCGGTGTTGGTGTTGAGCTGCTCAAGCTACTCAAGGAAAGACAGATTGAATGGGTGGCGCCGGAACCCGGTACCATCAATATTCAGGATCCTTTATCGGCTGCCCGAGTCATCACTCAGGCGGCCCCCGATCAGGTGATCAATCTGGCTGCCTTTCGCGCAGGCAGTCAGTTGGCTGTGCTCGAGGCAGAACAGCAGGCGCAGCGTTGTGATGAGATTAACCATCTGCAGACAGCGCTGGTTGCCCAAGTGTGTGACCATCTGCATGTCCCCCTGATACACCTGTCATCGGTGTATGTGTTTGGCGGCGAAAAGAAGCTGGCTTACAACGAACAGGATCCTCCTCGCCCTAATTGTGTTTATGGTCATGCCACCCTTGCCGGTGAGCAGGCCATTATCTCGACGATCAAGCAGCACATCATCATCAGAGCGGGCTGGTTGTTTGGGACACAACAGGACGAGATGATGCGCCAATGGATAGAAGAGCTACGGGCAGGTGACGGCAATGTCACTGTGTTTCGACGCAAATTTGCGCCCACGCCGGTTGAAGATCTGGCGCGCGTAATTCTGGCAGTCTCGCAACAGGTCGATTGTCAGGTGGATGTGTGGGGTGTGTACCACTATGCCTCGTTGGAATCCTTGCGTGAAAGTGAGTTTGTGCAGCAACTGGTCAAGTTTGCTGCCCAGCATGATGAGTCGGTCTATCGCTTGCTGGACCATCTGAACATCAATCTGGGGCGTACCGAACCACCACAAATCGCCAACGCGACACTGGCGTCCAAAAAAATCTTTGAGACCTTCGGGATCAAGCAACGCCCCTGGCATGGCAGCCTGCAGCGTCTGGTCAAATCCTGGTACAAGGTTAGAAATGAAAGCTGATTTGATGCCTGTGGAGCAGGCGCTTGCGCATTTGTTGTCGGTCGTGGCGGACAGTGTACAGCCGGAGACAGTGAGCTTGAGCCAGGCAGATGGCCGGGTTGTGCTGGATGATGTGATCGCCGCCTGCGATGTGCCTCCTTGCGACAACAGTGCAATGGATGGTTATGCGCTGAACAGCCAAGATCACCAGCCTGGCAAGCAATATGAGGTGTCTGCCCGTATTCCCGCTGGCAGTGCACCCGAAACCTTGGCGCCCGGCACACTTGCCCGAATATTTACCGGCGCTCCCTTGCCTGCTGGCGCGGATGCAGTAGTCATGCAGGAAAACTGCGAGGTATTGTCTGCCGGGGCAGTACCCGGGACAGTACCCGGCATCATCATCAGGCAGGCCGTCACCGCTGGGGAAAATATCCGCAAACAAGGCGCGGATCTTCAAGCGGGCAGTGTCTTGTTTAAAGCAGGACATCGACTGCGACCCGCTGACCTCGGGCTGCTGGCATCAACTGGCGTGTCAAGCATACGGGTTGGTAAAAGGCCGGTGGTGGCTTTGTTCAGTACCGGCGATGAACTGGTGGAACCCGGGCAAACACTGGAGCCCGGCCAGATCTACAACAGCAACGCCTTTGTATTGACTGCGTTGTTGCAGCGACTGGGGCTTGATGTCATCAATCTGGGTGCGGTTGCTGATACACGGGCTGCCACCGAGCAAATGTTGCTGACGGCAAGTGCACGTGCAGACTGCATTATCAGCACCGGTGGTGTGTCAGCGGGCGAAGAAGATCATGTGCGTGCTGCTTTACAACAATTGGGCGAACTTGAGCTGTGGAAGCTGGCGTTAAAACCAGGTAAACCTTTTGCGTTTGGTCGCCTGAACAGCAGTCTGTTTTTTGGTTTGCCGGGCAATCCGGTGTCAGCGTTTGTGACCTTCCTTATTCTGGTGCGACCGACCTTGTTGCGCATGATGGGTGCAAGTAAGTGCACATTGACGGAAATCAATTTGCCAGCCGGGTTCGACGCATCAGCAACCGGCGCGCGACAAGAATATGTGCGTGTGACACTGACAAGCACGCCGCGCGCTGGGCTCGACAGTGAAAGAGCTGGGCTCCCGGTGCTGATGCCGCTGCGCGACCAGAGCTCCGGTGTGCTCAGTTCGGTTGCCTTGGCTGATGGACTTGCCATTGTGCCGCCGTTTACGGCCGTCTCATCGGGACAGTTATTGAGATTCCTGCCATTTGGTGACATAGTCTAGGGGTGTTTTCTCGACGGTGTCCCCATGTTGCTGCTCTCCATATTGCCCGGTACTTCATCCGGTAAGTTTTCAAGTTTGTTCAACGCGTTTCTGCCGCGCACCAAAATAAGTTTGTTGCTGGCAGCATCAGTGTTGCTGGCTGCCTGCGCCCAGCAACGACCAGCAAGTCCTCCAGCAGTTGTTACGGAACCTGAAACGATTCCCACTGAGGAAGTCATTGATCCTTTTGTGATTGATGAAGCCGAACGCGCGCGGCGGTATGTGGCAGATATTCTTTTTGAAGGCATGCGCGCGCTGCGCTCCGATCGCCTGATGACGCCGCCAGAGAACAGTGCTTATCACTATTTTAACCGGGCATTGGCCCTAGACCCTGACAACCAGATCGCCAAAGATGGCATCAGAGATATTGCCGCGCGCTATTTGCAGCTGGCAGATCTGGCCGGTCGACAAGGTCAGTTCGACAATGCGGAGAGTTTTTTGCGTCGAGCGGCTCAGGTCGATAACAATCATCCCGGCATTGAGCAGGCTTCCCGCCGTTTACAATCCGAACGCCAAAGCACACACAGTGTGACAAGGTTGAATACCCGTGATGTCATCAGCCGTCAGGCGTCGGTGGTGACCCAGCTCAGGGATCTGGCAGGCGTGATTGCCGATACCAATGCATTTGTGATGATTACTGCGCCTAACGATGAGTTGGGGCGTTGGATGTATATGCAGATTCAGGATGTGCTGGGGGATGTCAGGGTGCGCGCAGATATTGAAATTGGTGAGCAGGCTTCTGTTCGTCTGGTGTTACCTCAGAGTTAGAAACCACGCTATAACAGGATCAGGCAGTCGATATGAAAACAACAATAATAAAACTGTGGCAAGGCTTGTGGGTCTCCCACAACAAGACCAAGGATAGTTTAAGAATCATTCCCGGTGCCCGAGAGCCGAGGGGCAACCCATCCTATTCCAGAGCACAACTGATTGGCTTGCTGCTGGGACCTTCATTGTTTTTATTGACGACTCTGTTTTTTTCGCCGGAAGGGCTCAGTGATCAAGGCAAAATTGTGCTGGGCATTACCCTGTGGATAGCGACGTGGTGGATAACCGAAGCCATCCCTATTCCGGCAACCTCATTGTTACCCATTCTGCTGTTGCCGGTGACTGGCGTGCTGGACAACGCCTCGGTTACGTCAGCCTATGGTGATGACATTATTTACCTGTTTCTGGGTGGCTTTTTTATCGCCACTGCCATGGAAAAATGGAATCTGCACAAACGTATTGCACTGGCTATCATTGCGTTTATCGGCACCAGTACCCAACGAATTTTGCTCGGCTTTATGCTGGCCACCGGCTTTTTATCTATGTGGGTGTCCAATACCGCCGCCGTGATGATGATGGTGCCTATGGCGTTGGCGATTACCAACCAAGTCGCCAATTCACTCAAAGGTCAGGCTGGTGAAGAGCATGTACCATCGTTTGAGAAAGCACTGTTGTTTGGTGTGGGGTATGGCGGCACCATCGGGGGGTTGGGAACACTGATTGGCACTCCCCCCAACATCATTCTTGCATCTCAGGTTGAGCTGTTGTTTGGGGTCAATATCAGCTTTGCTGGCTGGATGTTGATTGGCGCTCCGCTGGTATTGGTGATGTTGATTGTCACCTGGTTTTACCTGGGGCACGTTGCTTTTCCGGCAAAAATTGACAATCTGCCCGGTGGACGCCACATGATTCAGCGTCAACGCGATGCTTTGGGTGTGATCGGCTACGAAGAAAAGGTGGTGGCATCGGTCTTTGTTGCAGCCGCCTTTATGTGGATCACGCGAGGGATTGTGGATGATTATCTCCCCGAACTGCGGGATGGCATGATTGCGATTGCGGCCGCTGTCTTGTTATTTGTTTTCCCGTCAAAGACACCGGGACAAACGCGGGTGCTGGACTGGAAAGATTCCAAAGAAATTCCCTGGGGCATACTGCTGCTGTTTGGCGGCGGTCTGGCGATTGCGGCTGCGTTCCGGGCCTCCGGCTTGTCTACCTGGATGGGAAATCAGCTGACAGTTTTTGACGGTTTCCACCTGATCGTGATGATTGCTGGCGCCACGCTGCTAATCCTGTTTCTGACAGAAATTACCTCCAATACCGCCACTGCGACCATGATTCTGCCGGTCGTGGCTGCACTGGCGCTGGCGCTGGAGATCCATCCGTATGCGCTGATGATTCCTTGTGCCATGGCTGCAAACTGTGCGTTTATGCTGCCGGTCGGTACGCCACCCAATGCCATTATTTTTGCGACCGACAAACTCAAGATCACCGAAATGATGAAGGTAGGCTTCCTGTTAAATATGATCGCGGCAGCCCTGATTACCATACTGGTGTACTTTGTTATACCCGTCATCTGGGGGATCGATCTGAATTCGGTGCCGCCAGAATTTTTGCCAGGCAACTGAGTCAGGGTTCATCAATTTGTAATAAAGCACTGCTAAGCTTTCATCAACTCGACAGATAAGCCTCAGTTGATTGGGGTGTGTTCGGAGGGTTGAAAGTGTTTTACTGATTGTTCTTTTTTGATAGTAGTGGTTTCTCCCCATTCAGGCCGGCTCATGTTCATCCCCCCGAACATCAGCCGGCTTTTTTTATTCCCCGGTTTTTTTCTCAGAACAGCCTGACTGATTTATAGTGACACAGAGCGCTTGTTACCCCCGATTCATGGGGTATAAGTAATGCACCGCAGGGGGTAGCCTATGACTGAATCAAACGATCCATCAAACAGTTGGCACTCTCTGTATGCCGGCGCTGGAGTGAAACAGGTGCAATACGGACTGATAGTTGAAGACCTTCCCGATGCGCGGGAGTGGTTGATCGCCGCCATGGGCAATGCTTTCCCCGGCGTTTCCATTGCAACAGCTGCCTCGCTGGCGGATGCCCGCTCACAAATCGCCGTGCAATTGCCACAAATCGCCTTGATTGATATTGGGCTGCCGGATGGTTCAGGCATTGATCTGATTGATGAATTGAATCAGACACACAATGAAGTCATGTCGATTGTGACCAGTGTGTTTGATGATGACACGCACCTGTTTGCCGCGCTGGGAGCGGGCGCGTCAGGTTATCTGCTGAAAGATCAAAGCCGGGATGAGCTGACAGACATGCTCAAGCGTATCGTAGAGGGGCAGCCACCGTTGTCGCCTGCGATCGCGCGCCGGCTGCTCGGGTTTTTTGGTCCTCGGCAAAACAGTGTTCCGGCACCTGATCCTGCACAGGATGCACAAGCCTTGGAAACCGTTTATCTGACTGCCCGGGAACAGGACGTACTGGGCTTGATTGCCAAGGGGTATACCACCCCTAAAGTGGGTGAGTTGCTGAACATCTCCAAAAATACAGCGGCCGGTTATGTCAAATCCATCTACGCCAAACTGAACATCTCCAGTCGGGCCGAAGCTGCCATGGAAGCTTCGCGTCGGGGAATTGTGTCGCAGGATGCATTTTGACTGAGTTGCCTTGCCACTAAGATGCGACAGCACTTGTGCTCGGCGACATGGGTGTTAAGGTCAGGGTCACACGGATCAGTTGAGAGTACATTTTCTGGGTACCAGCGCGGCTGTCATCGAAAGACTCAAGCGCGGCATTTAACACTGCCAAGCGTTTACGCAGCAATGGCGGCATTGCTATCTCTACGGCGGGGTCACACCTCAGCGTTATCATCAACTGGTCTGAGCCAATCAGCTTGGCAGCAAAGTTTAGCGACTGAATATCAACACTTCTTAAACAATTACCAAGCAACTCCCGCAGCAACAAACGCAAGCCCAGCACCAATCGGCTATCGCAACTGACGTCCTCAAGCAGGTTGCCAATATCCCAGATAAACTGTTTTTTAAGCGCAGCTGCACGCCCTTCATGTTCCGCCATACTGTCGGCCAACACTGCAAACAAGCGCTGCTCAGCGCTCAATACCCGGCTGACAATATCCCTGAGATCCTGCAACGCACTGCGCGCCAGATCTCGAGCGGGGCCTTGTTCCGATTTAAATACCAGCGACAAAAGACGCGCGCCCAGGTCATCGTGCAGATCGCGATAGACCAGTTCGCGTTCCGCGGACAAGTGGATTTCGCGTTCGAGTTGCGCCTGTTGTTCAAATACCTCGCTGATTTCCTTCTCGGCGGCCTGTAGTCGCAACTGCAACAGGGCATTGAGCGCATTCAACTCGTCCCTGGCAGTCATCAGTGCCCGGATGCCGTGCCAGCTGATCAGAATCATCATCAATGGTTGAGTGATATAGGATAAAAACATATCCCATCGCCAACGCTCAATGCTGCTGCTGACCGCCAGCGATACATCATGAGCAGCGGCAAGCAACATCACCAGCAGACCCGCCACGATGCTGAAGACCTCACTATTACGCAGCGCGGGTCTGGCCAGTAACTGCACAATAAGAACCACAAATAGCGTTTGAGCCAGCAGTTGGCCTGCGCTGCCGATATAAACAACCTGTTGGTCGGGTGAGAAAGCAAGCAGAATGCCGTGGATCACCGGCAGCAGGCCCAGCCATTTCAGCCGCTCAAGCGACACTTTCAGATAGTGAGCGTATATAAATGCCAGCAGGCAGAAAGCGCCAGTGACCGTGCCCCAATGCGAAATGCGCAGGAAGTTAAACTCAGCGATTGGCACGCTGGGCAATAAGATATACAGCAAGGGCAAGGACCAGCTCATGCTCATCAAGGCAGTGAACATCCAGTTGTGTTGCCGGTTTCTTATCCACACAAACACACTGAGGCAGCCGATAAACAGCATCGCCAGCAAGCTGATCTTGACCAGGTCTATTTGCAGAAAATAATTGAGTTGATATCTGCTTTGTATGGCCTGTTCCGTCCCCAATAGAAAGGGACTCATGACACCAAAGTCCGGTGCGGAATGCAGTCGGAAGTAGAGCATGTGTGCGTCGCCACTTAACCAGTCTTCCGGAATAACCCACACAAACGGCCGATTCCAGTTGCGTTGCAAGACCCCAGGCATGACCGGGCCGGCGCTGCCCAGGTAGTGTTGATCCAGCCATACTTCGACATTCATCATGTGACGCAGCATCAGCAGATGATTCCATTGAACATCGCGTGCCTGCTCTGGCAGTGCTACGCGGTACCAGGCGTCCGCGTTTTGAGCCGGATGCAACTCGTCACGCGACCATGATCGCGGCAAGGAGATTGATCGCCAGTGCTGTTCTGGGGCTGTCGCAGCATGACCATCAAAATCAGCGGCCAACTGCTGTGCATTGGTGATAAACACTGAATTGCCAGCGCTGGTTGACTGCGTGGCAAGCACCCAGACCAACAGCAATGTCAGAAATACCATGAGCAATGCCACGGGCAGCATGCTTAGGAGATTGAGTCTTGGGGAGCTCAGCCTGGAAGCAGTCATGGTGTTGTTGTCCAGCTGAGCTGCGCAGATTCCGTCTGTTCCAAAGGCAAGGTGAAGATCAGTTCCGTGCCGCCAGATGCCGGTGTGCTGATGCTCAGCGTCCCGCCCAGTTCGCGTATGCGGTTGCGCATATTCACCAAGCCTCTACCGGGCTTGTAATCAGTCGGCAGGCCTGTGCCATTGTCGCGCACATGGTAGCTTAGCCGGGCGTTTTGTCCTGCGATGAACTGCACATAAACGCTATCCGCTTTGGCGTGCTTTAGCAGATTACTGAACGCTTCGCGTAAGGTGCGACTGAGCGCTGAACTTTGTCTGGCATTCAGTTGCACGTGTTGCAATTGCGCTTCCTGCTGCCAGTTCAAGGCCATATTGGCCTGATCACAACGTTGCTGAAGTTCGCTGCGTACATCTGCCAGCACATCTTCCAGTGCTCGCGTATGATCCGGCGTCAGGCTGCGCGTATCACGTAATTCTGCCAGTGCGGTGCGCGCCAGATCAGCCGTTTCCTTGTCATTGGCCGAGTAAATCAACTGCAGGAGTTTGTCGCTCAAATCTTCGTGGATGGATTGATAGATGCGTTTACGTTCGCGCATGCTGCTGGCATCCAATGAATCTTTCAGCAGTTGCTGGTAGCGGGTTTGTAACTCTTCGCCCGCAGACTGCACTCGCTGGTCCAGCGAAGTATTCAGACTGATCAGTTCAGATTGAGTGTCTGCGTGCTGGTTGACCAAAAAATAAAGCGCAGCCAGCACGCTCAGTATCTGGGTAATGGGTGCCAGCTGCAATTGCATACCGGGATGAGAAGCCAGACTGAATCCTGATAATAAGATAACGCTGTCGGCTACTACGCTAACCAATACCAGAGCTACGGCTGCCAGCAATACTGTGCTTGCCTTGTCTACAACATGGCTGCGCCACAGCAAACCGCGCATGCTCAGTGTCAGCAAAACCAGACTGTAAATCGCAGTGCTAACACTGGCGAGTGGCGGGCTGTTTGCCATCGCTGCCAACAGATGCACGCCCATCGCGCTCGCCACGAGCACCGTGACCGTGCGGGTTTGATGCTGGTTTTGCGTCAGCATAGATAGTCGTGACAGCGTATAAAGCCAGGCACAGACACACAGGTTGATCAGTAGCGGCGACAGGTCAATCGAGGATAACTGTTGCATAAAGTACATGTTGCCGAGCAGTGCGCACGTGATCAGCCAGCTATACAGCGACTTGTCGCGCTGTTTGTTATGCAGCAACAGCAAAACAAACGCTGAGCAAAAATTGATGATCAGCGTCCATAACGGCAGTTGCCAGAACAACAATTCGCGTTGTTGGAGAATCTGTTGCAGTGCCGCGTAGTTACCCGTCAGCGCAAACAGTCCGCTGCCGGGCTCTGCGCTACCAGACAGTAGATCTGCCAGTGCATTGTGTTGAAAAGCAGATTCGGCAAGTTGGTCACTGTCCGTGGGGTCGGGTAACAACACCAGTACACCGGTGTGTTTCTGGTAAAGAGGCATGTCTGCAAGCATGCTTGGGTGCGGTGAGTTGTCTGCGGTGGCCGATAACAAGGTTTTTGAAAACAACACGGCTTGCGGCGACTGCGCTACCGCTGGCGAAATCAGCAGAACAAGCAACAAATATAGGGTTAATCGTCTCAGCATAAGGCTCACTGACCTGATGGGCTGGATGAAGTTGCCGCAAACTTTCCGGAGTCTAGCACATGAGATTGCTTTGCAAGTTCTCTGCATCTGTGCATAATCGGCGTGTTCGAGTTTCTATATACTCAGGTATATTTCGCATGACAGATTCATTGCAGCAATCCGTTGGGGAATTTATAGCGCCATTTGCGCTGGCGACACCTGCGGGTGAGATTTCGCCGCGTCGGCTGGCCTTGCTGACGGCCATCGGCGAAACCGGCTCGATTAGCGCCGCTGCCAAAGTAGTAGGCATCACGTACAAAGCCGCCTGGGATGCCGTGGATGTCATGAATAATCTGGCGGGAGACGTGTTGGTATGTTCAAAACACGGTGGGCGCAGCGGGGGAGGTGCCAATTTGACGGAGGCAGGGCATCAAGTCGTCAGAGATCTTGCCAGCCTGCGGAGCCTGCAAGCGCAACTGATGGCGCAGCTAAAGGCCGCTGGCAATCTGGATACTTCTCTGGCCTTGTTAAGGAAACTCAGTATGAAAAGCAGTGCCCGTAACATTCTCTCGGGAACCGTGGAATCCATTCAGCTCGGCGGTGTAAATGCCGAGGTTAATCTGCGTCTGCGCGGCGGTGACACGCTGCACGCCATCATCACGCGCGAGAGTGTACAGGATCTGGAGCTGGCGCCGGGCCGGGAGGTGCAGGCGCTGATCAAGGCATCCTGGATTATTCTGGCATCGGCCAGTGATGGGTTGCGCACCTCAGCCCGCAACCGTCTGGTAGGGGAGGTGCTGCGTATTACCCCGGGTGAGATCAATGCCGAAGTGGTAGTGCAGTTAGCAGGCGATAACACGATTGCAGCCATCATCACCCAGCAAAGTCTGCAGGAGCTGGGATTCAAGGTCGGAGACTCTGTGTGTGCGCTTATCAAAGCATCGCATATGATCTTGGGGGTTCAGTCATGAAAAACTGGCTCAGGATTTCTTTGATGACACTGATTTTAGTTTTAAGTCAGAACGTATACTCGCAAAAAATTACGGTTGCGGCTGCGTCGTCACTAAGGCCAACACTTGATTATCTGGTTGAGGCCTATGAGTCAGAGAATCCGGGTAATAACATTGAAATAATTTACGGCTCATCAGGGCGCCTGATGGCACAGATAATCAATGGTGCCCCGTTTGATATTTTTATGTCTGCAGATATGGAATTCCCACAGAATCTTTTTGATCAAGGCATGGCCACATCAGTACCTGTCGTATACGGACTCGGCCGGATTGTGTTGTGGAGTGCCCACTTGAACGCGGCTGATCTTAAGCTGGAAGATCTTGCTGATCAATCCATACGAAGAATTGCTATCGCCCAGCCAGCTGTAGCGCCTTATGGTCAGCGCGCGCGTGAAGCCATGGAAGCCGCCGGCGTCTGGGATAAAGTTCAGTCGCGTCTGGTTTTTGCGGAGAATATATCCCAAGTGGCGCAGATGTCAGAATCCGGCGCGGCAGACATAGGTATTGTGGCGCTTTCTCTGGCCATACAGCCTGGACTGGCTGAGCGGGGTTACTATCTTATTGACACATCGCGGCACCAGCCGTTGGAGCAGGGATTTGTGATAACCCGACGTGCTGCGCAAAATCGCGTGGCTGCGGATTTTTCAGTATTTCTGGTATCAGAAACCGCGAAAACTATTTTTCAGACTAATGGGTTTGACACATTAGAAACAGAAATTTCTGAACCGTAAAAACCAATAGAGAATCCAGTTTATGTTTGAACTTGGTCAGGCGGAGTGGCAGGCAATTTATCTAACGCTCAGGCTGTGTTTTTTCACCACCGTCATTCTGCTGATCATTGCAACGCCACTGGCTTGGTGGTTATCCAGCGGTCGATCACGCTGGCGTGTGGTTGTGCAGGTGATTGTTGCATTGCCACTGGTGTTGCCTCCTACGGTGTTGGGTTTTTATCTGTTGATGGCACTGGGCCCGCGAGGTTTTGTCGGAGGTTCACTGGAAAGTATGGGGTTTAACCATCTGGCGTTTTCCTTTGAAGGTATTCTGTTTGCTTCTGTGTTGTATTCCATGCCGTTTGCGGTTCAGCCTTTGCTGGAAGCATTCAACAATCTTGGACGCAGGCCTATAGAAGTATCCGCTTCTCTGGGCGCTGGTGTGATCGACAGATTTTTCAGTGTCACGCTACCGCTGTGCAAAGGCGGATTTATTGTGGCGGCCACACTCAGCTTTGCGCATACCGTTGGTGAGTTTGGGGTGATCCTGATGTTGGGTGGCAGCATTCCGGGAGAAACCAAAGTATTGTCGGTGTTGATTTACGATCACGCAGAATCCATGAACTATCAGGCGGCACATCAACTGTCTCTGATGCTGTTGGTGTTCTCATTTTTGGTGTTGTTTGTGGTGTACAGCATCAATCGCCGCTTTCACACGGTGAAGTTATGAGCACCAACATGTTGCAGATCAAAGCCAGATTGCGGCGCGGTGACTTTACGCTGGATGTGGATACACAATGGCCATTAACAGGTGTCACTGCGCTGTTCGGGCGTTCGGGTTGTGGCAAAACCAGCTTGTTACGAATCATTGCTGGTCTGGAAAAAGTCAACGCAAGCCGGGTGAGTTTTGCAGGCATCAGCTGGCAGACAGCAGAATTGTTTGTGCCAATAGAAAAGCGTCGTGTGGGTCTGGTGTTTCAGGAGGCCAGTCTGCTGCCGCATCTGTCGGTGACAGGTAATCTGTTATACGGCTACAAACGCACACCTGAAGTTTTGCGCCGTTTACAACCGGATACTGTCATCAGAATGCTGGGGTTGGATAATCTGACTGATCGCCGGGTCGATCAACTGTCTGGCGGGCAGGCGCAACGGGTTGCGCTAGGCCGCGCCTTGTTGTCCAGTCCGCAGCTACTGTTACTTGATGAACCGCTGGCCGCACTGGATACCCAAACCAAGCGCGAAATCATGCCGTTTTTGTCACGCCTTTCCAGTGAAAGCAAGGTGCCTATAGTGCTGATCACCCATTCCCCGGAAGAAGTACAGCGGCTGGCCGATCGGGTAGTGTTTATACGCGACGGCGTCATTGACGACATCTGTGATCTGCAGCAGGCCATGGCCAAACCCGACTCGCCGCTGTTTGCCGATGAGGGGCCGGCATCCGTGCTGTTGGGCATGTTAAGCGAACCTGATGCACAGGGTGTCTGCCGATTTGGTGTTGAACAAGCGCAATTGTATGTGCAGACCAGCCCGGCCTCAGCTGGTTCGCATGCACCGCAAACCACGACGCGCTTACGCGTGCTGGCGCGCGATGTCAGCGTCGCACTGGACGATCCGTCCCGCATCAGTATCCGTAATCATCTGCGAGTGGTCATCCAGCAAATACATGAATTGCCGGACAATCGCCTGTTACTGAGTACCACCTTGGCGGATGGCCAAGGCCTGCTGATCGAAATTACGCGCTGGTCTGCCCAACAGTTGGATCTGCAAACCGGGCAGCAGGTCTGGGCTTTGATCAAGTCGGTTGCATTGGTGCAGTAGCGTCCCCAGAACCGGTTTTTCTGCAATTTCCCCTTTCCCAGCTGTCATGCAATCTTCATACAACTGTCTTTTATCTGAACCATTAGTGTCACAGAGCACCCCTAGACTGCTGCAATTCTGATCAATAAACGGGTACGTGGCTAACGTATTTAACCAGTGGGGAACTTTGGTATGTATAAGAAGTGTAAAAACAGTTTCGGGACTATTCTTGTTGGTGGTATCGCTTGCCTCGCTGCGATGCCGGGACCTGCCAATGTTGCTCATGCACAGGCGGGTGCCGCCAGTGTCGCAGCAGCGACCGGAGAAATCAGTGGTGTGGTGACTGACGCTGTCCGTGGTGGTTTCCTGGTTGGTGCTGAAGTGCGCGTCAGCGGCGTTGATGTGGTTGCCGTTACAAACAGCGAGGGACGTTTTACACTTCGAGGTGTACCGGCAGGAAATTACATCGTTAACGTTACCTATGTGGGCCGCCCGGCGCGCCAGGCAAACGTGACTGTCACCGGAAATCAGGTGGCAACGGTCAACATGGTGCTGGGTGCGACCGGTGAAGACAACCAGTTGATCGAGAGCATGGTAGTCATAGGTGCGCGTCCTCAGGCAGAGTCCGAGGCCAGAGCACTGCAGTTGCAACGTTCTTCTAACGCCATTATCAGTGTCGTGTCCGCCGATGCTGTGGGTCAATTCCCGGATCAGAACATCGCGGCCGCTTTGTCGCGACTGCCCGGTATTGCGGTACAACGTGACCAAGGACAGGAGCGTTCAGTCAGCTTGCGCGGTGCGCCATCACGTTGGAGTACTATTTCATTTGACGGCGTCAACGTGATTGCGCCCAGCGGCCGATCAGCGCGCACCGACACCGTTCCTGCGGCCATAGGCAGCGCCGTTGCCGTGCGCAAGGCAGTAACACCAGCCATGCAGGGCGAGTCTCTGGCAGGCAATATTGACATCATTACCCGCGGTGCCTTTGACTATCCCGGTTTTAAATCAGCATTGAATCTCGGCGCCGGTTATAACGAACTGGGTGGCACCGATCAGAACGAAATTGGTGGTTTTGTAGCCAACACCTTTGCTGATGGACGCTTTGGTGTGCTGCTGTCGGCCTCTCGCTATGAGCGTGACATGGTCACCGACAACTTCGAGACTGATTGGGAAAGTGGTGCTGACTCTGAAGATCGCGAGGCGGGTTATGAAGGCCGCGCCTGGGCTGATGCCCACCAGAACAAACTTTATCGCCTGACCCGCAGTAACTCTGCGTTGTCTGGCCGTGTGGACTTCCGTCCTTCGGATTACCATCAATTCTTTTTCAGCTCAATCTACACAGAATTTACCGATGATGAGCTGCGCAACGCCCATGAATTCGATTTGGATGACGGCGCGACACGCACGGATCGCGGCGCCACGCGTGGTTATGCAGACATACGCACCGGCAATACGCCGTTACAAGGCAGAATTTTTGGTGTGGAACTCGACAGCACCCTAAACACCAACAAAACGGTAGAAAGTATTTTCACCAATACACTAGGTGGTGAGCAGCGTTTTGATCAGTGGGATGCCTCCTGGCGCCTGAACTATAGCAAATCGCAGTCAGAGAGCGGACCGACAGTTCAGTCAGCATGGCGAAGCCCGCGCGGTGCAAATGCCCTGAGCATGCGACCGACTGTGGTTTATGATTACACCGACCGTGCACGCCACGGTGTGACGCTCTATGAAACGATTGTTAATCCTAATGGCACACTTTCTCAAGGTGCCATGAAGCGTTCATTAGATCCGCAGGATTATGAATTTGTGTATCTGCGCAACCTTGAACGTCTTCAGGATAGCCGCTCGACCAGTGCACGTCTGGACTTAAGCCGCGATCTGACCTTGTTCGGTCGTGCGACGGAAGTGCAGTTTGGTGTGCAGTACGACGACAGATCCAAGGAAGATACCCGTCAGACGCTGGAAATTATCCCGGCTGCTCTGACCTCGCGCGGTCTTGCGCTGCCGTCAACCAATGACTTTGCGCTGAATGATCCGTACAAGGGCAAGCTGCCGCTAGGTTACACCTTCCGCTATTTCTCTGACGAAGGTCTGCGTAACCTGTGGAGCAGCCTTGCGGCTCAGGGTGCGTCGCGCGTGCAGGCCAATACCTCAGAGACCAACAACTACGAGGTCGACGAAAGTGTGTTGTCGGGTTATGCGATGGCTACCACCTACTTTAACTGGGGTAATATTCTGGCCGGCGCACGTGTTGAGCAGGTAGAGAACTCAGGCAGTGCCTTGGTTCGTTTCGGAAATACTTTCCAGCCCGCCAATGTTGGTGGAGATAACCTGCAGTTCTTCCCCAGCGTGCATGTGAACTGGGATATCAATGAGGAATTGAAACTGCGTCTGTCTGCCAACAGCGGTGCGGCACGCCCGGATTTCACCATCCTGCGTCCTAACTTCAACGTTTCTGACGAAACGACATCCATCAGCGGTGGTAACCCGTTTGCTGAACCGGAAAAAGCCAGCGGCGCGGATGCCTATCTTGAGTGGTATCTGCCAGAAGGCGGCTTCGTCTCCGTCGGCGCTTACTACAAAGCACTGGATGATGTGCTGTTCACTGTGCAGCGCCCACGTTTTGGCAGTGACGTGTTGAACCAGCCCGGTATTGACCGTTCAGGTTACACCTTCACAACAACCGACAATGGTGGCAGTGGTTACCTCGCCGGGTTTGAATTGGCAGTATCACAGACCTTAGAGCCGTTCGCGGATCGCTTGAACCTGCCTGATTGGGCCAGCGGCTTTGGTGTTAACGCCAACCTGACGCTGAACGAATCAGAAAGTGAGACACCTGATGGTCGTAAGGTCCAGTTACCCGGTTCTTCAGACATGATTTACAACCTGGCGCTGTCCTATGAGCGTTATGGTCTGTCTACCCGATTGAGCTGGCAGTACCGCACCAAGTGGATTGACAGTATTGGCGATGGCGACATTCTGGGGGATGGTTTCTGGGATGAAGTCGGCCGTCTGGACTTCAAAGTTGGCTACAGCTTCAACGACAATGCCAACGTTTATCTGGAGGCTAACAACCTGCTGAGAGAGCCCGGTATCCGTTACGAAGGCGAGGCTTTCCGTGTGTCCGAGTACGAAGAATTCGGCCAGCGCTACATGATTGGTTTGCGTCTGAACTTTTGATAGCAGTATCTGATTGGAGTGTCTGACAGGAAAACCTGATCAGACGTTCCTGTCAGAGTTTGCAGAAGTCATTTATAACAGGCAGCCACGGCTGCCTGTTTTTATTTGGATGGTGATTTTGTACCGGTCAGCTTGCGCACTGCTGCAAGAATCTGTCGACAGGTAATCTGTCCGATCAGTTTATTACTCTCATTGACCACAGGGCGACGGCGTTGGCCTTTGGCCAGCATGTCTGCCGCGACGTCAATAATGTCATCGGATGCTTTGGCAGAATTGATGTTTGCCGACACCATGTAGTCCCCAACACTACCAATAGAGCCATTATCGTAGCTGGCGGTCAAAATCCCGCGCAGGCAATCCATTTCAGACAGGATACCTGCCAGTTCGCCATCGCTGTTAACCACACACAATCCAGATACCTGGTTTTTAGTAATAAGATCAACGGCTTCAAACAATGGAGCGTCAGCCGGAATCGTCAGCGGTTTCTTTATCATATAGTCTTCAAGATTGACCGAGCGCAGCATAGGCATTTTCCTTGTTGTTCTTTTGCATGAGGTTTAACGGGAGTTTAGACCATTTTTCGAAAAATTCCATCTTGACTTTACTGTCACAGGTGTCACACTGTCCATATGACACCATTTACTATCAAACTCGATTCAAGCCAATCCATTTTCGATCAGGTCGTTTATGGCGCCACCCGGGCTATTCTGGGTGGTGCCATGAAACCTGGTGATCCCTTTCCTTCTGTACGCGTGTTGGCCAAGGATTTAAAAATCCATCCCAACACGGCGCATAAAGTGATTCAGCATCTGATACAGGAACGCTGGCTGGTTTCCAGTCCCGGGCGCGGCACTACCGTTGCGCTACCACCAAAAGCGCGCAGCGGGGATAAACAACGTCTGCTCAATGATGATGTGGAACAGTTGGTTGTAGAGGCGCGGCGGGTGGGTGTCAAACTGGATGAGGTGCTGGACTCCGTGGAGACTCAATGGCGCAAGCTGGATTCATTGAAGGTGGTGTCCAATGATCATTAATACCACCAATGTTTGCAAACGTTATGGCAAGGTCGAGGTGGTCCGCGATTTATCGCTGCAGGTGCCGGAAGGTGCAGCGTTTGCGCTGGTGGGAACAAACGGCGCCGGCAAAACCTCGACCATGCGTATGCTGTTGAATATTATCCAGCCAGACTCTGGCACGGCAACTGTGCTTGGACGCGATAGCCGGTCACTGCAGCCACAGGATTTCCGGCAGATTGGTTATGTGTCGGAAAGTCAGATGCTGCCGGAGCGCCTTACGATTGCGCAGTATTTTGATTATCTGCGCGCCTTGTATCCGAACTGGGACAAGGGGCTGGAAAAGTCCTTGCGCCGTCATCTTGATCTGCCTGCGGATCGCGCGCTTGGCAAACTTTCACATGGCATGCGTATGAAAACGGTGCTGGTGGCGGGCCTGGCATTTCGGCCCAGATTACTGATTCTGGACGAACCGCTCAGCGGGATGGACACCTTAACGCGTGATGAAGTGGTAGAAGGTTTGCTTGAGCAAGCAGACGAAACCACTATTCTGATTTCATCGCATGAACTGGCCGAGATTGAATTCTTTACCAGTCACATCGCGTTTATGGACAAGGGCCGGTTGCACTTTCAGGAGTCCATAGAGTCTTTGCACGCACGTTTTCGAGACGTGCATGTCACGCTATCCGCTCAGAAACAACTGCCTGACAATTGCCCGGAAAGTTGGTTTTTTCCAGAAATAAGCGGTCACTCACTGCGTTTTATAGAATCGTCGTTTGAAAATAGACAGCGTCTTATGGCACAACTCAATTCAATGTTTGGTGCAGTACAGTTTACAGCCGAAGCGATGACTCTGCGTGAGATAAGTAACGTTCTTATCCGCAAAACCCGTCTGGCCAGCAGGGATTTGTCATGAGCAGAGCATCGACATCCATAAAGAAAAGTTCCTTTCAAACAACGGCTCAGCAACACCTGCGCATTGTCACCGCCATTATCAAAAAAGATATTGTGGGTCTGTTACCGCTGGTACTGCTCGGCTGTGCCGTGTTCCTGATTCAACCGGTGATCTCCAGCCTGGATGCACTTGCGCTCGCGAGTGATGCTGAATTTTTGCTGATGGTACAGTCGAATTTTTACTGGCTTGGTTATTTTGTTGGCTGTTTGCTGATGATTTCTGTTTTGCAACAGGACCCTGCCGACAGCCTGACCCATGACTGGCTGGCCAGACCAATACCGCGAACCGACTGGATGCTGGCAAAACTGTTGTTTATGGTGCTTACCATTGTGCTGCCGGTGATACTCGGTCGATTTTTTATGTATATCAGTGACGGCCACGACATTCTCCAGGCTCTGTCTTTTGCGGCCGCTGTGGAAAAAATGCCGGCCGTCCTGGCAATTCCTCTGCTTTTTGCGGCTGGGTTACTGACACCTGGCTTGAAGCGCATACTGTTATTACTGATATTGGTTGTGTTTATATTTCTGATGCCAGCATGGAGTGCCACGCGTCCTGTGTTGGAATTGATGGGCATAGAACTGGGTGCCGAGTTTGACGGCATGATGTGGCTGCAGGCGTTGCCGGTGTTGCTGGCCGGTATTGCCGGATCGCTGGCGGTGTTCTGGTATTTGTATTGCCAACGACAGCACCGGCGCGCAAAACAGGCGTTTGCTGTCAGTATCGCGCTGGTGTTTTTTACAGTTTATCCACCCATGTGGTTATACAATTGGGACACGGCCATTGGCATTCATCGTAGTCTGATTAACAGTGCGGACGACTCCCTGGAGCAGTTTGTGCAACTGGAGCCGGTGCAGGCGTGTTTTCCGGCAAGTACCTTTGGTAGTCAACCAGGATCGGGTAGTCAGCCTGGGTCGACAACCGATAACGAGTTGCTGATGAATGCAGCTTGGCCAGAGCAACGACTCAGAGCTGCGGGTTCCGGTGCCATCACGTTCAGCACCACGGTACGCACGCGTGACATGCTGGCAGAGTGGCTGCGTTCTTCAGTGGCTGGCGGAGAGATCGGAGTTGACTGGCGGCTGGATCGTATACGCGCGCAGGCCGTGATTAAAGCTGATTCGCTGCCGCAAGGTGTCAACTTATCGCGATCCTCAACCGCCAGTAATCGCTTTGCTGCAAGCTCTTCGGTAGAAACAGATTATTGGTTGATTCCCGGTGATGTGGTGTCGCAGCTTGCAGGGGATGACAGTGTGGCACTGGAAATCACCTATGACATGTCGTTGTTGTCACCGGTGTCGTACGAGTTGCCGGTGGACGGTCAGTTCTACAATTACCCTGAGCTTGGTGCCTGCAAAGCGGTACTCGATAACAATGCCAATACCATTGATGTCGAGTGCACAAAACGCGGATCTCAGCCGGCGCTGATTTCAGCACAGTTGATCGGCCTTGAATCCAGCCGTGTCGACAGCTATTTCCGGGCTAATTTTGCGCCAGGCTGGTTGGAGTTTTTTGGACGCAAACAAACCCGTTTGACGCTGAATTCGCCCAGCCTTGTCGATAGCTCAAAAGTACTGATAACGGCATACAACATTGAGCGCGTGGTGAGCCGGCAACTGGTGTCCAGCGGGTTGCCTGATGATCCGCTTGCTCTGTGTGCCTTGCCGTCCGACGATATGCTGCTGAGTATGCAGCAATCCAGCTGGCGTGATAGTTCCCCACATGAAGTCAGCTCCATTGCGGTTGAACCGGGTGTGCGCGTGGAAGTACTGGATTGGCGCTCGTCAGAACGTCCGGATGCGCCTACGTTATTTCTGCTTCCTGGATTAGGTGCCACAGCACACGCTTACGATGAGCTTGCTGTAAAGCTCTCTGCCAACTACAACGTAGTTGCCATGACACGGCGCGGCACTGGTGCATCCGGAAAACCGGACCGGGGTTACAGCATTGAGCGTCTGAGTCAGGATGTGTTGCAGGTCATGGATACGCTGGGTATTCACTCAAGCATTCTGGTCGGGCATTCGATTGGGGGTGAGGAACTGAGTTATCTTGGCGCAAACCATGCAGAACGTTTTAATGGTTTGATCTATCTGGATGCTGCGTATGACCGCGTCAGTGGCAGCGAGTTGCTGGATAAAAGGCGTTATCGTGAATTAAATGCAGTGTTGCCGCTGCAACCACCGGTGCGTCCCTCTGAATCCGTGTCATACGACGCACTGAAGCAATATGCACAGCGCACAACGGGTATGCCGATTTTACCGCCTGAAGGGGAAATTCTGGCCAGCTACGATCTGGCAACAGGTGCCAACAAGCATAACCCACTGTATCTGGATGCCATTATGATGGGGCTGCAGGCACCCGACTACTCGCGCATTACAGTACCGGCACTGGCGATCTATGCGGTGCCATCATCACCGGACGCTTTGATGGAAGGCTGGTATCCGACAAACGATCCGGTCGTAACACAAGCGGTTGCTGAGCTTTATCAGATTGACAGTCAACGCAAGGCTGCGGAGATGTCTCGCTTTGACAACGAGGTGCCGGACTCGGATGTGCTGGCCATTGAGGATGGCGACCACTGGATTTTCCTGTCGCATGAGCAGCAGGTGCTCGAGGCTATTGCGCTGTTTGTCAACCGATTGTAGGGGGGTAACAGTTGAGTCTTCGTCAAACTGACAGGTATGTTATAAAGTCGCTTCCAGGCAGTTGCTGAAAGAGCGTCGTCACATGAGCGTTGGACAATCATCTTATCTAAAGGCGGGTTTACTGTTCCTGGCTGCGTGTGTGCTGCCCATTCAGGTGGCTGCGCAATCGTCTGTCAGCAGTATAGCCAGCTTTGATGGGCGCACCGGGCTTTTTAACAGCTGTGTTGCGCTGTTTGCCGGTGCCCCGCGGGATCGGGCAGTGCTTGAAGGTAACTACGATGTCACCTTGCAATTGCTTAATGATCAGCTGCAGTTTGGTTTAAACACGGCGACGAGCCGGCCCTCAACCGACACCCGCAACTGCAGTGGACATTTTGAGGGCGATACCTATCTTGACCGCGTTGAGGTAGCACATGTGGATGCGCAAACGGACGGGCGCTATTTCCTGCAGATGAAGGCGCTGCCCGGCGAGCCGATGCGTCTGCAATTGCGTGAGCCTTTGTTGACCAGAGAAATTCCCGCCGAGCGTTTTTCATCGGCAGCTTTGTACTCCCGGTTTTTTAACGGTGATGCGCTGGTAGTCGCCAAAAATGGTCATATTGTCTTTGAGGACTTTGTTGCGCCTTTTGCGTCGGGTGACCCGCATCTACTGGCGTCGGGCACCAAAAGTTTCAGCATCGCCTTGTTTGCGCTGGGTGTCAGAGACGGTATATGGACCCTCGATGAACCGGTTTTTCACACCATCACGGAGTGGCAGGGTAATCCGGGGCGTGAAGCCATCACGATCAGGCACTTGCTCAATCTGAGCAGCGGCCTGAAAGATGCGGAAGCTTATAATGTATTGCGTGTTCCACAACTGGATATTTACGATCTGGCCGTCAATCATTCCACCCAGGTGTTTCCGGCAGGCAGTCATGTTATTTACGGCTCGGTGAATTTCTATATTTTGTCGGCACTGTTTGAGCGCAAAACCGGCAAGGATCCTGCGCAATATCTTTATGACAATGTGCTTAAAACACTTGGCATGCCGGAACAACATCACAACTTGTGGATTCGTGACATCAAGGGCAAACCACAATTGGCCGGAGGCGCTTATCTGGACGCGCGCAGCTGGTTGAATTACGGCTTGATGATTGCAGATGGCGGGTATTGGAAGGGACGACAGTTGCTGGATCCTGCGACCTTGGCGTTGATTACCGAGATCGATAACCCGGCCTATCAGGGATATGGCGTGAGCTGGTGGCGCAACAATGCCATAAATGGCTCGTACCAGGCAGGTGTTGACACTGTGCCACCGGATGCTCGCCCCAGCGGGGAACGCATCCTGCCAAATCAAGGTAGAGACCTGTTTTTTGCTGGCGGCCTTGGACGCCAGCGCCTGTACATTGTGCCTTCTGAGAATCTGGTGATTGTGCGTTTCGGTATGACTCTCACGGACGCTTTCAGCGACGAGGAGTTACTCAGGCGTGTGCAGGACGCCTTTAAATAAGCGCGTGAACGACCGACAGTAAGCGCGTGAGCGCCCGAGAAACGCCAAGCCTCATTTTTCAGTGCAATCCATGCAACGCACTGCCATGGGGTAAGCAGCCAGCCGCTCAGGATTGATTATTTCTCCACAGCTGGCACATACACCGTAGGTGCCATTGCGGATGCGCGACAACGCGTTGTCGATTTCGATCAACTCTTTGCGGGCATCAGCAGCAAGCGCATGCAGTACTTCGTCGTTTTCGGTCTCCTGTGCCTGCTCTTGTGAGTCCTGGCTGCGCCCGCGACTCAGGTCGTTTTGAATGCCAGACAGGCGGTTGTTGAGCTCATAGTGCAGAGCATTAAGTGTTTCCACGACGTTTTTTATATCGATGCTGGTATTGATTAACATTCGGGCCTCTTGGATATTTGGGTGGTCAAACTACGCGATATGCTATGAAGTTCACGACCTAAAATAATACTACGCCGATTGTTTGTCGGTATGTTTGCGCACAATCAAGGCAAGGTGCTGAAAACGTTGTTTTTTGCGATACGGGAATACATCTGCAACAAATCCGGCCTTTATTCTGTCCTGTAGTTCAATCCAATAAGCTGGATCATACAAGTCGCTGTGCAATTGCTCAAACACTTCTCTGGCCCGGCGATTACCTGAAAAGAACTGGCGAAACTCCTGCGGGAAAATGTCAAAGGCCGCGACGCTGTACCACGGATGGTCTGCATAGAGCTGATCATCAGTCAAAGGTTCCGGCAGTTCCCGGAAATTACAGTCGGTCAACGCACAAATCTCGTCATAGTCATAAAAGACCACGCGGCCGTGACGTGTGACCCCAAAGTTTTTTAACAGCATATCGCCGGGAAACAAATTGCCAGCCGCCAGTTGTTTGATGGCAGTACCGTACTCATCCATCACGCTGCGCAATTGCTCAGGTGAACAGTCCTGCACATACAGGTTCAACGGTGTCATCTTGCGCTCGACATAGCAGTGTCTGATGATCAGGGTGTTGCCGCGTTCCTCCAGCAGCGATGGCACTTCACGTCTGAGTTCATCCATCAATGCATCCGAGAACCGCCTGCGATCAAAGGCCAGATTGTTAAACTCTTGCGTATCCGCCATGCGCCCACCACGCTCCCAGCGCTTCACTAACGCATAGCAGTCACGTACTTTTTGACGCGTTGTGTCTTTAGGTGGAGTAAACCGTTCTTTGATCA